>CAZTMN010000033.1:0-36494 GCA_964615275.1 uncultured Beijerinckia sp. | reverse complement strand
AGGCGTTCGGGATCGGTCTCAGCGGTGACGAGGTTTTGAGCCGGCCAGTGCACCTGTTTTTCCGCACGCCGGATCTTTGCGGCACGCTCGGCATAGATCCGGGCACGTTTTTTCTCGTCGTCGACAAGGAAGGAATGTGGGCGAATGTGCGCGTCATCGATCCGGTTGAAGGCTTGTGGCGGCTGATGGCGCTCGACGCGCCGGCAGACCTGAAGCCGGAAACCATCGACCGGCAGGGCATGTTGCGCCGGGCGCTCGGACGCGACCTCGACGTTGAATGAGTCGGGGCAAGCATCTGGATAAGACGCGGCGTTGTCGCAGACAAATATCTTGATGGCCGTGTAATGCTCGCCGGAGACGCCGTTCATCAGCTTTCGCCTACCGGGGCGATGGGCATGAACACCGGTATCGCCGATGCGGTCGATCTTTCCTGGAAACTGGCCGGCGTATTGCAAGGCTGGGGCGGACCAAATCTGACAGCCAGTTACGAAGCCGAGCGGCAGCCCATCGGTTGGCGCAACGTGAGCATGGCTACCAAGTTCTACGAGAGCCACCTGGAGTTTGACCAAGGCCTGTCAGCCATCGAAGACGCAACGCCGGAAGGCGAAGCCGTCCGCGCCGATGCGGGTCCGAAGATGACCGACCAGGTGGCGAAGATGTTCCGCACCGACGGATTGCAGATCGGATTTCGGTACGACAATTCGCCGATCTGCATCGAAGATGGCACCCCGGAAATCCCCGACGATCCGGAGCATTTCGCACCATCGGCACGGCCCGGCGCGCGGGCGCCGCACGTCTGGATGGATGAGGGGCGCTCAACCCTTGACCTGTTCGGCAAGGGCTTCACGCTTTTGCGCCTCGGCCCGGATGCCGCCGAAGGAGATATGCTGGCGAAAGCTGCTGAAAATATCGGCGCACCGTTTTTCAGCCATGCAATCGCCGACCAGGATGTCGCCGGCATCTACGGCGCTAAATATGTTCTGGTGCGGCCGGACGGGCACGTCGCCTGGCGCGGTGACCAAATGCCGGGCGATTGCGACGCCTTGATGAGAACGGTTTGCGGCTGGTAGAATCGCCTTCCAATCCAGCGTTTCCCCTCCAATCGCTGGTAGCCGGGCGCCGGCAGATATGGAGTAGCGGGCCAGCATTCATGCTATATCGCATCATCGGGAGACGTGGATGCTGGTTTTCCGTCCGGAAACACGACATAAGAGAAACCGAGGTCGCGCAATAATTTCGTGAAACGCTGAACGACAATAAACAGGGAAACGTCCATGGCGCAGGTTGAAAAACGGGAAACTGAGGTCGTTATCATTGGCGGAGGCGCTGCCGGAATCACCGCCGGCATCGAGGCGCTCGACGCTGGCGCCAGCGTATTGATCGTCGAAAAGCGGGACAGCCCGGGCGGCGCGGCCATAGTGTCGGGCGGCGGTTGCATGATTGTCGGTTCCCCGTTGCAGCAAGAGGCAGGCATTAAAGACAATCCCGACCTGGCGTTCGACGACTGGATGAAATGGGGCGGGCCTACAGCCGACGCGGTGTGGGCGCGCTATTACATCGAACACACGCTGCACGACCTTTATCACTGGGCGGAAGACAACGGGGTCACCTGGAACGACCTCAAGTTTCAGGAAGGCAATTCGGTTTTCCGCTGGACGCGCGCCGCCAACAACGGCCACGGCTTGATGATAGCGCTCATCGCTTCCTTCAAGGGCAAGGGCGGCGAGATCATAACCGATACCGCCGTAACCAGCATTGACAGCGACGGCGGCAGCGTAACGGGCATAACGGCGGAGACCGGCTCCGGCGGCGACAAGAAACAGATCGAGATAAAAGCGAAATCCGTGGTCGTTACGACCGGCGGCTTCAATTCCAATATCGACATGGTGCTTGAGGCGCGCCCGGATCTGAAAGACGGCCGCGTGCTCGAAGGCTCCGGCCGAGGCTCGACCGGCGACGGACACAAGCTCGTGCGCGCGTTGGGCGGCTATCTCACGCACATGGATCACATCTGGTTTTACGTATATTCCACGCCCGATTATCTCGATCCGAACGGCCGGCGTGGCCTGCCGTTCCGGCTGGTGCCAGGTTATATCTGGGTCAACCAGCAGGGTCGCAGGTTCCACAATGAATCGCGGACCGGCGGTGCTTCCGGCGCCCCGGCGCTGATGGCCCAAAACCCGCGCCACGCCTGGGCAATCGCCGACCGCGCGATGCTCGCCAATATCATTATATCAGATCCGTATTATCAAACCGGCGAGAACAGTTACCGCGACAGGGTCGAAGAGCTCCTGGAGAATTCGCCATTCATTCACAAGGCCGACACGCTCGCCGGACTGGCGGACAAGACCGGAGTCGACAAGGAAGCCTTCCTGGAAACCGTCGACCGCTACAACAGCGCCTTCGACAAGGGCCAGACGAACGAACCTGATTTCGGCAAACCGCTTGGCGCCTCGAAACCATTCGACACGCCACCGTATTACGCCATTCAGATGTTTCCGCTGGCGCGGAAAAACTTCGGTGGCGTCAAGACCGACATCCGCTGCCGCGTACTCGACAAGCATTTCGAACCGATCAAGGGACTGTACGCAGCCGGTGAGGTTGCGGGCATGGCCGGCGGGCATATCAATGGCAGGGCAGGTCTTGAGGGCACAATGCTGGGACCGTCGCTCTTCAGCGGGCGGGTTGCCGGGGGCTGGGCCGCCAACGAGGCCGGACACGGCGCTGGCTTTACAGGCAAGCCCAACCGCGATTGATCGCCAGCGAAGCGCCCGGAAAAAAGGCGCGACCCGAAGGCCGCGCCTGAATTGTCGAAGAACCGGTTTCGATCGAAGACCGTTCTCTATTTCGGCGCCTTGTCGGACGCTTTTGCAGCCGTTGCTTTCATCAAGGCGTACATGTCCTTGGTCTTTGGGTCCTTGGCGAGGAACTCATCGCCCAGCGGGGCCAGCTTGCTCATCATGGTCTTCTGGTCTGCAGCCGACAGCCGGATAACCTCGGCGCCATTGTCCTTCCAGACTTTCTCGATCTTCTGGTTGTTCGCGAAAGCCTGCTTGCTGGTCCAGTCGTCGAGCTCGCGGCCCAGTTTCAGGATTGCATCCTGATGCGCTTTCGGCAGGCTCTTCATCCAGCGTGTCGACACCCACAGAACTGACGGAATATGCCCGGTTTCAGTAATCGTGATGTATTTCGTCGCGGTGAAGAATTTTGATGCGCCCATAACCACGGCGTTACTGGCGCAACCGTCGATAGTGCGCTGCTGAAGCGCTGGCAGAACTTCCGAATACGGCATCGGCACGCCGGTCATGCCCATTGTGCGGGCCGCCTTGCTTTCCATCGGGGTCGCCAAAACGCGAACCTTGAGCCCCTTCATGTCGGCAAGCTTGCGGATCGGTTTGAGCGAGGCAATGCCGATCGGACCATAATTGGCGATGGTAATACCTATAACGCCTGCCTTTTCAGCCAGGCGCAGATATTTGTCACGGAAATCCGGATGCGTCAGCGTGTTGTGAGCGTGCCAGAAATTCTTGAACTTGCCCGGTGCATCCGGCACCTGGAAAGCCTTGTTGATACCAGCGAAGAAGCCCGGCGGGGAGACGAAGCCCTGCTGCACACCCAGCTTCAGGTTTTCAATCTGGCGCGGGATCTTGCCGAGCTGGGCTGCCGGAAATACCCCAACCTTGATGGCTCCCTTGGTCCGCTTCTCGATCTCCACCTTAAAGCGGTTCGCCAGCGCATGCTGGGTGTCGTTGATCGTAACCATGCCGATCCGCATGGTCTTTTGGGCGCTTGCGGGCATCGCAAACCCGGCAGCAATCACGGCGACAGCCGTGGCTCCGATCAGTGTTTTCATGGTTTTCTCCCTTTCTCTGGATGCAATTGTAACCTCTGGATGCATTTGTAACCGGCACCGCATCTTGTTCAAATGCTGCATTGACCGGGCGCAGACTAACCCAACAAACGGACCAGCACCAGCGTGAGATCGGCCCAGTAGGTGATAATCGCCAGCGCCAGAATATTCACGCCAATCAATGGCATAAGTCCGCGATACAGGGTCGATAACGGAACCTGGAACAAGGCCTGGGTCACGAATATGTTCAACCCGAACGGCGGCGTGAACATGCCGATCGACAGATTGACGGTCATGACGATCCCGAAATGAACCGGATCAATCCCGGCTGCGACAATCACCGGTTTCAGGATTGGCGCCAGGACGAGAATAGCCGATGCCGGATCAAGCACGCAACCGACGATGAGCAGCAGGATATTGATCGCCAGCATGATCACGAACGGCGAAAATTCCTGCGATTGAATAAAGGCAACCAGCGCCTGCGGCACACCTGCGATCGTCAGCAAACGCGAGAACAGCGTCGCCGCACCGACGATAATCAGCACTTGCGCGGTTAACGTCGCCGATTCAATGGCGACCTTCCAAAGTCCGGCCAGCGACAGATCCCGATAAACGATGATCGCAACGAACATGGAATACAGGCACGCCACGCCGGCCGCTTCTGTTGGCGAAAACACCCCCGAATAGATGCCGCCAAGAATGATCAACGGCATTCCAAGCGCCCATCCACCGATCCGCGTGGTGCGTCCGACCTGCGCTAGTGAAAACTGGCCACCCTCGCGAATGCCGAGCCGCCGGGCGGTAAAGTATATGTATCCGCCCATCAAGGCGGCAATCAGAAGTCCGGGCAGGATGCCGCCGATAAACAGGTAGCGGATCGATTCTTCCGCCGCGACCCCATATAGAATCAACCCGATCGACGGGGGAATGATCCCCGCTATGGCGCCGGACGAGGTCAGCAGGCCGCTGGCGACCGATTCAGGGTAGCCCTTTTCGCGCAGTGACGGGTACAACATCCCGCCGATGGCGGCGACCGTCGCCGGGCTGGAGCCGGATATCGCGCCAAATAGGGTGCAGGCGCCGACCGTGGCAAGGCCAAGGGAACCGCGTAACCCGCCCATCAGCGCCAGCACCCAATTGACCAGGCGCTCCGAAATACCGCCCTGCGTCATGATCGCGCCGGCAAAGATAAAGAACGGGACGGCTATCAGGTTGTAATTGTCGACGCTTCCGAACAATTCGGTCTGAATGAGACCGAGCGGCATATCCAGCACGTAGATCATCGCCACGGAAGCGGCCGCAAACAGCACGGTGAAAATCGGGAAACCCGCCAGCATAAGCGCAATTGGCAGGGCGACCATGACCCATATCATCATCGATGTGTTCATGGCGCGTCACTTCCGTGTCGCGGCTGGGCGCCCTGCCCTGACAGGGCTGTGCGCACATCCCTGATGGCAACCGCAAGCGCCGCGACAACCATCAAGGCGAACGAAAACGGCACAATGACATGTAGCGCCTGCATGGGAATTTCAGCTACCTGGCTGACATGGGTAAACTCGGCAATCGAAAACCACGACTGGTAAATGATCAGGCCGCCCAACACCGAAAACAGCACGGCCCCGATCAATTCGACAATTGCCCGGACGAGCGGCGAAAGGTGCGACAGAACCAGGTCCATCTTCAGGTGTACACCCTGCGCCGTGACAATTATCGCACCCAGGTAGACCGTCCAAACCAGCGCATAGCCGAGCACTTCTTCAGCCCAGATGATCGGCCGGAACAAGACATATCGACCGAATGCGTTGGCGCAAATGAGAAAAACGCTGGCAATCAGGATGATCGCCAGTGCGGCCTTGATCAAATTCAGGAACAGCCGTCCGATTTCACCCATATTCCCTTTTCACCCAAGTTCCCTTCCGGTCGGGTTCTTATTATCCGGTTGTCCGTCGGCCCAATCGCCATCCGCATGGTCCCACAAATAGTGGGCATTGATCAAGACGCGGACTGGTATTCCTGCCGCCTTTCGGGCTCCCGCGCTCACGCGACCGTTATGAGCCCGATGATCGCACCGGTCATGGCGGTTGCAAGAAGCCCGGAAAGAATGGACTTCAAACCCAGTGACAGGATGTCGGGTTGCCGATCGGGCGCCATGGCGATCAAGCCGCCAGTCATAATCCCCAGCGAGCCGAAATTCGCAAAACCGCACATTGCATAGAGCATGATGAGCCGCGAACGCGGCGACAGAGCCTGTGGATCCGTACCGGCCAGTTTGATATAGGCGAGCAGCTCGTTGAGCACCGTTTTGACGCCGAACAATTCGCCCGCCACCACGGCTTCCGACCAGGGAATACCGATCACAAACGCCAGCGGCGCCATCAGCCAACCGGCAAGCCGCTCAACGCTCAGCCGGACGCCGAAAGGCTCGGTAATCGCCCCCAGAACCATGTTCGCCAGCGCCACCAGCGCAATCATTACCACCAGCATTGCACAAATAAAGACCAGCAGGCGAATGCCGTCGGTGGTTCCGCGTGCAATCGCATCCATCGTGCTGGACGAGGATGCGCGCGCCATCGCAACGGACGTATCAGCGCCGGTTTCCCCTGCATCACCCGTATCCCACGGAACCATGATCCGGGAAATTGCGATTGCCGCCGGCGCGCTCATGACCGAAGCTATAAGTATGTGACCCGCCGCCCCGGGGATGGAGCGTTCCAGAAACGCGGCATACAACGCCATGAGCGTACCCGCCACCGTCGCCATGCCCGTCGTCATCAGCGCGAATAATTCGCCGCGGCTCATGCGCTGGATATATGGCTTGATGAACAGCGGCGCCTCGACCATGCCAACAAATATGTTCGCTGCAGCGGACGTTCCTACCGGTCCGGAAACGCCCATGGTGCGCTTGAGACACCAGGCGAAAAATCCCACAACTTTCTGCAGGATGCCCCAATGGTAGAACAATGCGGACAAGACGCTCATGATCAGCACGAGCGGGAGCGCCTGCAACGCGAGGACAAATCCCTTTCCTGGATCTTTCACCGTAAACGGCGGATCGCCACCGGCCAGATAGCCGAACAGGAATTTCATGCCTTCGGCTGTCGCCGCCTGCAATGCTGCCACCGCGGCCACTAGCACGTCGAAGAAAGCTTTCGATTGCGGCGCGAGCACAAAAAGCCCGGCGATCGCAAGCTGCAATACAATGGCTACCGCAACCAGGCGGCAAAAGCCGGCCAGCGTATGCGCCCTGCGGTTCTCGGACACCAGCAAGGCGAACAAGGGAATGACAATCAAACCGGCGAAACTTTGTAGCGACAGTATCAGTGTCCCCTCCCTGAAAGCGCATTTCCCTCAACTGGTTCCGCTATAGCACGCCACCGGCGCCAACCGCCAGCAACCGCCCGAAGGCCAGCGGCCGGTTTCCGCCATATCCATTGCTGTACATCAATGAAGCCACGGCATTGACCGCTATCGTGTGATATTCAGGCAGGTCCCGATGGACGACTTTCTTCAATCTCGATCGCAAATGGTCGAAAAATCCATCCGCAGCCGCGGGATCGCAGACCCGCGCGTGCTGCGCGCCATGAATTCGGTCCCGCGGCATCTTTTTGTCGCCCCCTCTTACAGGGCCCGCGCCTATGAAGACCGGCCATTGCCCATCGGTGCCGGGCAGACGATATCACAACCTTATATCGTTGCCTTGATGGCCGAACTTCTGCAGCTGAAACCGCAGGACAAGGTCCTGGAAATCGGCGCTGGCTCCGGCTACGCCGCCGCGGTGCTCGCCGAACTTGCCAGAGAAGTCTACGCGGTGGAAAGAATTGAAGAACTCGCCGATCTGGCGCAGCAAAATCTGGCAGCGGCGGGATACGAGCATGTGCAACTGCGATGCGCTGATGGTTCATCGGGCTGGCCCGAGGCCGCTCCGTTCGACGCCATCCTGGTATCGGCCGGCGCAACCGGGACACCCAAACAGCTCCTGGACCAATTGAAGCCCGGCGGCCGCCTGGTTATTCCCGTCGGTCCGGGGGGATACGAAGGACAGGAGCTGCTGCGGATGACGCGCACGGCGGAGGGTGACTTCGAGACCGGGCGGTTTGGACTGGTCCGGTTCGTGCCCTTGATATCAGGGACCACCGGCAACCCGCCTGCTCATTCGAAAGAACCATAGAAAACGTGCGGCACCATTGGCCAGATTGGGAGTATTCCGGTGCGGATTGCAAGCTTCAATCTTGAAAACCTGACCGATGCCCGCCAGGCTGAAATTCCGCTTGCAGCAAGGCTGGAAGCCCTGCGCCCGCAATTGCAGCGGCTGCGCGCAGACATCTTGTGCCTGCAAGAGGTTGATGCCCCCAGGTCCGCCAATGACGCCCGCGAACTCAGCGCGCTGGCGCAACTTGTCGAGGGCACACCCTACCAGGATTTTCATCTCGCGAACACCACGGTCGCCGGCAGCGAGCACCCTGCCGACAGGCACAACCTCGTCATCCTGTCCAGATGGCCGTTCGGTACGATCGCGCAATACGCAAACACGCTGGTGCAAGCACCGCAGTTCACCAGCGCAACATCCATTCCGCCAGCCTCGGAACCTGATGCCCTGGCGTGGGACAGGCCGATACTGCACGCCACCATCAACGTGAAGCCGGATGCTTCTGCGCCGGTAAAAAGCCTGCACATTATCAATCTGCATTTGAAAGCGCCACTTCCCTCGCCCGTCCCCGGGCAAAAGATCGGGCCCTTTGCCTGGCGCTCAGTGCCGGGATGGGCGGAAGGGTATTTTCGCGCGGCAATAAGACGGTCCGGCCAGGCGCTTGAGGCGCGCATCCTCATCGACCGGATATTTGATCAGGACGAACACGCGCTGATCGTCCTGACCGGCGATTTCAACGCCGGCGAACACGAACCGCCGCTGCGCATCGTTACCGGCAGTCCCGAAGATACCGGCAATGGCAGGCTGGCTCCGCGCTCCCTGGCGCTGCTCGAACATTCCGTTCCGGATTCGCAACGCTTCACGATTATTCACCGCGGCCGCAAGCAGATGCTAGATCACATGCTCGTGTCACGCACGCTGCTTGGTTACTACCGGAAAATTGAAATACACAACGAAATGCTTGGCGATGAACTCGTCGCCTATACGCTGATCGACAGCGCGCCGGACTCTTATCATGCCCCGGTTGTTGCCGAATTCGATTTCCCGGACGGGTAACCAGGCGCCATCCGCACGCTGGCGAACAAGTCGGAACACGATGCTCAAAAAACAATGCTTGGATTGCGCAAGTTCTGATCGCAATCGATCAGGTTGACCTGCCGGGCGACGATTTCCCAGCCCTCGCCGGCTCGGCGCAGCCAATGACCGTTCCAGCCGGTGTAAACACGTTTCGAACCGGCCTGAAATTCCGATGTCATGAAATTGGAACGAACCATTACGCTGTCCGCATCCGGGCCATTGAAGACCGTCACGTTCGCCAGCAACCGCGCCGTGCGTGATTGCGGCCGTTGCGACCATGCAAAATCGTTCTTCAACCGGAAAACCCGGTCCTCCATGCGCCGGCGATCGTCAAACGATACGGCGATTTCTTTACGCGGATCGCCGCCATGCGGCGTTGCCGGCACCCAGTAGACGCATTCCCGCGCATAGAGCGCCAGCCAGTCGTCCAGCCGGATCTGATCCAGCAGCCGCGCTTCACGCTCCAGCACGCGCCGGCAACCGTCACGCAGCGCAAGATCGCCGATTTCCGCGGTCTCTTCCTGCCAGCTGGCGAACGCATCGACCAGCCGCTGGTAGAAGTCATCACTGACATAGAACGAGGTCAGCGAAGGATCGTGGGCAGCAGGATCATCCATGATCCACCTCGCGCAGGATGGCGATGTTCGGCTGGCACTGCATCAGCGATTTGTAATACTTGTACGTCTCGCGCATGAATACTTCGTCGGTCGCCGGACCTGTCAGCACGCCATCACTGTCCGCGCTGTAGCGCTCCGGCAAACCAAGGCCGCGATGCATGTAGACCCATTCGTCTTCCTGTGCGGCAAGGCCAACCTGGATTTCCTCGAAATTCATCAGGTCATCGACCTCGCCGAAATTCGGAAATTGTTCCTGCGTGCGCATGCGCAGCGCGTTCACCGCATCAACCTGGCCGTGCAGGCTGTTGTCGTGATCAACCACGGCCGTTCCCCACCAGGTTGAATCGGTTTCTGTCAACGAAACCGGCTGGTTTACCTGCACGTGGTTGCCCAATATGTGAAGGTTCGGAAATATATTGATGTTGACGGGTTCGGACGATGCAAGATCCAGCACCGCCTCCGCCTTGTCGCCGAGCTTTTCGCGCAGCAATTGCTCGTAATGCTCCATCCCCGGCGTCGGCCCTTCAATTTCCCACAGTGCGCCCGGACGTTTCGGTATCGTCATGCGCTTGTCCTTGAAGTGATGGCCATTGCCGAAATACTTCAGGTGCACGGGCCCGGAATCAGGGTTGTTCTTGTAAAAAGACATGCCCTTCTCGGCTTCGGTACCCTTCACAAAGCGGTTTTCCATCACCAGCAGCGAGCGGTGCGAGAACACAACGTGATAACCATCACAGGAATTGTCATAGGCAAGCTTCCAATTGCCTTTGAACTTGTAACGATTGGCGTCGCAGTAAACGATCTCGCCGCCGGGATGACGATCGAGCCATTCATCGAGCGGCTGGCGTACCGGCCCGAGATATTCCTCCAGCGAAGGCATATCGAGGTTCAGCGTTGCAAAGATGAATCCGCGGTAGGAGGCGACGCGAGGGACCTGGGCGAGATTGTATTTCGCATCGGAAAAGTCACACGCATAGCCATCGCTCCACGGCACGCCGCTGATTTTTCCGGAATTGAAATAACTCCAGCCGTGGTAGGGGCAGGCAAACGAACGTGCTGAACCTTTCTCCTGCCGGCAGACCGTCGCGCCGCGATGAGTGCAGCGATTATAGAGCGCCCGGATCACCCCCTTTGAATCGCGGACAACGATGATTGGCCGCAATCCGAGTTTTGCAGTGACAAAATCGTTGTTGTTGGGGATCTGGCTTTCGTGGGCGACGTAGGTCCACACGCCGCCGAAAATCTTCGTCATCTCGGCGCGGAAGATCGCCTCATCCGTATAAAGGGAATAATGGACGCGATCTTCATGGATTAGCTGATCGAAATCATGACCTGCAGCGGCATCCAGTGCCTCGATGGACGGATATTGAATATTCATCACACGCCTCGCCACACGAAGTATTGTCCCGGACGGCCCTGAATTCAGAAGAAATCAAAGTATTCCTTCTGCTCCCAATCGGCAACCATGTCAGGATCTTCCTTTTGCCCGGTCGCCTCAAGCTCGGCCCGGTAACGCGCCAGTTCGGAACGCTTCAGGGCGATGAAATAATCGATGTAGCGGTCACCGAACTGTTCCCGGTAGAGCCCGCTGCCATCCAGCAATTCAAGCGCCGCGTCCAGCGTTGCCGGCAATCGCCGCCGTTCGGCCTCGTAAGGAGCATCATCGGGCGGTGGCGGTTGCAGGCCCCGCTTGACGCCGTCCAGTCCCGCGGCAATCTGCGAAGCAATGAACAGGTACGGATTGGCGGCCGGCTCCCCGAGGCGGTTTTCGTATCGCGTCGCCGGATCGCCCGGGCCGCCAAGGACGCGCACCATCGCGCCGCGATGATCGATCCCCCAGCCGGCGCGATCGGGCGCCAGCGAGTTGGGGCGAAACCGCCGGTAGCCGTTGATCGTCGGCGTCGCGAATACAGCCGATTGCGCGGCGTGATCCAGCAATCCGGCCAGCCATTGTTTCCCGACCGACGATAGCACTTCGCCTTCCTGCGCCGGCATGCACAGGTTTTCCCCGCTCGTGCTATCCACCAGCGATTGGTGCAGATGCCAGCCATTGGTGTAATGACCGGGAAACGCCGGCTTGCACATGAAGCTGGCGAAATAACCGAGCCGCCGGCACACCTGCCGCGTCGCGGTCCGGAACAGAACGTAATCGTCCGCGGTCCGCATGGCGCTTTGCGCGCCAAACGTCGTCTCCAGCTGGCCCGGCGCAAATTCGTTTTCTATGGAACGCAAAGGCATGCCAAGCGCCCCATAGGCGTCCGCCAGCGCATCGAACACCGGTTGCATCATGTCCATGTTGGTTTCCGAATGATACGAATATCCCGGCTCGACGGGCACGGTCGCTATCGGCCTTGCCTTGACACCCTGCTGCGCGGTGTCTTCGTCGGTGTATCCATCCGCTGCCACCTTGCGCAAATACCATTCGCTCTCGAGACCGACGCGCAACTTCTTGCCCTGTTCCGCAAGGCGCGCAACCTGGTCCCGTAAAATCCGGCGTGAGGAAAAATGAAACGGCCGCCCGTCGGTGAAATATTCATCGCACAGGATCCAACCCGTACCCGGCGCCCACGGCAAAATCCGGAACGTCCCGGGGTCCGGAACAATCGTAAGATTGGGCGAACCAGTCATCTCGTCGAGGTCCATCCCGCCACCGCGCACGAACGAGCGGAACACCCTCCCGCCGGACGCATCCAGCGTAAAAGTGGCGACGTTGGTGTTGTAGCCACTCTCCAGTGTGTTGAGAAAAACAGCCACCGGCACCGCCTTGACCCGCGTGTGACCATGGGTATCGACCCAGCCAACCCGGATCAGCCGCAGGTTCTCCCCTTCAATACGCTTGCGCAGCTCGGCGCCCTGTTTCGCCTGTTCTTCCGTCCACAAACCCAGCCGGTGGATCGCCCCTTCTCGCATTAATTCCGTCCTGTCCCTGTTGATCGTCCGCCCGTTATTCAAAGAACCGGTTGGGCTTGAGAAAGAAACTGAGCACCAGGGCGCCGTTGGGCGCGCGGGCGGTATGACGGCTTCCTGCTGGCCGCCAGACGTAATTGCCTGCCGTTACCTCACCATCTTCGTCGGCGAGGCTGCCCCCCAGCACCCAGGTTTGCTCCAGTTCGACATGCTCATGGTCTGGCAAAACCGACCCCGGTTGCCAGCGGAACAGCGCTGTCATCAGCCCGGTTTCTTCATCGCTCATCAAGACCTTGATATCGATGCCCTCATAGGGCGTCGGCTGCCAGGGAGCATCGGCAACATTGACCAGCCGGGACTGCAAGAGCCCCAGGCCTGGCGGAAATTCATAGTTCGGGGTGATAATCGCCACGGCTTCCTCCCACACGGTGAAACGGGGACTATAGGGGATTTGACCGACCGGAAACAGGCGGCGCCGGCGCTATCACAGACAAACCGCAATGAACCGTGAACCGGCGGCTGTTTCCCGGCATTGACAAAAAATGCTAACAGGGGCCCAGATTGATCCCGAAGCTGGATTGGAACCGCCACATGTCCGATGAAGTATCGTCCAAGACGATAGAACTGATTGCAGAGGCCCTGGAAAAGGACCCCGGCGAGATCACAAGGGACACCGATCTCGACCAATTGGGCATAAATTCGCTGAAACTGACCGAGATCATCATGGATCTCGAGGATCATTTTGACATTCACATCGATCTCAATGCCGCCGAGTCCTGGGAAGCGTACAAGAACGTCGGCAACATCATTGACGCGATCTCGGAACTGCGTAACAGCCAGGAAAAAGCATGACCCGTAAACGGGTTGTCATTACCGGCCTCGGCAGCGTTTGCGCGCTTGGGCCGGATTCTGACGCGATTTGGCGCGCCATGCAGGAAGGCAAATGCGGACTGGGGCCGCTGGGTTTTGACCGGCGAGACCTGAAAACCGATCTCGGCGGCGAAATTGACTCCTTCGACGACAGCGCAATCGACCCAAAGATCCGCCCCTCGATGGCGCGCGTTTCCGACCTCGCGGTGATTTCCAGCGCCGAGGCAATGGCCAATTCCGCGCTCGCTCCTGGCAGCTTCAACCCCGATCGCGCAGGTGCAATCGTTGGCGTAGCGGTCTGGGGTAGCGACGCCGTCGACCAGGCCTATATCGACGTGTTCCTGGAAGGAAAAAAGCGCGCCAACATTCTCACCGTTCCACAGGCCATGCCAGGCGCTGCCGCGGGGCACGTCAGCATGCACTTCAACCTGCGCGCGCCGGTTTTCGGTCTGACCTCCGCGTGTGCCTCATCCAACCACGCCATCAGCGCCGCCGTAGACCAGATACGCCTAGGCCGCGCCGATATCATGCTGGCCGGCGGCGCCGACACGCCGATGACCTACGGGATAGTCAAGGTGTGGGAAACCATGCGGGTGCTTGCACGCGCGGCCTGCCGACCATTTTCAGCCGATCGCGATGGCCTTGTGCTTGCCGATGGCGCCGGCATTGCTGTGCTGGAGGAATACGAACACGCAAAGGCGCGCGGCGCTCCCATTCTGGCGGAAGTCGCCGGTTGCGGTTCATCGGCAGACGCAACCGATATCGTCTCGCCTAGCGTCGAGGGGCCAGCGGCCGCCATGCAGGCCTGCCTTGAAGAGGCCGGCCTCAACGCCGCCGACATTGGCTATATCAATGCCCACGGCACCGGAACCAAAGCCAACGACCGCATCGAAACCCAGGCAATCCATTCCGTCTTCGGCGCACATGCCGGAAATCTCAGCGTATCCTCGACCAAATCCATGCACGGCCATGCCCTTGGCGCATCCGGCGCGATAGAGCTGATCGCCTGCGTCAATGCGTTGAACCATGGCGTCATCCCGCCGACGATCGGATACAATACCGCCGATCCGGAATGCGACCTCGACGTAACGCCCAACAAGGCAGTCGAGCGCAAGGTCGATGCCGTAATAAGCAATGCTTTTGCTTTTGGCGGCATGAACAGCGTTATCGCGCTCACAAAAGTTTAGCAGGGCGCCCGGATATCGAACGCCCTGCCACGGGGAAATTTGTGTCTGCTGCTTAAGCTGGCTTACAGCACTGTTACCCGGGCGCCGACCTTGACCCGGCTGTACAGGTCAGCGACGTCGTTGTTCAGCATCCGGATGCAGCCTGAAGATACATCCCGGCCGATCGTTTCCGGCTCGGTGGTGCCATGAATGCGGAACATGCTGTCCTTGGAGCCCTTGTAGAGGTAAAGAGCGCGCGCACCGAGCGGGTTGTCGACCCCGCCTTTCATGAACTTCGGCAGGTCGGGACGGCGCTTCAGCATCGCCGGCGGCGGCGTCCAGTTCGGCCATTTGGCCATCCGGCCGATGCGGACACTGCCACTCCATTTGAAGCCGGGGCGTCCGACGCCGATTTCGTAGCGCATCGCCTTGCCGCCGCCCAGCGACAGATACAGGGCGTGGTCCTTGGAAATCACCGTGATATGGCCGGCCGGCTTGTTGGTCGGGTCGGCGACCAGGGTACGGGTGGATACCCGTGTCTGACGCGTTGGGCGTTGCAAATCGAGCAGGGCTGCAACACGGACGCGCTTTTCCTTGGCGAAATAGATACCCGGGTCCTGGCTTTCAATGTTGAAGGCGGACGCCTGGGTGGTCATCGAGATTGCGGTGGTAGTTGCGATTGCGGCCAGCGCCGCTGCTTTCAGAAATTTTTTCATAACGTCTCTCCTGTTCTGATCTGAAACGATCATGTCAGGGAGGCGTTCCGCCCGATGTGCGCTGACGCACCTGATGATCAAAAAACCATGTTCGGCCGCCAAAATCGCCAAAATTCGCCCCGCGGGACCTCACTCAAGTTCCTGATTCAATGAAATTTACTTGCGTCGGTTTGCAGCTTACATTCGGGCGGTTGCGCCTGGTCAATGCCTGCAAAATCATACGGTGCTATGGCCAAAACGTTTCCTGCTTCGGCCGTTGGGAGAGAGGTTGCCGATGACCATCAGGTCGCCCATCACCGCCATTCATGTCATCACCACCGGCTGGGGCGAAATTCATCGCGAACATCGCGAGGGAACATGGCTGCCGCGCATTTTGTGGGCTCTGACGTCGCGCAGCTGGGTCAAGATCCCGATAAACTGCTTTTTGCTGGTGCATAACGACGGGCCGGTATTGTTTGATGCCGGATTGGACCCGGCTATCGCAACACGGCCGGACTACATATCCAGCGCCATCATCAGGTTTCTGACGCACAGGATTTTCCGGCTTCACATCAATGAGGATGACCGGCTTGACCGCAAACTTGGCGCCGCCGGATTCGACGCAGCCGATATACGAACAATCGCCTTTTCTCATCTGCACTTCGACCATACGGGCGGGATCGCCTGTGTTCCGCAAGCACAATTGATTGTCAGCAAGGAAGAATGGGCGATATTGTCGGAGCGCCATCCCGAAAACGAGTGGATATTCCGGGAGCATATCGAATTGCCATCAGCGAAATGGCAACCCGTTGCATTCACCCCGGTTGAGGACGAGGCGCTTGCCATGTTCGGCGCCAGCCATGACCTCATGGGCGATGGTTCGATGATCCTGTTGCCGACGCCCGGCCACACCCCAGGTTCCACATCCATGCTGGTGCGTTCGCAGGGACTGCCGCCAATCCTCCTGATAGGCGATATCACATTCGAAGCTGAATTTCTTATGCGCGACCAGACGCCGGGAACCGGCGACGCGCGGCAATTGCGCGCTACCTACGAAAAGGTCCGGGAACTGAAGAGGAACATGCCAGGCCTTTTGATCGTGCCATCACACAATGCCGCAGCTGCCGATGCCTTGCGAGCCGCCTGCCGGTGAAAAAAGGAATTAAACGCTGGTGAGAATGCTACCGGCCCCGTCCGATTCATTTCATCCAACGCAGAAATCACCATGAATGGCGCAATCTTCTATTCAGGCCAATATGGCAGCACGGCGCAATACGCTGCTTGGATCGGCGAAGAGACCGGCTTGCCGGTGTTCGACATCATTGCGGATAGCGCCGATCCGGCGGATTTTGACTTTGTGGTGCTCGGAAGCTCCGTGATCATCTACAAGCTCACCATCCGCGAATGGGTCAAAACCCATCTGCCGAGCCTGGAAAACCGGCCCGTTATCGTGTTCAGCGTTTCCGGCGCTGGAGCCGGGCCGAAGCTCGACAAGTGGGTCGCCAACAGCCTGCCAAAGCCGCTGCTGCGGCGAGTAGAGCATGTCGCACTGAAGGGCCGGCAAAGGCGAGGCGACCTCAGATGGTGGACCAGAGCGATCCTGTGGGTCGGCGCCCAGTTCAACGATGATCCGAAGGCAGCCCGCGGCGAGTTGAAAGGCTTCGATTACGTTGACAAAGCCAGCATCGAACCGATCGTGAACATGATCAAAATACTGCAATCGCAACCCGCGACTGGTCGTGCATAGGCTGTTGCGGTCCAACGCTGCGGCAGCTGCGCTTCAAATGCCTGCCAGTTCAATCCGCGTCGTGGTCTCCATATCGTCGCCGTTCCACATCATGATCGCCGCCTCGCGCGTGCCAAGATAACGCGGCTCGCCATTGTCGAGGATCATCGGCAAGTCATGACCCGGTACGACGATACTGCCCGGCCGGGCCCGCCAGAACTCCCACATCCTGGCAATCGATGCGGCGCTGACAGCCGCGTCATAGGTCATGTCGGTCGTACCGGAAACCAGTTCCGCCCGGTTCTTGGCCGCATCGCCGGTGAAAATGATGTCCCGTTCGTCGCCGCGCAACACAAACACGAGGCACCCCGGCGTATGGCCCGGCGCAAGATAGGCTCTCATGTTGGGAAAAATCTCTTCCCCCTCCTCCACCTCAACCGCGGTTTGCCAATTACGCAGCTCACGAACGTACAATTCCGGCACAACGCTCTCGCCCCACGGCTCTTCGATGGCCCAGTCCATCTCGGTCTTGCCGATGACGATGCGCGCATGACGGAACAGGGTCCAGTTGACCGAGTGGTCGTAATGGGAATGGGTCAGCAGCAGGTCTGTAACGTCCCTGGGTCCAAGGCCGCGCTCCTTCAAGCGCTCCTGCAGGGTCCGGCGCATGCCGAACGACCCGCAATCGACCATCGCCAGCCGGCCTGGCGCGCGGATCAGCGCGATAGTCGACCAGCCCAGCCCGCCGTGGCACACGGCCTTGCCCGGATAACCCTGAACGACGATATCCACGCCAATATCGGAAATATTCATCCCGCCATGCCCGGTTGTGTCCAAATCCAACAAATTTGCCATAACCCCTGAGCGCGGGATTTGAAAGCCCGCACGATTTGCGTTTTACAAACGCCACAGAACGTATCAAAAGTGCGCAGCAGAAGCGGCATGGCCGCGATTTCCTGCCGGGGACGCGAAACATTATGAGCAGATTGATCAAAATTCCCTGCGTTATGATGCGCGGCGGTACCTCGCGGGGTCCGTATTTTCTGGCCGAAGACCTGCCGGCAGATATCGCCGAGCGCGACCGGGTTCTGCTGTCGGTCATGGGCTCAGGCCACCATTTGCAGATCGACGGCATCGGCGGCGGCAATCCTGTGACCAGCAAGGTCGTTATCGTTTCGAAATCCGATCATCCCGACGCCGACGTCGATTATCTGTTCGCGCAGGTGAACATCCAGGAAGCGATTGTCGACACCGCCCCCAATTGCGGCAACATGCTCGTCGGCATTGCGCCGTTCGCCATCGACCAGGGCCTGGTACCGGCACAGGAGGGCCACACCACGGTCCGCATCTATAATGTCAACACCGACAGCCTGATCCATTCGACCGTCGAAACCCCCGGTTGCGAGGTCAATTACGAGGGCGCCACGCAGATCGATGGCGTCCCCGGCACCGCCGCCCCTGTTCAGGTTGCGTTTCTCGACGCAACTGGCGCTAAGACCGGCAAGCTGTTCCCGACCGGAAACGCGATCGACACAATCGACAGCGTCGAGATGAGCCTGGTCGATTGCGCCATGCCGATGATGATGGTGCGCGCTTCTGATCTGGGCAAAAGCGGATACGAGACAGTCAGGGAACTAGAGGCCGACAAGGATTTCATGGCCCGCATGGAAGCGCTGCGGTTAAAAGCAGGCCTGGCCATGGGCTTTGGCGATGTCTCGAAAACCGTGATTCCGAAACCGGTCCTGCTGGCGCGGGCGAAGTCGAACGAAGCCGTGATCTGCGTTCGCTACTTCATGCCCCATGAGTGCCATCCCTCGCTTGCAGTCACTGGTACCATCGGGATCGGCACCGCCTGCGCGACGCCCGGCAATCTGGCTTCCAATATCGCCGGCCCGATCGCGCTGCCGCGCACGGTGCAGATCGAAAACCCTTCCGGGGTAATCGAAGTGCATCTGAGCCATATCGAAGGCCAGCAATACCCGATGGCGTCACTCATTCGCACGTCACGCAAATTGTTTGAGGGTTTTGTCTACGCCAAGCCGGCGCCCGGCCCGTCCGAACCGAAGCAAGCAGCCTGATTTGTGACATGGCGGATTTGACGAAATCCTACGACGTATTGGTGATCGGCGGCGGCAATGCGGCGCTGTGCGCGGCGGTCAGCGCAGCGCGCGATGGCGCTTCGGTGCTTGTCCTCGAAGCAGCGCCGAAATTCTATCGCGGCGGCAATACCCGCCACACCCGCAACATGCGCTGCGCCCACGACAGTGCAACCGATACGCTGACCGGCCCTTACCCGGAAGACGAATTGTTCGAAGACCTGTTGCGCGTCACCGGTGGCGAAACGGACGAAGAGCTCGCCCGCCATATGATCCATGAATCGAAGGACATGCTGCACTGGATCGTCCAACAGGGCGTGCGGTTCCAACCGCCGCTCGGCGGAACGCTGAGCCTCGGGCGGACCAATTCGTTTTTCCTCGGTGGCGGGCGGGCAATGCTCAATGCCTTGTATCGCACCGCAGAGAGGCTCGGCGTCGCCGTCGAATACAACGCGGAAGTCACCGATTTGGATATTCGCGACGGCATGTTCCTTTCAGCAACAATCATCCGCGACGGCCAGCCCCTGGCAATCAAGGCAAAAGCGCTGGTCGCCGCCTGCGGCGGATTTGAATCCAACTTCGACTGGATGGCGGAATTCTGGGGCCCGGCGGCACACAACTTCCTGTGCCGCGGAACGAAATGGAACAAGGGTACAATCCTGCGCCAGCTGATCGACAGCGGCGTCCAGCAGATCGGCGATCCGACGCAATGTCACGCCGTCGCCATCGACGCCCGCGCACCGAAATACGATGGCGGCATCATTACACGGCTTGACTGCGTCATCTTCGGCATTGTCGTCAATCGCAACGCTGAGCGGTTTTACGACGAGGGCGAGGACATCTGGCCGAAACGCTACGCGATCTGGGGCCGCCTGGTCGCGCAGCAGCCGAGCCAGATCGGCTATATCGTTTTCGATTCCGAAGTGCTGGAAAAATTCATGCCATCCTGCTTCCCACCAGTAAAAGCGGACTCAATCCGCGAACTCGCAGAAGCCTTCGAACTTGACCCGGACAGGCTGGAAAATACCGTCAGCGAATTCAACGTCGCCGTACAACCAGGAACATTCGATCACACCATCCTCGATGATTGCCGCACCGAAGGCATCGAACCGCCAAAAACCCACTGGGCGCGCAGAATTGAAAAGCCGCCGTTTTATGCCTATCCCGTGCGGCCCGGCATAACATTCACGTATCTCGGTACACGGGTGAACAAACAGGCCCGCATGATCATGCAGGACGGAACGCCATCGGCAAACATGTTCGCCGCCGGTGAGATCATGGCCGGCAACGTGCTCGGCAAGGGGTATGCGGCGGGCATCGGAATGACCATCGGCAGCGTGTTCGGACGCATAGCAGGCGCGGAGGCGGCAAGAAATGTCCGCAACTGAAATCTCCACCGATCCGCTATCCGGCAAGGCGGTGTCCGGGCCGGAACAGAAACTGCCGCTACCCCACACAACCCCGGGGCAGGAGGAGGCGGATCGCCTCATGACCCTGTGCAATTCCTGCCGCTATTGCGAGGGCATTTGCGCCGTCTTTCCCGCGATGGAACTGCGCCGCGAGTTTCACGACGCGGACCTGAACTATCTCGCCAACCTGTGCCATTCCTGCGGCGCCTGTTTTCACGATTGCCAGTTTTCGCCGCCGCATGAATTTGACGTCAACGTGCCGGTTACGCTCGCCGAAGTGCGCGCCAATTCCTACGCCCAATATGCCTGGCCTACTGCCTGCCGCGGGCTCTTCGCCCGCAACGGGCTGGCGATCAGCATCATCGCTGCCCTGAGCGTCGCCGTCTTCGTTGGCGGCTTTGTCGCCTGGCGCGAACCGGCCGTCCTGTACGGCGTTCACACCGGCCCCGGGGCTTTCTACAAGCTCATGCCGCACAACACCATGGTGCTGCTCTTCGGCGCTGCATTCCTGTACGCCATCATTGCGCTTGTCATGTCGCTGCGCAGCTTCTGGCGTGATACCGGCGGAGCGAACGCCCAATCGGGCTCAATTTGGCAGGCCATCAAGGATGCTTCCACCTTGCGCTACCTTGATGGCGGCGGCGCCGGATGCATGAACGAGAATGACGCGCCGCAGGACAACAGGAAACTCTATCACCACCTGACGTTCTACGGATTTCTGCTATGCTTTGCGGCGACTTCCGTCGCCACGCTCTGGCATTATCTGCTCGGCCGCGAGGCGCCGTACCCCTGGCACGACCTGCCGGTCATCCTCGGCACGTTCGGCGGCATCGGCTTGCTGATCGGACCGGTTGGACTGCTTACCGCAAAATTCCGGCGCGATCCGCAATTGCGCGACGATGCCCGCTTCGGCATGGAAACCGCGTTTCTGGTCATGCTGTTTCTGACATCGCTGACCGGGCTCGCGCTTCTTGTCCTTCGCGCGACGCCGGCCATGGGCGTGTTGCTGGCGATTCACCTCGGCGTCGTCTTCGCCCTGTTCATCACCATGCCCTATGGTAAATTCGTCCACGGGCTCTATCGCTTTGCCGCACTTGTGCGCCACGCACAGGAAACGCGCTCACACGGATAAAGCGGGCGCTGTCCTTACGCTGCCCTTTCGCCCGTCTGGCCCTGCCAGCTCTCAACCAACAGGTCACGGAAACGCTGCGCCGGCGGCGCGAGCCGCCCATGCAGGCGCTCCACCAATCCGATCGTGCGCGAAACCAGCGGGTCGGTCAGCGGCTTGGTCACAATCAGCGGATGATTGCCTTGCGGCGTTGCCAGCCGTGGAAGCACCGACGCCCCAAGGCCCGCTTCAACGAAACCCAGCGACATCGACAAATGGTTCACTTCATAAGACCATTTCAGATGGATCTTGTGGCGGCCTAGCATGGAATCGAGCAGCATACGATTGCCGCTGGCGCGCCCGACCCCGACCAGCGCGGTCTTTTCCAGGTCGCTCCAGCGCACTTTGCGTTTGCGTGCAAGGGCGTGGTTGCGATGACAGGCCAGCACGAACGGATCGTCTATCAGTGGCGTGAACGTTACATACTCATGGGAAGCACCGACGAAATTGACGCCGAAATCGGCGTCGCCCCGCGCCACCGCGTCGAGGGCAGGATCGGCTGACAAGTCCAGAATGCGGAACCGTATATCCGGAAACAGCTGGTTATAGGCGCTGATGACCCGCGGCAAGAAATAAAACGCTGCCGTCGGGACACAGGCGATGGTCACCACACCGCCGGTTTGCTGCCCGAATTCCGAAACCGCAGCGAAAGTTTCCTCGAAATCATCGACCATGCGCCGCACAAACGGTTCCAGAGTCCGGCCAACGGTACTCAACCGGACATGACGCGTCGTGCGCTCGAGCAGCGGCGTTCCCAGGCTTGCCTCCAGCGCGCGCATTCTCCGCGACAGGGCCGGCTGCGAAATGTTGAGTTGCTCGGCAGCGCGCGAAAAACTACCAAGGTCGAGAATGGTAACGAAGGCCTTCAGATCGAGAATTTCGCAATTTATGCGCATAATGCATCAATAATCGATTTATTTGCATTTTACAATCGAGTGACGTGCCGCCATGATGACCCTAGCGTCAGAGTGAAAAGACAGCGATCCGCGCCAAGAACTGCCGGTTTTGGCTGTCCCGATGCGCATTCGATATCCGGATGTGGAACGCACAACAGGCTCTCACAGGGCTTACTCAAGGAAGGGAAACATGCGTCAATCCAGTTTCAAGCAAGTACCGTATTTTGTCCTCGCTGCTGCTCTAGCAGGCGCATACGGTGTGGCGCCGGCCCAAGCGGTCGACTTCAAAGGCAAGACGATCGAGTGGATCGTGCCCTTCAAGGAAGGTGGCGGATCGGGCCGCTGGGCGCGGTTCTTCGCACCCCTGCTTCAGGAAGCCCTGCCCGGCAAACCTTCTATTGCAGTCAAACACGTGCCCGGCGCCGGCTCGACCAAGGGCGCCAACCTGTTTCAGCGCCGCGCCAAGCCAAACGGGCTGACAATTCTGGGTACGTCCGGTTCGACCCAGTTCCCCTACCTGCTCGGCGACCGCCGGGTGAAATACGAATACAAGGACTGGAACGTGGTTTTGGCAACGCCAACCGGCGGTGTCGTTTACGTGACGCCGAAACTTGGCGTGAAAGACGGCGTTGCCTTTGCGAAGTTGAAGGGCAAGAAACTTCTCTACGGTTCGCAAGGCGCGACATCGCTTGATCTGGTTCCCCTGCTCGGCTTCGAATTGCTGGGCGTCAAGGTCGATGCCATCTTCGGCATGAAAGGCCGCGGCGCCGGCCGCCTGGCATTTGAACGCGGTGAAACCAACGTCGACTACCAAACGTCTTCGGCCTACCTGTCCAAGGTCACGCCGCTGGTGAAGGAAGGCAAGGCCGTACCGCTGTTTAGTTGGGGGACGCTAGACGACAACGGCAAGATTGTCCGCGATCCGACCTTCCCGAACCTTCCGCATTTTGCCGAGGTATATGAGAAGGCTCACGGCAAGAAACCGTCCGGCCCTGCCTGGGAAGCCTGGAAGTCGTTCTTCATCGCCGGCTTCCCATCCCAGAAAATGGTCTTCCTGCCAAAGGGCACGCCGAGGCCAATCATTGCCGCCTATGTGGCTTCGATCAAAAAGATCATCAACGCGCCTGATTTCGCCAAAAAGGCCAAGAAGCGCCTCGGCGTCTATCCTCAGAAGACCGGCAAGGCTGCGCAGAACAGCCTGAAGGCTGCCTTGACAGTCACTCCGGCCGCAAAAGCCTACGTGAAGAAATGGCTGGGCGACAAGTACGGTGTCAAACTGAAATAGAACCGGCTGGAAAAAAGCACACCATAATCCGCCGCAGGATTTTCAAGACACGCGGGGCCGGCCGGAAACCGGCCCCGTTTTCGTAGCCACCGGCACGTCATAACTGGATTGAAAAGGGAGGGGCGTCATGTTCGAGGCGCTTGGCGAAGCACTGACTGCAATGGCGTCATTGCAGCACATGCTGTTCCTGATAGCCGGCGTGTTGATGGGACTTTCCATCGGCGTGTTCCCGGGCCTTGGCGGCATCGCCGGCCTGTCGCTGCTGCTGCCCTTCATGTACGGGCTTGATCCGGTGTCCGGCCTGGCATTGATGGTCGGCCTGGTTGCGGTCATTCCAACGTCCGATACGTTTACGTCCGTGCTGATGGGCATTCCCGGTTCCAGCGCCAGCCAGGCGACCGTGCTTGATGGCTTTCCGCTCTCCAAAAAGGGACAGGCCGCACGCGCACTCGGTGCTGCCTTCACAGCGTCCCTGTTCGGCGGCCTGTTTGGCGCGATCATTCTGACCTTTTTCGTGCTGATCGCGCGCCCGCTGATCCTGACCTTCCGCACGCCCGAACTGCTGATGCTGACCATTCTCGGCTTTTCGATGGTCGGCGTATTGGCCGGCCGCAGTCTTACCAAAGGCATAGTAGCGGCAGGCATTGGCCTGCTTGTCGGCGCCATCGGGGAAGCGCCGGCGCAAGGCTCGCCGCGCATGGACTTCGGTACCTGGTATCTTGGCGATGGCTTCCAGCTCGTCATCGTCGGCCTCGGCATCTTCGCCATCCCCGAAATCGTAAATCTCCTTCGCTCGGATCAGTCCATCGCCAAAACCGGAGCGCTTGGCGCTGGATGGATCCAGGGCTTCATCGACTGGTGGCGCAATCTTTGGCTGTCGCTGCGATGCGCCGGGTTTGGAACGGTAATCGGCGTGATCCCCGGTCTCGGCGGCGCCGTGGTCGACTGGATCGCCTACGGCCACGCCAAGCAGACAACAAAGGACGCATCCGAATTTGGCAAGGGCGACATTCGCGGCGTCATCGCGCCGGAATCGGCGAACAATGCCAAGGAAGGCGGCGGCCTGGTTCCGACATTGCTGTTCGGAATCCCCGGCTCTGGCTCGATGGCCGTGTTTCTCGGCGGCATGGTTCTACTCGGCCTTGAAGCCGGGCCGGCCATGGTGAAGAATGAACTGGACACGACCTATACGATTGTCTGGTCGCTGGCGATCGCCAATGTATTCGGCGCTGGCTTGTGCCTGTTTCTTGCGCCCTATATTGCCCGCCTGACGACGATCCCCTTCCCGTTGCTTGCGCCCTTCATGTTCATGATGATCACGTTTGCAGCCTTCCAATCGAAGCAGACGGTTTGGGACCTCGTCGCGCTCGTCGGCATCGGCCTGCTCGGCATTTTCATGAAACGCTTCGACTGGCCGCGGCCGGCCTTTCTGATCGGGTTCGTCCTCGCCGATCAGGCCGAAGTCTATACCTATCAGGCGGCGCAATTCACCGCGCAAAAGGGCTGGACTTATCTTGTGAGCCCCACTGTGGGGATTATCGCCGCCATTACCATTCTGTCCGTGTGGATGGGGGCGCGTCAGAATGCGAAAATGGCGGAACCATCTCCGAACGATGCGGCATCCGTCGCCGCGACACCTTTTATCAACCGCACTCCGCAGATTGTATTTGCCGGCATCGTCGCGTTCTTCATAGCCGCCGTCGCTGTGGATGCATGGAATGTTTCGGTAATGATCGACCGCGTGTTTCCGCTCTCGGTGGCAATAGTGATGTTTCCGCTCGCGCTGCTGGTCATCGCCCAATTGATCTGGTCGCGCCAGGAGAACCCGGCGGTATTCGATGGCGAAGTCGTCGGCGAGGAGGCGCAATACGCCAGCCAGCGCAGCATCTGGAACTCGCTGAACTGGCTGTTTGCGCTGTTGATCGGGAGCGGTCTCGTAGGCTTCATCATCGCCAACACGATATTTTTCGCCGCCTTCCTGAAATATCGGGCGCGCGCATCCTGGCTCAAGAGCCTGGTGCTGACGGCTTGCGCAACGGCGGCCATACTCGCGCTGGCGCACATTTTGAACCGCGACTTCCCGCCCGGACTGCTGCAGGAGTACATGGATCTGCCCTGGCCGTTCCGCTAGGACACAAGGCGCCACGCTGGCGCAACAGGCACATGTGCGCCTGCAAAGTCAGCGGTGATATTCCGGGGAGTGCTTGTTACCAGCAGCGCCGGTCAAACAGCTTCAGGGCTCTCGCCAAAAAAAGCAGGGAAAGATCGACATTTATTAAAATGCCATCTTTCCCCGCGCAAATACTTGAGAGATTGCCCGAAAAGTAACTCTGCACGAAGATTATTGCCGTCCCCAGGCACTTCGCCCGAGGTCGCACCAACAGCTTCCGCAGTCAGTCTTTCTTGCTGCGTGACGCACGACCGCCAGCCCGGCCTGCTTCCGCAGCCAACTCCCGGTCCCGCGAATACGCGCGCTTTTCTGAATCAACGGCCATTCCGCCAATTCGCCCGGCACGCGCCGCCAGCGTACGGTCTTTCGAAAAGGAGCGATTCTCGGGAGCAACAGACTTGCCGCCCTTGCTCGCGATCTCGCGCCGTCTCTCGGGGGTCATTGAAGCAAAACCCCGTCTCGATTTTCCATCCTTCGCTACCATCACTCTTCCATTCGTCTGAGGTTGTCCCTGATCCCCACCCGCTAAACACGGTTCAGCTGGTTGTGCGTTATCCATCAAAAAAACGAAAGAGGTGTAAAACAATTGAATAAATGTTTACCGATTTATTTAATCATACGTTTACCATCGCAAAATTGCAACTATTCGCAAATAAAATCACGAGTATAGATGCCAGATTACGCAGAGTTTTCGCGATCAAACCCGACCAAGCGCAGACTTAAGTGAAAATATTTCAGGTATTATTCCACCATTGAAACTATAAAGGTCGGCATCGCCAGTAATCGCAGCGCGATGGACGAATCGTTTGCATAAAAAAGCGGCACGGCAGGAAGCTCAAGATGCTCGCTGGTGCGAACATCCGGCATCAACCACCAAACCGGCGACCCAGGCGCCAGGTCCCGCATGTGTTATAAAGTAAAATACAAATCAGTATGTTATAGTATCGCCCGGCGATCGAAGCGCAGCCCGGAATACGTGCCTGCCGTAGATTACAGCGACCGGCCCAGCCAAATCAAACGCCGTAGTTTTTGCCGATCGCGCGGAAGTTGGCGCCATGTAGAGCCAGGATCAGGTCAAGGGATGCAAGTCAGACAGCAATAATTTGCCCAGACCCGGGCGAAAAAAATTAGTGGACGAATGCAATTATATTAAACAGAAGATTAACGCGATAGTATAAATAGTGCCCTAACCGGCGGTTTTTCGCCCGGATATTAACTTTCACGCCCGGCCAGGCCCGTCAAAACATTTACAAGGGTCAGGAAAAGTACGATCGCCACGAACGGAACCAGGAACTGAAATTCCGAGACAAAGGTGCCCCAGAACAGCGGTGGAACCCTTTGCCATATCCACCAGCTCGCAGCGATCAAAACCGCCGTTGCCACGACACGCACGACTATTGCCATTGACCTGCTCCGTAAGGCCCTGCCCGCTATTGCCTGACGACCTTGGACCAATCCGCCTTCAGCACCAACAGATCGCCGTAACGGACCAATTCGCCCTCGAGTTCCACCGGAAGTGCGACATAATCATACATCACTTTCGGCGGTATCTTCCCCTGTGAGTCTGCAAGCAACAAGAAGCTCGCGCCTTGAACCGGCCGCACAGTCGCGAACACCGCCGGCTGATCCCCTGCGATACACACGTTGGCGCAGGCCTTGTGCGCGATCCCGGTCCCCGGCCGCATCACGCCGGCGTAGCACTTGCCGTCGCAAATCTCGCCCGCGATGCGCCATTTGCCAAGGGAAACCGGTTTCAGCGGACCGTTCGCAGGCGCCTCGCTGACAACCTTGTAGTGCCCCGGCGTGTCGGTAACGATGACGTCGAGATCGCCACGTTTCAGCAGAAAGCCGCGCGCCTCGACCGCCTTGCCTTTCAGCTTTTCAACCACCGGCCCCATACCCTGTTTGCCGCCGCCGGCTATCAGCATCACGTGACCTTTCGGGTAAGCCTTGCTCGGAAATATCTGAATGACCGGATAAGGCAGGTTCGCCACCTGCCCGCGCACCTTCAAACCACCGCCGAAGCCGCCGCCGCCACGCTCCTGCACGCTCCAGGCCAGCGCAAAGCCAATCACGAACACAAACACCAAGGTTATGACAACGGCTTTCGCGACATAAGACTTGATGCTGGATGGCGCCCTGGCATAACCGACGAAGAACTCGTCGCCTGCCGCCGCAGATCGCGCTTGCCCGCTCATGCCACACTCTCCTTGGGTCCACCGGCCTGCTCTCCACCGGCAATCGCCAGCGGTTCAACACGGGTCCCCGGCGCATTTGCCTTGGGATCCAGGAAAATCTCACCCTTCTCTATCGCCAGATTGTACGTCGCCAGCTTTTCCGTGAACGGTGCAGGCGCACAGCCATCTTCGGGCCGGTATTGGTAGCCGTGCCAGGGGCAGGTCACCAGGCCATCAACGATGCACCCCTCTCCCAGCGGGCCGTTTTGATGCGCGCAGGCATTGCTGATTGCTGACAACGTCCCGCCAGGCCGGAATATCGCGACGGTGTCTCCGCCCGGTATTTGCACGGCAATGCCCCTGCCCTCGGCAACATCTTCAACCTTCCCGGCGCTTAACCAACCATTCCCGGCGCTCGTCCCAGCGCATTCCCTTGACTGGTTGCGTGTGTCGTAGCCGGCCAGCAAGTGTAGCCCGATAACCGCACAGGCGCAGAAGGAAACCACCAGCGCCAGCATTGGCGATTTGGTGCTTTGCATGGCGCCAAAGGCGACATGGACAATCACCGCAACATACGCGGCGTAAACGCCCATATGCAACGCTTTCCAGACCTTCGGTTGCAGAAAACTGAACCAGAAATCGTGACTGGTCACGGCAAGCAGAATGAGAATGGCAAGCGCAAACGCGCCGAACAATTCGAATGGAAAACCGGCAAGTTGCGAAAAGCTCGTGTTGATCGAGAGCAGCGCAACGTAGGGATCGATACTGGAATAGGCGTATTACCAGCCCATGACGTAACTGGCATGGATTATCGCAACGATGCAGGTCAACACGCCGAAGTGCCGCCGGTTGTAAAGCAACGGCAGCCAGCGCTTGTCGAGGCGCGCCATTGGCCCGATGCATAAAATGAATGTCAGCATCAGGAACGCACACGTGCCAAAGGCGTTCATGCGCCGGACATTGTAGTCCACATCGGTACCGGGCGGCAGCAGCATTGGGACAAGGCGCACAAAAGTCAGAATGTAGATCGCAACAGCCGCGACAAGCACCGCATTATAGATCAGCTTGTTCCGGTTCCAGATAACCGGCTTGCACTGGGCGCTCATTTCCCGGCCGCCCCCTTGGCTGCATCGATACGCACTGGATCCTTGGCAAGCGGGACCGGTTTGACCAGCGCTGCCACTATCAGGATCAGCGGAACGGCAATGGCCAGCACGGTCCAAAGACGCATGTGCGCCTTGCGATGCGACGGTAGCATGTCAGTCTCCGCCTTTTTCAACAGCCAGCCAGCGCGCCAGCACCAGCGGCCAAAGCAAGATCAGGCCCGGAATGATTAGCGGGCGAAACGAATAGGCATTGCGCGCCGAAGCATCGATCCGGTCAATGCCAATGAACACGAATGCCGCCGCGACGATCACCCCGGCGGCCGCATACCCCTTGGCGAACCATATTAGCCATTCGGCGATTATCATTCCGCAGCCCTCAAATTGCGTTACTTGTCCATGATTTCTAACAGACTTTCGAGCGTGCCCAAAGCAAACGTGTGGATAGCCGCCTGCTGATCGGCTTGTTCAAGAATTGCGGTCGCCGTCAGCACCGCAGCCGTGAAACCAGCCGTGTGCCAAAAACCGTTGCCTTTGAGCCCGGGCAATACGCCCTGCTGCGGATAAGGCCAGGGGCTTACGTAAAAATAGGGCTCGCCATAGGATTCATCACCCGGCGACATGCCAATTCCGACCGAACGGGATTATTCGGGATCTCCGCTTTCCAGTGCTACGAGAACCGCCATATCGAAATGATGCGGCCAGCAGCGTACCGGATACGGACCCGGCGACAGGTTGGCGTATCTGTCGCGCACGTCTGACAGGATGGCATGCGCATTGTGATACCAGCCCGCGAACTCGCTCATGCCCGGACCGCGCCTGTACTGCGTACCGCTTGCCAATCCATGCATCGGCATGTCCCAGGGCGAGGGCGCCTGCAACTTTTCGACTTCAAGTCCTTCGCCTGCGACAAGCCGGGCAACCCAGTCACCGGCCTTGGCATCAGAGCAACCGTCCAGGTCCAAGGCACGCGTAACGCCGCCATCCCGCATTTCCGCGAGACGCAATTCGCCAATATCGAGCCCAAGCCGCAGGTTCCCGGCGAACGGCTGCGTCGCCAGCATTCCTGTTGAGGCGTCAAACATGAGACTGGTGTGGGAATCATCATCTTCCGGCGGAACAAAGGCGCGTGCAACACGCGCAAGCCATTGCGCCGCGTAGTGGCATTGCAACCGGGCATCGGTGAGACTTTCGGGCGCAACAGCGCCGACCGGCCGCCAATCGTGTTTCGAGGTACCCACGTCAGATTAGCTCCGCATCCGTAATGATCTCGACGAGTGCGGGCCCCGGGAATTCCAGCGCCTCCTTGATCGCCCCTTCGAGCGCAGACTTTTCGGTGACCTTGATTCCCTTGCCGCCGCACAGGCGCGCGAAAGCAGCAAAACTGGGATTGTGCAGCGAGGTTTCCCAAACCGGCCACTCGCCGGCTTTCTGTTCTTTTGAAATCTTTCCGAGCTGCGAATTGTTGAGCAGGATATGGGTTATATCCATGCCGTATTTAACGGCCGTATTGAACTCTCCCATGTATTGCCCAAATCCGCCATCGCCGCTGATCGAGACAATTTTGCGGCCATTATATTCATCAAAATCCTGCACCGCGGCCCAGGCGCCAAGCGCCGCCGGAAAAGAAAACCCGATCGATCCGAGATAACCCGACATCAGAACGCGCTGATTGCTGCATTCGAAATATCGCTCGAACGAATAGGTATTGTTGCCGACATCAACCGATATCACGGCGTCACGCGGAAGCGTCTCCCCGAGCGCGGCAAACACGCTGGCTGAGTTCAACCCGTTGCCGAGATCATCGTCCAGACGGCGGCGTTTCTCCGCGCGCCATATCTTCCAGCGCTCCGCCAGTTCCGGCACCTGGTCGACCGTCGACACGTCAACGCCGACACGATCGGCAAGCATTTTGGCGGTAATGCCGATCTCACCCCAGACCGGCAGCGCGACGGGATGAAACTTGCCCAAGGCCATGCGATCGAAATCGACCTGGATGATCGGCTTGGACGGCTCGATTCCGGTATGATTTGCGAACGATGTGCCGAAAGCCAGGATAAGATCGCTTTCGTTCATGAACCAGCTCGCGATCGGCGTCCCCGAGCGGCCGAGCACACCGGCCGCATGGGGGTGCTGGTCGCTGATCTGTCCCTTGGCCTTGAATGTCGTAAGCACCGGCGCGCGCAGCTTCTCGGCCAGCGCAATCACTTCTTCCATGGAGTGGCGGGCGCCATAGCCGACAATTATGATCGGCCGCTTCGCATCTTGCACCATGCCAGCCGCGCTCGCCATGATTGACGCCGACGGTGTGATATCGGGCGCACCCAGGCGCCCGTCCGGTTTTGAGGCTGTCGCTGCGTGCGCCGCCAAAGTCTGCACATCGTCGGGAAAAATAAGATGCGCGACATCCCTCTCCACGAGGGCAGTCTTCAGGGCAAGGCTGACCAATTCGGCATGATTGGACGTATGCAGCACCGTTTGGCTAAATCTTGCGACCGGTGCAAATGCCGCGGCCAGGTCGATTTCCTGAAAGGCGCCCGGCCCGAAAACCTGCACATTGACCTGCCCGGTCAGGGCAAGCACCGGTGCGCGATCAACCTTGGCGTCCCAGAGCCCGGTCATGAGATTGGTCGCGCCGGGACCGGCAATCGCCAGGCAGGCGGCCGGCCGGCCGCTCAGTTTTGCATATCACGAACATGCAAAAGACGCCGCCCCCTCGTGGCGAATGCCGACGTAGGACATGGCGCCGGCCGTCGTCTGCCTTCGTAAAGCTTCCGCCAGGCCGAGATTGGAATGTCCGACCATCCCAAAGACGCGCTTGACGCCCCAATTGACCATCGACTCGGCCATTACGTCGGTGACCGTCCGTTCCCGGGGCAATTCTTTTGAAACGCCGACGTAGACGCCGTCTTCGCGCACATCGACCGGGTACATTGTCTGGCCGGTATCCTCGTGACCGCCGGGGGGCTTGCCGGTCAACGGGTCAAAATCCCACCCGTGCCAGGGGTAGCGCAGCTAGCATTGGCCTTCAATCCCCGCTTCAATAGATCCCTCACCGAGCGGACCGCCCTGGTGGGGGCAGCGATTGTCCATCGCCGCCCATTGGCCCTTGAAATGCACCAGCGCCAGTTGCAAGGACGCAGCGGTAACGGTCTTGACACGGCCGTCGGGAAGCTCGTCCGCATTGGCGACCCGGTGCCACTCCAGTTCATGTGAACCATCTGGCTTGCCTGCGTCGGTCATATATGGCCCCTTGCAATCTTGATCTGAGAAAATCAGACTATTCATTCGCAACGCAAACGCAACATCCAGCATTGTCAGCCAACCATGCGGGTTGTCGAGCCTGCGCCGGTACAAGTATTCCTTCGCAACCGCCGCGACACAATTGAACAAGCTGTGAACGCGGGTTTACCAGCTTGTGAGAAGACAAGAGAAGACACCCACACTACTGTCGGCGCGGTTACGGCAAAGGCTGCCGCCTGCGAATGCAGCAATCTCCCTCAACGGCCGGACCCGCGGAGACCAACGTGTTTGAAATCACCGCTATCGCAATCGCGATACTTGCCTTTGCCCTTGTCTCGAATCGTCTGCGCGACAGCATACTCACCGCTCCCATAGTGATGATGCTGGCCGGCCTTGCGATCGCCTGGCTCGCCGGGGCGAATACGCTGATGAAAATCGATCATTCGGCCATTCATCTCCTTGCGGAGATCACACTCGTTCTTATCCTGTTTTCCGACGCTGCGCGGATCGACATTCGCACCTTGTGGCGCGATCACAACCTGCCTGTCCGCCTGCTGATCGCGGGAATGCCCCTTACCATTGCCTTTGGCGCGCTTGCTGCGATGTTGATGCCGTTCGGCATGTCCTGGGCGGAGGCGGCATTACTGGCCTGCATCCTCGCCCCTACCGATGCGGCACTGGGGCAATCGGTATTATCCAACCCGCGGGTGCCCGTCCGGATCCGTCAGGCTCTAAACGTCGAGAGCGGATTGAACGACGGCATTGCCGTCCCACTCGTGATCCTGTTTGCCGCTATTGCCGGCATCACACATGCGACAAATGGCGTTGGCGACCATCTCGTCTTTACTCTCAAGCAGATCGTTATAGGGCCGCTCGCCGGCTTGATTGTCGGCGCCCTCGCCGCCCGTCTCCTCGACAAGGCCGCAACGCACGAATGGATATCCGAAGCGTTCGAAGGGCCAGCCGTTCTGTCGACGGCGGCGCTCGCCTACCTTCTGGCAACCATCGCGGGCGGTAACGGCTTTATCTCCGCGTTTGTCGCTGGCCTGACATTTGGTGCGATGGTCGGCACGCGGTGCAAGTTCATCCTGGAATTTGCCGAATCGGAAGGCCAGACGCTGGCCATGCTGAGTTTTGTTATATTCGGCGCGCTCATGCTGCCACATGCCCTGGCGCAAATGAGCTGGATGATCCTGCTGTATGCGCTCTTGAGCCTGACACTCATCCGCATGCTTCCGGTGGCAGTGGCGTTGTCAGGCGCCAACCTGCAACCGGTGACGATCGTTTTTCTGGGCTGGTTTGGTCCGCGCGGCCTGGCGTCGATCCTGTTCAGCCTGTTGATTCTGGAAAAGATGCACACGCCCGCAACCTCGGCCATCATGACAATCGTCGTCGCAACGGTGGCGTTGAGCGTCATCCTCCACGGCTTGACCGCTGCGCCCCTGGCCCGGCGCTATGCTGCAATGGCGGAAGCGAAAGGCGAATGCCCCGAAAACATGCCCGTGCCGGAGGTTCCGTCCCGCACGGGAATGGTGCAATAATCCCCGAAACGACAACATAGTTCATGCAAAGGAGCGGACATGGCCTTCACCCCGGTTGCTGATTGGAATGAGCTTGCCGACCGTGAACCGGCATACGCATTGGTTGAAGGCGTGGACCTGGTTGTCGTGCGTTATGGCGACGAAGTCTCGGTTTTGTACGGCCGCTGCCTGCATCGCGGCGGACTTTGCCAAGGCCATGGCATTGGGCGCCGACGCGATCGCATTATCCAATTCCGCGCTGCAGGCAATCGGCTGTCTTGGCATGCGGGCTTGTCACACCAACGCCTGCCCTGTCGGCATAGCAACACAGAAGCCGAACCTTGTGGCGCGCCTGGAGATCGAAAAGTCCGCCCGGCGCCTGAAGAATTTTTTCGACAGCAGCGTTGAATTGATGTCCGTGCTGGCGCGCGCCTGCGGCCACAATCATCTCAACCAGTTCAATGTCGACGACCTGACGACCTGGAAACACGAGATGAGCAAATTGTCGGGGGTTTCATACGCCGGAATAGCGCAGTAACGCCCGGTCTGCTGCTGCGGCATTGCCACGGCTTGACGCACCTTCCTTCAGCCGTTTGATATACGGGATCGTCGCGGCCTGACAGCAGCGCCCAGGCGACGAAATCAAATGGAGGAAACATGTCCGCCGATCTCAGCGAGGACCACATTGCGTTGCGCGATGGCGCAGCGCGCTTTGCCGCCGCCACATTCGGCGCCGACAAATTGCGCGCGATGCGCGAATTCCCCGATGGTTTTGACCGGGAAAGTTGGCGGGCGATCCAAGACAATGGCTGGACGACAATTCTCCTTGACGAAGAATACGGCGGCGCCGGTCAGGACGTGTATTCCGCCGCGCTCGTCTGCCAGGCGTTCGGCGCCGAACTGTCCAACGCTCCGGCCGGTCCCGCAATGGCCACACTTGCCGCCCTGTCGACGATCCCCCATTTCCGTTCGCACAAGGCATTCGCGGAAGCCGCCGCCGGCAAGGCCATAATCCTACCCGCACTCGCCGGGCTGAGCCGGGAGCTATCGGACTTGAAGGGCGCCGACCAGGGCGGCCTGGTGTGCAACCGCTCCGCCGGCGGCTCGGCCTTTGTCAATGGCACCCGCAGGCTGGTTCACGCCGGCTCGGCAGCCGATTATTTCCTGCTTGAAGTCGACGATGCCGGTGGCGCGATGCTCGCCATCATACGGCGCGACTATCCCGGGCTGACAGTCACCCAACGGCGCACCATTGACGGTGGAACCGTCACCGATCTTGAATTCAGGAATTGCCCCTTCTCCGGAGCCGACATCGAGTTCGAAAGCATCCCCTCGCGCAATGCCGCCTCGCAATTGCGCGCAACGTTGAAAATCCTGCTGGCGGCAGAGCTTGCCGGGTTGATGGAAAGCGCAATCGCCAGAACACTGGAACACTTGCGCACCCGCGAACAGTTCGGCCGTCCGCTTGGGTCCTTCCAGGCGCTTCAGTTCCGCATGGCCGACGTGCATATGCAGATGTCGCTATCGCGGGCCCTGACATTTGAATCAGCGCGCCTCATCGGTGAACAGCAGACGTCGAGCGAAGTGACCGCAGCGGCAGCATTCGCGAAAGCCGCCGAAACCGCCATCACCACCGCGCGGACGATGATACAAATGCACGGCGCCATGGGCTTTACCGATGAGCATGACGCCGGCCTCTACCTCAAGCGGGCGGTAAGCATCGCCAACGCTTATGGATCGGCCGCAAATCACCGCAACGCTGTCGCTGCACGCACCCTCGGAACCCACGAAGCCGAGCCCATTCGATTCCGGGAAGACACAGCCGAAGACAAACGCTTCCGTGGCGAAGTGCGCGACTGGCTCGCAGCCAGCCTGCCCGATCGGCTGCGCAATCTGCCAACACGTCCAACTCACCAGGATGCGGAATGGTGGCACAGGCAATTATACGAGCGCGGTTGGATCGCACCGGCATGGCCGAAAGAATATGGCGGCATGCAAGCAAGTATCCCCGAACGCATTATTCTTATCGAGGAATTGGCCAATGCCGGAGCACCGGAAACTTCGGGGCAGGCAATCGGGCATCTGGGCCCGATCCTGCAACGCTTCGGCACACCGGACCAAAAAGCACAGCACCTGCCCGGCATGATCAGTGGCGAGGTATTATGGTGCCAGGGCTATTCGGAACCTTCCTCGGGGTCCGACCTTGCATCCTTGCGCACGCGGGCAGTGAGAGATGGCGATGATTTCGTGATCAACGGCCAGAAGATCTGGACGACATGGGGACACTACGCAGACTGGATGTTCGCGCTGGTACGCACCAACCCGGATGTGAAAAAACAGGCCGGCATCACCTTCATCCTGATCGACATGAA
>CAZTMN010000032.1:0-38641 GCA_964615275.1 uncultured Beijerinckia sp. | reverse complement strand
GAAGGCAAGCCGGTCGGCACGCCCGATGCCGGCGTGTTCTGGCGCATCATCGCCGAGCACAACGTCGCCTCCCTGTTCACCGCTCCAACCGCATTCCGGGCGATCCGCAAGGAAGATCCTGACGCGACCTTGATGAAACAGCACGATCTGACGAATTTCCGCAGCCTGTTTCTGGCTGGCGAACGGGCCGACCCGGATACCGTACGATGGGCGGAAGAAAAACTCGGCACGCCTGTTATCGACCACTGGTGGCAAACGGAAACCGGCTGGTGCATCGTCGGCAATCCACTCGGCCTCGGCATGCTGCCCGTGAAACATGGATCGCCAACTGTCCCGATGCCGGGATTTGACGTGCAGATCGTCGATGAAGCCTGTCAACCGGTTCCCCACGGAGAAATGGGCTCCATCGTGGTCAAACTGCCGCTGCCGCCCTCGTGTTTGCCGACGCTTTGGCAAAATGACGAGCGAATGCGCGAAAGCTACCTTGAGGAGTTCCCCGGCTATTACAAGACTGCCGACGCCGGTTACAAAGACGATGATGGCTATTTGTACATCATGGGACGAACCGACGACATCATCAACGTTGCCGGTCACAGGCTTTCAACCGGCGGTATGGAAGAAGTGCTGGCGTCGCATCCCGATGTTGCCGAGTGCGCAGTTATTGGCGCTGCAGATTCCTTGAAGGGCGAAGTGCCGCTTGGATTCCTTGTGCTCAAGTCCGGCGTCACACTGACCACGTCCGATATTGAAAAGGAAATTGTCGGCCTGGTGCGCGAGAAAATCGGCCCGGTAGCTTCGTTTCGCACCGCCGTGACCATTGACCGGCTGCCAAAAACCCGTTCCGGCAAGATTCTGCGCGGCACGATGAAGAAGATCGCCGATCGCGAGGATTGGACGATGCCCGCAACCATTGACGACCCTGCAATCCTTGAGGAAATTTCAGGTACGCTGAAAGAACGGGGCCTGCTCTAGATAAACGTGCGTTCCAATGGGTTAATTGGAACGTACAAGAGCTGATCGATTCCAAGTAGTGGAGCATCGTCGTGCGCGAGAAACCGGTATTCACTTTTTCGCAGGATGCTACAATCAACACGCGCAAATACTGATGATACAAGGACCTGATCCATGGCAGAGCGGCCGATAAAGATACCAGGGCCCGGGCATCCCATCGATATCGAAAAGCCCGGCAAGACCTGGCGGGCGGTACACCGCGGCCAGATCATCGCTGAAAGCAGCAATGTCCTGGTCATGCGCGAGGCTTCCTATCCGCCGGTCGCCTATTTCCCGCGCGACGACGTGAATATGGACATGTTGACCAGCACCGAGCATCACACCTACTGCCCGTTCAAGGGCGAAGCCGGGTATTTCTCTGTACGTGCCGGGGGCGAAAGCGAAAAAAACGCAGTGTGGACCTATGAAAACCCGCACCCAGCCGTCGAAGAAATCCGTTGCCGGCTGGCGTTCTATGCGTCCAAACTGGATTCCGTTGCGGAAGTATAGTTGCCAAGCCGCCGGCAATCGCATTGCGGCATGCGTTATTCCGGCTGCGCCGTCACTTCTTCCCGCAGTTCGCGGCGCAAGACCTTTCCAACATTGCTCTTCGGCAAATCGTCACGGAAATAGACGTTTCGCGGCACCTTGTAGCCGGTCAGATTTTGTCTTGCGAATTCGCGTATATCGGCATCGCTGGCGCTGGACCCCTCTTTCAAAACCACATAAGCCGTAACCGCTTCGCCCGAATGCTGATCCGGCAATCCTATGACGGCCGCCTCGACGACTTCCCGATGAGATGCAAGGACATCTTCCACCTCGTTCGGGAAGACTTTCATACCCGATACGACGATCATGTCCTTGATGCGATCGACAAGTTTGACTTGTCCATTCTCTTGCAGAATGCCGACATCGCCACTGCGAAAAAAACCGTCGGCGGTCATCACCTTTGCCGTCTCGTCGGGGCGCTGCCAATAGCCCGCCATCACCTGCGGTCCACGGATGCATACTTCTCCGGCCTCGCCGAATGGAAGGATGTCTCCTTCCGGACTGCGAATGGAAATATCGGTCGACGAAACCGGATATCCGATTGTACCCGTGAATTCGTCCAGGTCCGGCCTATTTGCGCATACCAAGGGCGACGTTTCCGAAAGCCCATAGGCCTCGGTTATCGGCTTGCCGGTAATTTCATGCCAACGATCAGCGACAGACGTTTGCGTCGCCATGCCGCCCGCGATCGATACTTCAAGGTTCGAAAAATCGACCCCTTCGATGCCAGGCGCACGCGCCACAGCGTTGAACAAGGTATTGACCATGGCCAGCATGGTCGGCGGGCGTTTCTGCAATTGCTTGACCAGCGCCGGAATGTCTCTGGGGTTGGCTATCAAGATCTGCTTGCCGCCGATCTTGCTCACAAACAGGCAGCAGGCAGTAAGCGCAAAAATATGATACAGCGGCAGCGCGGTGTACATGACCTGCTGCCTGGCCGGGTCGAAATGCGAAGCAAGCCAGGTTGCTGCCTGCGCCACATTGGCCACGACATTGCGATGCAATAGCACCGCGCCCTTTGAAACACCGGTTGTTCCGCCTGTATATTGCAGGAAGGCTATATCATCCGCCTTGATGTCAACGGCCCGATATGGCTCGTTCCCGGCAAGATGTATGAAATGCCAATACCGCAACGAAGCCGGCAATTTGAACGGCGGAACCGCGCGCTTGACGTGGCGCGACACGAAATTGACAAGCTTGCCCTTCAGTCCAAGCAGATCACCCGGCGCTATGACGACGGCGCTTTCGAGCGTTTTCAGTTCTGGCAATGAATCGCTGATCGTGTGGGCGAAGTTTTCAAGGACAAAGATGACCCGCGCACCGGCATCGTTCAGCTGAAATGTAACTTCGCGAGCCGTATAAAGCGGATTGACGTTTACGACGACACCGCCGGCCATCAAGATTCCAAATATCAGCGGCGTATACGCCATCACGTTGGGCAGCATGATCGCCGCACGATCGCCCGGTTTCAAACCCATCTTTTGCAAGGATGCAGCAACCTTGCGCACCTCTGCACCGAGCTGAGCATAAGTCATGACTGCGCCGAAACTCTCCAGCGCCGGACGGTCCGGGTAGTCGGCAACCGCCGCTTCGAACAGATCGATCAGAGTGCCAAGATTTGAAGTGTCGATTTCCGCCGGAACGCCTGGTGGATAATGATCCAGCCAGGGCCGAGCAATTTCGTCTGCCATTGGTGCCCCTCCCAGCGCTACAAACACTCCACGGACTGTTGGCCAACACCGCGTCACCGGCCTGTTTTTTTCGCAATTATGCAGCCTTCAACGGGCGCACTGCAAGTATATCTTTGCACCGCGCTCAATGTCGGCAGTCACAATGACGTAACCGGCGGCGCTCAGCAGCGGGACTGCATTCAGAACTGCGGAACCACCACCTAGTTTTCTTCGGTCTTGAGGTCTTTCAGCTTGGCAAACACGGAATCGGCATCGACAGGGCCATCTTCCTCATCGTCAGCGGTGCTGGCCTCCGAACCGGCTTCCGGCTTGCGGAAAACGTCCTCGTGACGTGGCGTTTCGTTGTCCTTCTCGCCAGAGAAGCCCTGACCGATGCCTGTAGCAGCGATGGCGTCGTCCTGATCCGGACCGGTTGTTATTTCGGCCGAGATCAACGTTGCCCCCTGATCCGGCGCTGCAGGGCGATTCTTGTTCGCCCGTCCAACTTCGAAATCGAGGTCGAGTTGCGAACACAGGCCAAGCGTCACAGGATCAAGCGGCGACAGGTTTGAAGAATTCCAGTGGGTCCGGTCGCGCACGGCGTTCAAAGTGGTCTTGGTGGTGCCGACCAAACGCATGATCTGGGCGTCTTTCAACTCGGGATGGTTGCGAACCAGCCACAAGATCGCATTGGGCCTGTCCTGGCGGCGCGACAGCGGAGTGTAACGGGGACCGCGCGCCTTCTTGATTTCCGGAACAACCACTTTGGATTTGGCCAATTGCAGCTTGTGACCGGAATCGCCCTCCGCCTTGGCAATTTCATCCCGGGTCAGCTGGCCCGATGTAATCGGATCATGACCGCGGATGCCCGCTGCCACTTCGCCGTCCGCAATCCCTTTGACTTCAAGCGGATGCAAGTGACAGAACTCGGCAATCTGATCGAACGTCAGCGATGTGTTGTCGACCAGCCAGACGGCTGTCGCCTTCGGCATCAATGGTGCAGTGGTCATAATTCATTCTCCTGTCGAAAAACCGTTCAAAGGCCGCATGGCGCCATTCGGCTTGAATACGGTGACGGACGTAAATATTCCCGGATTCAGGCAAGTTTTAGAGCCCGCCGGGCGGGTAGCCCGGCTGAGGCTTGGCCTCACGTACGCATCCATTGGGGGATGCCCGTTTATAGGGGCAATCCATTGCGTTGGCAATAAAACTGTTGCCACCTCGGGCCGTGCAACGGCGTAACGTGCTATGTAAATTGCCAGCCGCCGCCCGGCCCCTTTGCCGCGAGGATACATGAATCAGGAAAACCCACTTCTCGAAACTGCCTGGGATACGCCTTACGGCCTGCCGCCATTCAGCCGGATTCGGCCCGAACACTTCGCGCCGGCATTCGATCAGGCTTTTGCGCGGCACTTGTCGGAGCTGGATGCCATCGCCGGCGCAACCGCGCCCGCAACTTTCGAAAACACCATCGCCGCTTTTGAGCGGTCCGGCGCACTCCTGGTTCGCACTTCGCATGTCTTCTGGAATCTGACCGGCGCCAATACCAGCCCCGAGTTGCAGGCCGCCGAGCGCGAGCTGGCGCCCAAATTCGCCGCCCACCGGGCGGCAATCTACATGAATACAGCGCTCTTTGCCCGCATCGATTCGGTCTGGGAAGCCCGCGATGCTCAGGGTCTCGACGCAGAACAGGAACGCGTTGCCGAACTCATCCGCAAGGATTTCATTCGTTCCGGCGCGCAGCTTGACGACCGGGGCCGAAAGCGGCTCGCGGAAATCATGCAGGAACAGGCCGCATTGACCACGCAATTCGGCCAGAACGTACTGAAAGATGAAGCCGAATTCACGCTTGTCCTGGACAGCGACGACGACCTTGCCGGCCTTCCCGCGTCGCTGATCGCCAGCGCCAAACAGACCGCGGTCGACCGCGGCATGCCTGGCAAGCATGTAATTACCACCACGCGCAGCCATGCTGATCCGTTTTTGCAGTTTTCCCGCCGCCGCGACCTGCGCGAAAAACTCTTTGAAGGCTGGACCAGCCGCGGCGATGGCGGCGGCGAGGCCGACAACAACGCCATTATCGCCAGGATCGCCGCCCTGCGCGCTGAACGGGCGAGACTGCTGGGCTATGACACTTTCGCCGCGTATAAACTCGACAATACAATGGCGAAAACGCCGGAAAACGTACATCACCTTGTCGATGCAGCGTGGGAGGCAGGCCGGCGCAAAGCGCTGGAGGAACGAGCCGAACTTCAGGAAATCGTCAATGCCAAGGGCGCGAATTTCAACATCGCCCGGCACGATTGGCGTTATTACACCGAGAAACTGCGCTCGGCGCGCTATGATCTCGACGAAGAAGCGCTCAAGCCCTATTTCGAGCGCAACCAGGTGCGCGCCGCTGCCTTCCATGTGGCCGGTAAGCTGTTCGGACTGACTTTCGAGGAAGTCGACGGACTTGACCTGCAACACGCCGATGCCCGGGCCTGGGATGTCAGGGACGAAAGCGGCCAACACGTCGCCCTTTTCATCGCCGACGATTTTGCCCGGCCGACCAAACATTCCGGCGCCTGGATGAGCGCCTTTCGCCGCCAGCAGAAGCTTGATGGCGACATCCGCCCCATCATCGTCAACACCCAGAATTTCAACAAGCCGCCGGAGGGCGCGCCGGCTCTCCTGTCCCTGGAAGAGGCGCGCACATTGTTCCACGAATTCGGCCATGCGCTGCACGGCATGTTGTCGGACGTCACTTACCCGTGCATCTCGGGCACCAGCGTTTCCACCGACTTCGTCGAACTACCCGCGCAGCTATTCGAGCACTGGCTGCTGACGCCGGAAGTGCTGCGCCGCTTCGCGCGCCACCACGAAACCGGCCAGGCAATTCCCGATGAACTGGTAGAAAAAGTGCAGGCGATGAGCACCTTCAACCAGGGATTTATGACCGTTGAATATTGCGCCTCGGCGCTTGTCGACATGGACCTGCACGAAATGACGCGCCAGCAGATCGGCGATCCGGATGAATTCGACGCCCGCGCCTTCGAACGTGCGGCGCTGCAACGGATCGCCATGCCGGAGGAGATCACCATGCGCCACAGGACGCCGCACTTCTCCCACATCTTTTCCGGCGATGGCTACGCCGCCGGCTATTATTCGTACCTGTGGTCGGAAGTGCTCGACGCCGACGCCTTCAGCGCCTTCGAGGAAGCGGGCGATGTCTTCGACCCCGAACTCGCGGCCCGGCTGAAGCAGCATATTTATTCCGCCGGCGGCCGGCAGGAACCGGACGCTGCCTATATCGCCTTCCGCGGACAATTGCCGACGCCCGATGCGCTGATGAAGAAACGGGGGCTGGTGTAGGGCGACGGCAAATTCAAGTAACCTGAAAATCTTCGTAGCAAGAACCGGAGTGGGCGAAGCTGGGCTTGGCTCGGTCCCACTACTTCGCGTCTTTCGCCATCCGCTCCATGCGCTCGGCAGCGCCTTCCAGGGCGCTGGCGACGGTGTCAGTCCACTCGCTACGCTCTTTTTCGGCTCTTTCACGCGCCTCGTTCAGCGCGCTGATTTCGTTATGCAGACCCGCGATCCGGCGTTCCGCTTCCGACAATTCATCGGCAACCGCAACCGCCGCCATGACCAGCAGCCGCTGATCTCCGATTTCGCCGAAGGAACCGCGAAATTCCTCCACCATGGCGTCAATTTTTCGCCCCAGCTTCTGGAGATGGGCCTCCTCGCCATCGGCACAGGCCATTCTATAGGCGCGCCCGGCTATACTGACGTTTACTTGAGCCATACTTTGTAGTTCCAGTTTCCCGGCTCTCTATCCACCTTTGTACTGTGACAGTATAGCACGGATTGTGGCCGTTACATTGTTAAGTCTTTGTTTTACATCGTCGCTTGCCACAGCAAGCGTGTTGTTCCGGTGTAAGGCGCCATCCAGCTCGGCCGCTAGACGCGCCCGGTCATCCTGCATAACCGCCAGTTCTTCCTTGAGGTTGTCCGCTACTCGCTGGTTTTCTGCACGCCGGTCCGCCGCCGCCTCAAGCTGGTCCATGGCGGACAGAAAACGTCTGATCGCGAGCCTTGTCCGCTCGTCCAAGTCTGTTTCGGAAGCAGGCATCGATTCGTTATACTCCCAATTCGCGTCCTCCGCGCTCCTGTCTCTCGGCTCGGAAACGGGAATTCTCGTTCCCCACAGGCTTTTTTGTTTATACACCGGTGAGACGCCGGACTTTGCGCGAAACCACCGCCGTTCCGTTGACTCCGAAGCGCCAACTGCTATCAGACGATTATACCCGCCGCCACCCGGCAAATGCTGCGTTCCGCGGCAAAACGCGATGTTTCGCGCCAATCCGTGAGCGGACCCCGATCCCCGGAAGGCGCTGCCGCTTCGATGGAACATGTTGAATGAGTGTATCCGATACCATGCTGTCCAACGCCATCCGCGCGCTTTCGATGGACGCTGTGCAAAAGGCCAAGTCCGGCCACCCCGGTCTGCCGTTGGGCGCTGCCGACATCGCCACCGTCCTGTTTACCAAGGTGATGAAATACGACATGGACGACCCGCAATGGCCGGACCGGGATCGGTTTGTATTGTCAGCCGGGCACGGCTCGATGCTGCTCTATGCACTGCTCTACCTGACCGGCGAAAAATCAATGACGCTCGACCAGCTGCGCGATTTTCGCCAACTGGGCTCCCTCACTCCAGGCCATCCCGAATACGCTCACACTCCGGGCGTTGAGACGACTACCGGCCCGCTGGGCCAGGGCATTGCCACAGCCACCGGCATGGCGCTGGCTGAACGGATGTTGAACAGGGAATTTGGCGCGGCGGTTGATCATTATACCTATGTGCTGGCCTCCGACGGCGACTTGATGGAGGGCATATCCCAGGAAGCGATAGCCCTGGCTGGGCACCTCAAGCTTGGCCGTTTGATCGTTCTGTTCGACGATAACGGCATTTCCATCGACGGGCCGCTTTCGGTCGCCGATTCCACCGACCAGATCAAACGCTTTAAGGCGTCCGGCTGGGATGCCGTGCGGGTGGACGGCCACGACCAGGATGCAATCCTTGCGGCAGTTGAAAAGGCCAAGACCTCGCGCAAGCCATCCCTGATCGCCTGCAAGACGACGATCGGTTACGGCGCGCCGACCCGCGCCGGGCTCGCCAAAGCTCACGGCGAGCCCCTTGGCGAGGAAGAAATCGCCGGCACGCGCAAAAATCTCGACTGGCTGCATGATCCGTTTGATATCCCCGATGACATCCTCAAGGCTTGGCGCGCCGCCGGCACGCGCGGCGCAGCGGCCCGCAAGAGTTGGGACGCAACGTTTGCAGCGATGAGCGAACGCAAGCAGGCAGAATTCAAACGCCGCGTGGCGGGCGATCTACCGGCGAAATTCGACCGCGCGGTCCAGTCGTTCAAGAAAAAGATTATCGCTGAACCGGTCGACATGGCGACCCGCAAAGCGTCCGAAAGCGTTATCGCCGCACTGGCCCCGGCAGTACCCGAACTTGTCACCGGATCGGCCGACCTGACCGGCTCCAACAACACCAAGGTTGCAGCGACCCCGGCCATAGCGCCTGGCAAGTTCAAGGGCCGCTTTGTGCACTGGGGCATCCGCGAACATGGCATGGCGGCCGCAATCAACGGCATGGCCTTGCACGGCGGTTATATCCCGTCCGGCGCTACCTTCCTGGTATTTACTGATTATTGCCGCCCGGCGCTGCGCCTGGCGGCTCTGATGGGTCTGCGCCACGTCGAGGTCATGACCCATGATTCCATCGGCCTGGGCGAAGACGGACCGACACATCAGCCAGTCGAGCATCTGGCAGCATTGCGCGCGATCCCCAACCTAAACCTGTTCCGCCCGGCCGACCAGACGGAAACCCTTGAATGCTGGCAGCTGGCTCTCGAAGCCAGGACCACACCGTCGGTACTCGCCCTCACCCGCCAGGGCCTACCGCCTGTGCGCAACACGTACAGTAAAGTAAACCTTTGCGCCGCAGGTGCTTACGAATTGGCCCCTGCCAAAGGCGACGCGGCCGTTTCGATCTTCGCTTCCGGCTCCGAGGTCGCTATCGCGCTGGAGGCGCAAGCCTTGCTGGCGCAATCCAATGTCGCGGCCCGGGTAGTCTCAGTGCCCTGCATGGACCTGTTTTTGGCCCAGGATGAGGCCGCACGAGCCGCGGTTGTTGGTGATGCTCCTGTCAAGATCGCGGTCGAGGCCGCCATCCGCCAGGGTTGGGACACCATTATAGGTTCGGAAGGCATATTTGTCGGAATGTCTTCCTTTGGCGCCAGCGCGCCCTATCAAAAACTGTACGAGAATTTTGGTATTACAGCCCAGGCAATCGCTGATTCGGCGCTGAAACGTCACAATGGTTAAGGCGTTTTGAGCGCGGAACAGCGTTCCTTTGAGCGCAATGCGCTGCAAAACAAAGGCTTGAGTTTCCGGGTCCGTACCAGTGCGTTCTTTGAGAGTAGCAGAGCCGGATACGCGCCGTGTACCGGTTTTTGAGGTTTTCCGGGATCCGGCGTTTCACGGAAACGCAACGTGTCCCACGTACCGGGCCGACGCATGATCGGAATGATCCCACGCGGCCCTGAAACGTCGAAAGTTTCGCCGGGACCGATCCAAGGCAGGCATCGCCATCCGGTCTCCGCACCAACGCAAAACTTCCTGGAAGGAGGAACACAATGGCAGTGAAAGTCGCGATTAACGGATTTGGACGGATCGGCCGCAATGTACTGCGCGGCATCATGGAATCCGGCCGCAAGGATATCGAGGTTGTCGGCATCAACGATCTCGGACCGGTCGAAACCAACGCCCATCTGTTTCGCTACGACTCGGTTCACGGCCGCTACAGCGGCGAAGTAAAGGTCAATGGCGACAGCATTGATGTCGGCGCCGGTCCAATCAAGGTGACCGCGATCCGCAATCCCGCGGAACTGCCGCACGCCGCCATGGGCGTCGATATCGCACTGGAATGCACGGGCATTTTCGTCACCAAGGAGAAAGCCGCCGCGCATCTGGAAGCCGGCGCAAAACGCGTGCTCGTCTCCGCTCCCTGTGACAACGCAGATCTGACGGTGGTTTACGGCGTCAACCACGATAAGCTGACAAAAGACCATATCGTCGTGTCGAATGCATCCTGCACGACCAATTGCCTGTCGCCGGTCGCCAAGGTGCTCAACGACACTATCGGCATCGAGCATGGCTTCATGACCACCATTCATTCCTATACCGGCGACCAGCCAACGCTCGATACCATGCACAAGGACCTCTATCGCGCCCGCGCAGCGGCGCTGTCGATGATCCCGACATCCACCGGCGCTGCCAAGGCTGTCGGCCTGGTGCTGCCGGAACTCGACGGCAAGTTGGACGGATCGGCCATTCGCGTCCCCACACCGAATGTCTCGGTCGTCGATTTGAAATTCACGTCGAAGAAGAAAACGACCAAGGAAGAAGTCAACGAGGCCATCAAGCGGGCCGCGGAACAGGAATTGAAAGGCATTTTGGGCTATACCGAGACGCCGAACGTTTCCAACGATTTCAATCACGACCCCCATTCCTCCGTGTTCCACATGGATCAGACGAAAGTCATCGACGGAAATTTCGTGCGTATCCTGAGCTGGTACGACAACGAATGGGGCTTTTCCAACCGCATGGCCGACACGGCCGTCGCAATGGCCAAGCAGATTTGACCTGTCGCCTGGCAGGCGCACCAAGGGAGACGGCAGTGAAGGCAATCCCATCTGCCACGCTAGCCGTTACCCTGGCCGCGCTTTGCGCTTCTTCTGCGAGCGCATTCACTGACAAGGCGAGCGGGTTTTCCATCATCCCGCCCGCCGGTTTCATGGCGAAACAATCCAGCCACAAGCGCCACGACGTAGCCGTTGTTGTAAATTCCACCACGCGCAGCCCGCCAGCTGTCAATTCGGACGGAACGCTTTGCAAGCTGGCCTACAAGTCCGCGCCGCAGAACAACAAGCTGACCCGCGAACACATCAATGCCATCGTATCTAGCCCGGCCCGGATTACGATTGTCAAAAGCGCTTTTGAGCGGATATTCCGGATTTCGAAGGCCGATCTATTTGTGCATGCCGGGTACAAGGGCCTGGAGCTGCACGGCACGCCAAAATCAGGGCCAAACGCTGCGAATGCACGAGTCTTCATATCGCTGGTTGAAACCCGCAAGGGCCGCGCCAGTCTGATTTGCGCGACGGCCAGCGGAGCCTTTGCAAGCGCGCTGAAAGATTTCAGGGCGATCCGAAGCGGCATGATCGTACCGGACTGATCAACGCCCAATGCAACAAGCCCAAGAAACGATAGAGCAGACCATGAACAGGAATTTCCGCACACTCGAAGAAGCCAATGTTGCCGGGAAGCGGGTATTGGTTCGCGTCGACCTCAATGTCCCGATGGAGAACGGCCGCGTCACCGATACAACCCGCATAGACCGAATTCTGCCAACCATCATTGACATCGCCGGTCGCGGCGGCCGTGTCGTTCTTCTGGCTCATTTCGGCCGGCCGAAAAACGGGCCCGACGACGAAAATTCGCTGCGGCCATTGGCCGGCGCCCTCGGCGCGGCACTGGGAAAGCCGGTGGCTTTTTCAGGCGATTGCATTGGCGCGGCGGCCCAGGCGGCGGTGAACGCCATGAACGACGGCGATATCCTGTTGCTGGAAAATACCCGCTTCCACGCTGGCGAAGAAAAGAACGATCCCGTCTTCGTCAGCGCTCTGGCGGAACTCGGCGACCTGTATGTCAACGACGCCTTCTCCGCCGCCCACCGCGCCCATGCCTCAACCGAGGGACTGGCCCGCACGCTGTCCGCTTATGCCGGGCGCACCATGCAGGCCGAACTGGAGGCAATCGGATCGGCCCTCGACAATCCGGCGCGGCCAGTCGCCGCGATCGTAGGCGGCGCCAAGGTTTCAACCAAGCTGGAACTGCTCGGCAACCTGTCCAAGAAAGTCGATTTTCTTATCATCGGCGGCGGCATGGCCAATACCTTTCTCGCTGCGCTCGGCAAACACGTCGGCAAGTCACTGTGCGAAAGCGATCTGCTCGATACCGCCCGCGACATAATTGCCGCCGCCAAGAAGAACGGCTGCGAAATCGTCCTACCGGTCGACGCTGTCGTGGCGCAAAAATTCGAATCCCACGCGCCCAGCCGCGTGGTCGATGTCGACAATGTCGGCGATGACGATATGATTCTCGACATCGGTCCGCGGTCCGTCGTCGAAGTGGAAAACCTGCTCGGCGCTGTCAAGACGCTGGTCTGGAACGGGCCCTTCGGCGCATTCGAAATGCAACCCTTCGATGCCGGCACCAACGCCGCCGCGAAACTGGCGGCGGAAAGAACCGATGCTGGCAAACTATTGACCGTCGCCGGTGGAGGAGACACTGTAGCGGCCCTGAATCAAGCCGGCGTCGCTCAACACTTTACCTACATTTCGACCGCCGGCGGCGCATTTCTGGAATGGCTCGAAGGCAAGGTCCTGCCCGGCGTTGCAGCCCTTTGCCCGTGAGCGCTTCACGTCAACGAATTGGAAAGTGACGACGGGTCACAGCCGGCCCGCGCTTCAAGGAGAAACCACATGGCCAAAATCACAATGCGACAATTGCTCGATCACGCCGCCGAGAACGATTACGGCGTGCCGGCTTTCAACATCAATAACATGGAGCAGGCTCTGGCGATCATGGCAGCAGCCAATGCCGTTGATGCTCCGGTCATTATCCAGGCCTCACGCGGCGCACGGCAATATGCAAACGACATCATGTTGAAACACATGATGGATGCGGTTTGCGAAATGTACCCGCACATCCCGGTTTGCGTGCATTTGGATCATGGTAACGAACCGGCGACCTGCATGACGGCGATTCAGGCCGGCTTTACGTCGGTCATGATGGACGGCTCCCTGAAAGCCGACGCCAAAACGCCCGCCGACTGGACATATAATGTCGACGTGACCAAGACCGTCGTCGGCATGTCGCACCTTGGCGGTATTTCGGTGGAAGGCGAACTGGGCGTCCTGGGATCGCTTGAAACCGGCACGGGCGAGAAAGAAGACGGCCACGGAGCCGAAGGCGTCCTCTCGCACGACCAATTGCTGACCGACCCTGACGAGGCGGTGAAATTCGTCAACGAGACCCAGGTCGACGCGCTGGCGATCGCCATGGGTACGTCCCACGGCGCCTATAAATTCTCGCGCAAGCCAGATGGCGAAGTATTGGCGATGAACGTCATTGAGGAAATTCATCGCAGGATGCCGGACATGCACCTGGTCATGCACGGCTCTTCGTCCGTGCCGCAGGACCTGCAGGACATCATCAACGAATACGGCGGCAAGATGCCCCAGACATGGGGCGTTCCGGTCGAAGAGATTCAGCGCGGCATCAAGAACGGCGTGCGCAAGATCAACATCGATACCGACAATCGCATGGCGATTACCGGGCAAATCCGCAAGGTCTTCAGGGATAGCCCCGGAGAATTCGACCCGCGCAAATACCTGAAGCCGGCCCAGGAGGCCATGACCAAATTGTGCAAAGACCGCCTTGAGCAGTTCAACACCGCTGGACAGGCCGGCAAGATCAAGCCGATTCCGCTCCCGGACATGGCCAAGCGCTACGCTTCCGGCGAGTTGGCCCGCAAGGCTGCCTGATCCAGCGAAAGGTATCGATTTTAAACGCCCCGCAAGTGCCAGCACTTGCGGGGCGCATTTTACCTATGAACCTTAGCCGGCAAAATTATGCTAGGCTGGCGCGAGCCATGTCAGATATCTCCCAGAAATTGTTCGCAATTATCCCGCCCGATCCGTCGCTACTCAACGGCTGCGCCGATCAGTTCGCTGAAACCGCGCTCGCCTGCGTGCTCATGCGCGGCGGTGGCGAATGCGCGCTACCTGATTCAACACAGCTTGGTCCACTCGTTGCTTCGTTGCAGCGCGACAACATCGCCGTGCTGATTGAGTGGGACGGAAACGCCAACCTGCACGGCGCCGATGGCGTCCTCGTAAACATCGGCCCCAAGGGCCAGATGCGCGACCTGGAACACGCGATTGCGGCGGTCAAACCGACCGGTATTGTCGGGGCAGGTGGATTTCAAACCCGGCACGACGCCATGGTCGCCGCCGAGAAGAATATCGACTTCGTCCTTTTCGGGTGCAACCCGGCACGCGGCCTGGCGACTGCGCAACATGCTGCCGCCGACTGGGCAAGCTGGTGGAGCGAACTGTTCACCGTGCCGTGCGTCGCCTGCGCCACCGATGCAGATGAACTGACCGCATTGGCAGCGACGGGGTGCGACTTTCTCGGCGTCACAATACCGCCCGGAAATTCCGTCAAGGAAAGCCGGACGCTTCTTGAACGAGGCTTGGCGGCCTTGCAAACGGTGCGGCAATAATGGGTACACGCTGGGAATCGACGCGGCACGCGAGGCCAGTAACATCCGCGCTCCTGTTGCTGGGGTGCCTGCTGGTTGCGCCAGCAGGCCATGCCCAGGACCCGGCCAAAACATCCGGCGCAAGCGCGAAGAGCGAGCCGGCGATCAACACCGGCAGCGCCAAACCGGACGGCCGCGACACCAGACCGGCAGTAAAAAACACCTCCGATGCGAAGCCGGCCAAGCCAGCCCCAGCCGCCGACGATTGGCGCAGGTCTAAATTGCCCCCCGACCTGGCATTTGCCGCCTACCAGCGCGGACGCTTCATTACGGCCTTTCGCGAGGCCACCAAGCGTATCGAGGCAGGCGGCCCGCATATTGCAGCCGCGATGACTCTCATTGGCGAGCTATACCGCGACGGCCTCGGGTTCCGGCAGGACCCCGCCAGTGCTGCCCGCTGGTACGCCCTTGCCGCGAAACGGGGGGATGCCCAGGCCGCCTTTGCGCTTGGACGGGCTTATCTCCGGGGTAACGGGGTAAAGAAGGACAAGGCGAAAGCCCTCACCTTGTTCAAGGAGGCCGCCAGCAAGGGCAATTCGGCAGCTTTGTACAATCTCGGGATAGCCGCAATTGAACCGCTAGAGAAAAATAGACCTGCAGGCTTTGAGAAGGCAGCGGAATACTTCGCACGTTCTGCGTATCTGGGAAACCTCGACGCCGCCTATGCGCTGGCAACGCTGTACCGCAAAGGGTTGGGGGTTCCGCAAAACGACATCAAGGCCGCCAGCTTGCTGAAGGAGGCCGCGGACCAGCATCACCTCGATTCCCTGACCGAATATGCAATTGCCTTGTTCAATGGACGCGGAGTCAAGAAAGACGAAACCGAAGCGGCCCGCTACATGATCCGGGCCGCATGGCGAAATTCACCGGTCGCGCAAAATCGTCTGGCGCGCATGTTTGCGGCTGGCCGGGGCGTCAAGCGCGACCGAATCCAAGCAATGACCTGGCATATCATCGCCCGGGCAAGTGGCGTCAAGGACAAATGGCTCGACAGCAAGCTGCCCCTGCTGACCGCCACGCAGAGAAAGATCGTATACGAACGGGTGCGCAAGTTTGCCCGCAAGTAATGCGTTGCGCTGCATGACGATTATTTCAAAGATTCCATCCGCCGGCGGCAATCGCTCAGGTCCGGCGGGCGCACGTTATCCGGCGCTTGCCGACGCATCCGGATTTGCCAAGGTCTTCACGCACCTTGACCCGCAGAGCCGCACCGGGCAAATGCTCGATTTCCGTTAGAGCCAGTTTCGCGCCAGAAAGCCCAACAATGATTCGCTCAGCCCTGATGAACGTCATGACCGCTGCCGCCATCAAGGCCTCGCGCGGCCTCAAACGCGATTTCGGAGAAGTCGAAAATCTGCAGGTGTCAGTTAAAGGACCCGGCGATTTCGTCACCGCGGCCGACCGGCGGGCCGAAAAGACGCTGCAGGACGAATTGACAAAGGCACGCCCGGGTTACGGCCTGGTCATGGAAGAAGCCGGCGTGATCGACGGATCGGACAAGACCCACCGCTGGATCATTGATCCGCTGGACGGCACCACCAATTTTTTGCACGGCTTGCCGATATTCGCCATATCCATCGCATTGGAACGCGAAGGCCAGATCGTCGCGGGGCTGGTCTACAATCCGATCACCGACGACATGTATGTCGCCGAAAAAGGCCAGGGCGCCTACTACAACAACAGGCGCCTTCGCATCGCCCAGCGGCAGGAACTGGCCAGCGCACTGGTCGGCTGCGGTGTTCCACACCAGGGAAAAGCCGGGCAACACCCGAAATTCCGGGCTGAACTGGCTGCGGTCATGAGCAAGGTCCACAACATCCGCCGGCTCGGCTCAGCATCGCTGGACCTGGCCCTCACCGCTGCTGGCCGGCTGGATGCCTATTGGGAAAACGGCCTGAGCAATTGGGATATTGCCGCCGGTATCCTGCTGGTGCGCGAGGCCGGCGGCTTTGTCACCGACACCGCCGGCGGTTCGACAATGCTCGAATCCGGATCGGTCTGCGCCGGCAACGAGGCTATGCACGGTCAATTGCTCGCAATTTTGAAGAGTGCAGCCGATACCTGACAACGTCATAAAATCGAATCGATTTGCCGCAAATACTTGATCGAAACGGACAGGAGACCCATTATTACAGCGAATCAGCCGCCGGAACGGGGTAATTTGTCCGGCTGTCGGCGTATTCTGGCATCAGGAGTCCAGACCGGTAGCGTTACGTGAGCATTGTTGATCCGGTTCGCGAACAGCAAAATGTGACGGGAAATGGCGGCGCTGCGGCAACGAGGCGCTAACTGGCCGCCTACCCCGGAATAGGCTGTTTCGCCATCGGTGCGAAACAGTCACATGTCGGCCTCAAGACCCGGGACGTTCTGGAATGGCGAATGATCGCGACATCCACCGGCTTTCGGCACCGCGCATCTATCTGTTGCGGATGCTGATTTTCCTGGTGCTGACCGGCTTCCTGGCGCTTATTCTGTACAAGCAGATCATCGTCGCATTTATGGCCAACCCCGGTCTCAACGCCCTGATCATTTTCGTCCTGTTTGTCGGCATCCTGCTGGCCATTCGTCAGGTCTGGCGGCTGATGCCGGAGGTCCGCTGGGTAAATGCGCTGCGCACCGGAGATGCCGCCAATGTCCGCCCACCTGTCCTGCTCGCCCCGATGGCGCGCTTGATAGGCGATGAGGCCAGCACGACCGGCATTACCACGACGACATTGCGGGCAATCCTGGATTCGGTCGGCTCGCGCCTCGACGAGTCGCGCGAAATTGCCCGCTATCTGACCGGCCTTCTGGTATTTCTGGGCCTGCTGGGAACGTTTTGGGGTTTGCTTGAAACAGTCGGATCCATTGGCGGCGTTATCAAATCGCTGCGGGCGGGAAATGACGCAACTGTCATGTTTGACGACCTGAAAAACGGGCTCGCCGCCCCGATCGCCGGAATGTCAATTGCGTTCACGTCATCGCTGTTCGGACTCGCTGGATCGCTGGTCCTCGGGTTCCTCGATCTGCAAGCCGGACAGGCGCAAAACCGCTTCTACAACGAGTTGGAAGATAACCTGTCCGCCAGCGCCGTCGATCCGATGGCTTATTCGGGAGCTGGCTCCTCCCTGCCCGCGGGATTGACGGAAGCCATCAACAAGCTGTCTGCCGGCGGCAGCGGCGATCGCAGCGGCACCGCGGCAATGGCCAACCTGGCGGAAGGCGTCCAGGGCCTGGTCAAGCACATGCGCAACGAGCAACAGATGATCCGCGACTGGGTGGAAGCCCAATCGGAACAACAACGCGAACTGACAGATGCGCTACGGCGTCTGACTGATGTCAGGGAGCGCCAGTAATGGCGTATGCGCGCGCCCGTCAGCGCCGCGGCGGCTTCGACTATTGGCCGGGGTTTGTCGATGCCCTTTCCACCATGCTGCTGGTGGTGACGTTTCTGCTGTCCGTTTTCATGCTGGGGCAATATTTCCTCTCACGCGAAGTGACCGGGAAAGATTCAGCTCTTGACCGTTTGAACAAACAAATCCAGCAGCTGCAATCTCTTTTGGCGCTGGAACAGGCGCGCAACAATGACAACCGTGCCAGCATCGCCCTGCTGCAATCCACGCTGGAATCGTCGAAGAAAAAGATCACCGGACTTCAGGGCATTATCAACGCCGGTGCGGGCAGCAACGCAGCGGCGCAAGGCAAGATCAAGTCCGCTCAGGCTGCCTTGCTGGCCGAAAAGAAACTCTCGGCCCGCGCCCAGGCGCAAGTCGACATTCTCAACCAGCAAATCGCAGCCATGCGCCGCCAGCTGGCCGCGCTGGAAGACGCACTGGAAGCGTCGAAAAAGAAAGACCGCCAGTCCCAGGCCCGCATCGCCGACCTTGGTTCACGCCTGAACGTCGCGCTGGCGCAAAAGGTCCAGGAATTGGCGCGCTATCGCTCTGATTTCTTTGGCCGCCTGCGGCAGATATTGGGCAATCGGCCTGGCGTCCGGATAGTCGGTGACCGCTTTGTGTTTGAATCCTCCGTATTGTTCCCGGCCGGGCGGTCCGAAATGAACAATGCCGGCAAACAGGAACTCGACAAGCTGGTCGGCGCGCTGACCGATTTGCAAAAGGAAATTCCGCCGGAAATTCCCTGGGTCATGCGCGTCGACGGACACACCGACAAAACCCAAATCCGCAACAGCACAAAAACCAATTGGGAGCTCTCCGCGGAGCGCGCCATTTCCGTGGTCAAATATCTCGTCAGCAAGGGAATACCACCGCAACGGCTCGTTGCCGCCGGGTTTGGCGAGTTTCAGCCCATTGACCCGGGAGACAGCCCGGAGGCCTTGCGCCGAAACCGCCGCATCGAGCTGAAGCTGACGGAACGTTAGATCAGCAGCGTTCAAATGGACTATTTGTGCGCACGAAAGCTTATCGATTTCAAAGAGCCGCGCATCGTCCTGCGCAAATAGACGGCTCCCGTTTTTCCCACTTTGCTCCCGGCTCGTACGTTTTCGCATGGCAGGCGATTGCATTGGCGTGATTTTTTGGCACACTGCCATCTCGAACACCGGGGATTGTTTCCCTGAATATCTGCAATTCTGCTGGACCCATGCCAGGAAAACCCGACCAGACAGGAACAATGCGTACGTTTGCTCTCCATTATTTCCTGCGGCCGGATCATCGCGATGTCGCCGACATATGGCTCGCTGCCGGGGGCCATGTTATTCGCAACGTCGCACCCAGCCAGAGCAGACACTGGCTGTTTGAACATATCGAAGACCTGCATGCATCGGGTGCTCAAACAACGTGCGCCTTCAATCGTCACACCGGCGGCCTTGCGGGCTTCATTACAGTCAACCCGGCCGACGGCGAACTTGACCAGATCGTGGTTGCAAACAGCGATCGGGGTAGCGGGGTTGCATCGCTGCTGATGCGCGAAGCCAAGCGCATCGCCCGTGGTCCGATGACCATGCGGATCAATGAAAACAACTCGCGCGCCATACGCTTTTGTGAACGCGAAGGGTTCCGTAAAATGGCCCTGACACAGGCTGGCGCCGGCAACATCCGCATCTGGAACATGTGCTGGCGGCCGGTCCCAGCGAAAACGGCGAACCCAACGACGGATTAGCACAGCATGATTTCAATCAACAAACTGTCCCGCCACACCGGCGCCGAAGTGACCGGCATTGATTTATCGAAACCGCTGGACACGGAAACCGCCAGGCAATTGTACCGTACCTTCGTCGATCATTGCGTGCTGCTGTTCCGCGGCCAGAATTTGACCCAGGAACAATTGATCGCCGCCTCGGCCAACTTCGGGACCGTCGCCAAATATGTGCGGCCCGAGGACATCAAGTCGGATACGCAGAAGAAAGTTCCGCCGCAGATAATGCTGATCACCAATATCCGCGAGGACGGAAAACCCATCGGCGCGCTTCCGGACGGCGAAATGTGGTTCCACCACGACATGATTCATGCCGATATGCCGCACAAGGCGACGATGCTTTATTCCGTGCAGATTCCCGATCGCGGCGGCAACACCTGCTTCTCCAATCTGTTCGCTGCCTGGGAAGCCCTGCCTGGCCATCTGCAGCGGAAACTGGAGGGGCGTAGGGCGTATAACGCATTCAACTATGGCAGCCGCTTCAAGGACGACCCGGAGGGCGCTACGCAACGCGCCGAATCCAGACACCCCGCGGTCATCACCCATCCCGATACCGGGAAAAAGGCAATCTATGTTGACCGCCTGATGACCCAGGCGCTCGAGGGGCTGGATCAAGCCGAAAGCGATGCGATCCTCAGCGAAGTCTTCGATTTTATCGAGCGGGACGAATTCCTCTACGAGCACGTTTGGCGCAAGGGCGACGTTCTGATGTGGGACAATCGTTCGTCCATTCACGCGCGCCGCGACTTTCCCGCCGACCAGATCCGTCTGATGTGGCGCACTACGCTTGAGGCGGAGGCTAGACCGGATTATGCGGCCTGAGTTTACGCTACGTTAGACATGTCCGCAGTTTCGACCCTGTTCTCCCTGGAATCAGCCACAATTGGGCAGTCGACAACCAATTGTAAGGCATAGCATGGCCTACTCCCGCAGGAACATCCCTTTACCGCCTAGACAGGCAATCGGGAGAAATCTGTGCTGGACAAACACCTGTTGGAGCCGCGACAACAATTTCAGCTTCGACGACACCTGCTGCGCCTGGTAAAGGACAAGAGTGGCTCTATCGCCATGCAGGCGGCCATTGGTCTGCCTGCCTTGGCGATAGCTGCCAGTGCAGCATTGGATTACACGAATCTGGTTTCCCAGAAGGCCAATCTTCAAAACCTGGCTGACACATCAGCGGTCGCAAGCGCCAATGAGCTGCGAACCGGCAATGTCAATTCAGCAACCATCAACGCTATAGCAAAAAGCATCGCAACGGCTGCTGCAGGTCGTGGCGGCAATGGACTTGTCGTGGCAGCAGCTACAGTCGAGAATGGACGTGCCGTTCAGGTAACGCTCAATAAGCCGGTGGATTCGCTCGTCGGAAAATTGCTGTCGTCCGGGCCAAAGACTGTAAGTGCATCGGCTACCGCACGTATCACCGGCCAAGCGTCTGTTTGCGTATTGGCGCTAAACGGCGCGGCAAAAAAATCCCTCGAAGCCCAGCAGACAGCCTTGCTAACCGGTAAGGACTGCGGTCTCTACTCCAACTCTACCGCATCCAACAGCATAATCGCCAAGGGTCAGGCCAAGATCACCGCCAAGCTAATCTGCTCGGCCGGCGGAGTTGCCGGCAACACCAAGGGATTGACCCCATCCCCCACGATGGACTGCCCAGCAATCAACGATCCTCTGGGTTCCAGGCCGGCTCCTCCAAACAACGGATGCAACTTCAAAAACCGCGTCGTATCCGGCGGAACGCAATCCTTGAACCCTGGCGTTTATTGCGGTGGGTTGAAAATAACCGGCGGCGCCAAGGTAACCGCCAACCCCGGTGTCTTCGTCATCAAGGACGGTCCGCTGACTGTTGACGGCGGCTCTTCGCTGACCGGCGTTAACGTTGGGTTCTACCTGACTGGAACCGACGCCCGGCTCGAGTTCGTTGCAGGGCCAAACACCATCAGCCTGAAAGCGCCGGTAACCGGGCCAATGGCAGGTCTGCTGATCTACGAAGACCGGAACAACAAGGCAGGAGCGTCCCATGTCGTCGAAGCTGACGATGCACGGATGCTGCTTGGCACGATCTATCTGCCGCGCGGCGTGCTCTCGATCGGCGCAAACGCAAGAGTAGCGGACCAGTCGGCTTATACAGTTATTGTTGCTGATTCCATCGTTCTGACTGGCGGCCCGAACATGGTACTCAATGCCAATTACGGTGCAACCAACGTTCCGGTACCTCCGGGAATTGGCCCCGGCGCAATCACGCTGATGCGATAATCAGCCTGAATTATTCAGGTGCACAATCAGACCATGATCCTGATTCTGGTCAAAACGTTGCAAGTTTTCTGCTTTCCGCCTCCACCGTAAAGACCTATCCTGCAGGACTTCTTATTCCTCTCTTCCTGCAAGCAAGCGATGCTGAGGCGACGAAAATCAAAGCCAACCATCGAACATGGTCATACACCCGAAGAAATCCGCGAACGACTGGCCGCAGGAACGCGCGCCATTTACCTTCGTGACTGGGTATATGGCGGCATAGACGGGACGGTAACAACATTTGCAGTCGTAGCCGGAGCAATCGGAGCCGACCTGTCCATCCGGGTTGTCATCATTCTGGGTGTAGCAAACCTTCTTGCCGACGGATTTTCCATGGCCGCGGCAAATTACAGTGGCGCTGCCGCTGAGGCGGACAACATCGAGCGCCTGCGGCAAATGGAAGAACGCCACATAGATCAGGACCCCGACGGGGAGCGGGAAGAAATCAGGCAGATATTCGCGGCGAAGGGGTTCCACGGCGAGACGCTCGAAACGGTGGTCAAAACGATAACTTCATCGCGCAACGCCTGGGTCGATACGATGCTGCTGGAAGAGCACGGCGTGATGACCACAAACCACTCACCGTTCATCGCAGCGCTGTATACATTCGTATCCTTCGCCCTCTGCGGGCTGGTTCCGTTATTGCCCTATGTCCTCGGGGTTCAGGCCGGCCTGGCGCTGGCGACAGTACTGAGCAGCGTGGTCTTTTTTGCAATCGGTTCAGCCAAATCCCGCTGGTCACACGAAAGCTGGCTGGTTTCGGGCGCCAAGACATTGGCGATCGGCCTGATCGCCGCGGCTATTGCGTACGGAACCGGTTATGTCCTCAAGCACATCATCGGCTGATGCGCGCAAACGACAATCCAGTGAAGCTGAACTAGCCTGTCAGTTCCGCGGATTCCCGGCCGGCGTCGAACTGCAGCTTCGCCAGCCTTGCGTACAATCCGCCCCTGGCAAGCAGCGATGAATGGGTCCCTTCTTCCGCGATCCGCCCATTCTCCATAACCAATATCCGGTCAGCCTTGAGCACCGTCGCCAGCCGGTGTGCAATCACGATGGTGGTGCGCGTGCCCATGATATCTTCAAGCGCCCTTTGCACCAGCATTTCATTTTCCGAATCCAGCGCCGAAGTCGCTTCGTCCAGCAATAGCACCGGGGCGTCCTTGAGCATGGCCCGGGCGATTGCCAGACGCTGCTTCTGCCCCCCTGAAAGGGTAACGCCGCGCTCACCGACGCGGGTATCAAACTGCTCGGGCATGTCTGCGATGAACTGGGCCGCCTGCGCCCGCCGGGCGGCATCCGAAATCTCTTCCGGCCCGGCGCCTGTCCGGCCGTAACGGATATTTTCGGCAACAGATGCGCCGAAGATCACCGGCTCCTGGGGAACAAGTGCGATACGTTCACGCAAGGCGTGCGGCGAGACCTCCAAAATATCAATGTCGTCGAGCCGGATTGCGCCCTTTTGCGGATCGTAGAAACGCATGAGCAGTTGCAGAACGGTCGACTTGCCTGCGCCCGATGGCCCGACTATCGCGAGCGTCTCGCCTTTGCCCACTTCAAAACTCAACCCGTCAAGAACCGGCACGTCGGGACGGGTGGGATAGGCAAAATGAACCCCGTCGAAACGGATTTCGCCACGCGCCGGCACCGGGAAATCTTTTGGTTTCGCCGGTTCCGAGATTTGCGGTTTCTCGTCAAGGATTTCGGCAATTCGTGCGGCTGCGCCGGCAGCTTGCGAAATTTCGTTCCAAACTTCCGACAACTGGCCGAGCGAGCTTGCGCCAAACACCGCGTAAAGAACAAATTGCGAAAGCAGGCCACGTGACATTTTTCCCGCCAAAACATCCTGTGCGCCAAGCCACAAAACCGCAATAACGCTGGAAAACGCCAGGAAAATTGCCATCATCGTCACAATCGAACGCATGGCCGTGGTCGCCCGCGCTGCCTCGAACGCAATCTCGACTGCGTGCGAAAATCGCGTCCGGGTCTCGGCCTCGGCGTTGAAGGCCTGCATCGTGCGCACAGACGACAGGTTTTCCGCCGCGTAGGCCGACGCTTCCGCAAGCGTGTCTTGCGCCCGCCGCGAACGCGCCCGCACGCCACGTCCCGCCGTAACCAGCGGCAACACGATAACCGGGATCGCCACCAGTACCAGGGCGGACAGTTTCACGCTGGTGATGATCATCATCGAAATCGCGCCGGCGAACATGAACAGATTGCGCAATGCGACGGAGGCGGACGATCCAAAGGCCGACTTGATCTGAGTGGTGTCAGCGGTCAGGCGCGAGACAAGCTCCCCGGTCCGGGCCGTGTCATAAAACTGTGCGTCAAGATTCGACAGATGGCCAAACAAATCCTTGCGCAGATCCGCAACAACCCGTTCACCGAGGGTTATGACGAGAAAATATCGCGCTGCCGACGCCCCGGCGAGCACGGCAACGACCGCAATCATGTAGCCGAAATAGCGATCGATCAGCCCCGCGCCATTTGCCGAAAAGCCATAGTCAATCATCCCCCGGACCGCCACCGGAACGGTCAAGGTTGCGGCAGACGCCACGACCAGCGCCACCAGCGCTGCGGCGATCCGACCCCGGTAGCGCAAACCGTATGGCAGCAGCGGCTTGAGCGCGCGCAGCGGCGCCTTTTCCGGCCGCTTCGCTCCCAAATCGCCGTCGCCGTAGGACGGCGTGTTCCGGCTCCGCTCACCAGGAGAATTGCCGGATTGGCCAGATTGTCTTGCCTGATCATCCATTGGCGCTTTCTACGCCTTTTCAACCAAGACCGAAACAGCCCGCAGACCAAAATGAAACCGAAGCACGTTTGCGGACGCCCGGACGGGAAGGGCAAACGCCACTCCAGCCACAAAATCGGGGACTTGTATCAAACCAGCCGCTTGTGTATACGAACCGCAAATGCCGCGCGAGACAGACCAGTCTGGCGCGGATTTGGATTTTCCAAGTACATTCTCTGTCCGGCGGCCCGTGCCGCACGAAATATCCGTCAGGAAACGATATGAAGTCCGACATCCATCCCGATTATCACATGATCACGGTAGTCATGACTGATGGCACCGAATATGTAACCCGCTCGACCTGGGGCGCCGAAGGCGACAAGATGAGCCTGGACATCGACCCCAAGACCCACCCGGCCTGGACCGGCGGTTCCGCCCAGCTGACCGACCGCGGTGGCCGTCTGTCGCGCTTCAACTCCCGTTTTGGCAATATTGGCGCGCGCAAACAATAAAATACCCACATCCGGAAATGCAGAAATGCAGAATGCGCCGGTTTTCCGGCGCATTTTTTGCGCGCGGTATCCCGATACTGAAAATCGGCAAGAAAAAGGCCTTCCCGCGAATACGCCGGAAGGCCCAAGTTTTCGAAGTAGAGGGTATGAAGAAAAGCCCTTGAAGCCAAAAGAGTTTGGCTCTTCCAGGAAAGCTTACCCGGCGCGGCTGAACGCCTGTTCGATCAATTGCAATTGCTGCGATATCGCCGGCGGAGCAATGATTTCAGACGGTTCGGGTTCTGCATAGAGCAGCGTGTCAAGATGCATGATGCGGTCCTGCATGCGCAGCGACCGGGTCACAAGGCTTTGCAAGCGGGCCGGCAGACGGTCAAAAACCTCCGTAGACGATGCGCTCTCCTGGCGCACCAGCTTGACTTTGTGCTTTTCAGCGGCAGCCTGTTTCTGGGTCATTTCACCTTCATTGACCGCACGCTGCAACAGCAGCCATGACGCCAATTGCATCAGGCGGGTGGTCAACCGCATGCTTTCAGAAGCGTAAGCCAGAGCGTCTGCCCGCTGCAGCAAGCGTGACTCCACGCGGCCATCGCCATCAAGATACCCTGCCGCTTCCTCGACCAGCCCCATGCCTTCCTTGAACAGCGCCTTGAATGATTCTGAAGTTGCTAGCTTGTGACCAAACGAAATTGCAGTTTCAGCGCCCGGCATAAAGGTAACATTCGAACTCATAAACCTTACTCCCTCACGGGGGTGTCACGAAACACGACACTTTCACCCCAGTGACCCAACCCTCGCAATCTTAGCGCCAATTGTCGGAAATCGAACGTTAAACTTTCGGTAAGGTTAACAGGCCCGCAGGGATCAGCAAGACGGGCGAAGCTGCAAACAAAAAAAGAGCCGCAAAAGCGGCTCTAAAAAGTTGGTAACAGGGAGGCGTCAAACAGAGTGGACAGAAACCACTCAAATCCTGAAATTCAGGATGATTAATTTAATAAATTGGAATCGTTAATATGAAGTTAATAATTGACGAAAATTCACGGTCATGTGTCCCCGGTCGCAACAGATGTCTCGTTCAGGCACGGGGCGCCTGGGGCGGGCGCTTCGGTCCACCCAACGATCGGCCAGAGGCATCCTACGACTTGAAGAAACTTTCCGCCGCCTGCATGGAGGCCTGTTTGGCCTTGATTGCCCCTTCCAGGCGCACGATCTCGGCGCGCAACAAGCCAATGCGCTCCTCCAGCTCCTCCACCGAAATTGCATCCAGTGCTTCGCCAATCTCGTGCGCCTGCGGCTTTTTCGGAGCTGCAAACGGATCGTCGTCTATGGCCATGTTTGCGTCATCCCGTTTCCTGCGTGGCCAACAGGCTACCGCCACGTTCCCGGCCCGGCAAGTGTGGCTTGGAAGCGGGAACCAATTCGCCGCAGCCCGCCAAGTTGACAAGCCACCCGCGCGCCCGGCTATTCTGCTTCCTGCGAGACAACAATCGCGAAAACGGAGGAAAATTTTGGCCAAGGGCACATTCGATTGCATGGGCGCAACCCTGCGTTTCAAGTGCATCGGGAAAACTTCGGGTCCGGCGGTGCTGTACCTTCGCAGCGAGGAGACCCTTCCGGGCGATGCGGACTTTATTGAAGCCCTGGCCAGGGACTACGAGGTCATCATCCCCGATCACCCCGGCTTCGGTGCGTCGGACAGCCCCGACTGGCTGCGCGGCATGACCGACACAGCTTACTTCTACCTCGATTTTCTCGCCCATCTGGATCTGAAGGACTTGCATGTTGTCGGCGCATCCATGGGCGGGTGGATTGGTGCGGAAATCGCCGTCCGCGACCGCTCTCGGCTTGCCTCGCTCAGCCTTCTGGCGCCCTATGGCGTGCGGCAAGCGGGGCAGGCATACGGCGATGTCTTTCTGTGGACACCGGAACAGAATATTCGCAACCGTTTTGCCAGTGAGCAATTCGCGCAACAATACCTTGGCGTCGAACACACCGACCGGGAAACAACCGCACTGCTAAAGGATCGTTACGCCACAGCCCGCCTTGGTTGGGCGCCACGGTTTCACAATCCCGATTTGCAGCGCTGGTTGCACCGTATCGATTTGCCGGTCCTGCTGGTCTGGGGCGACAGCGACAGGATCGCCCCGCCTGCAATGGCAAAAGCCTGGCAGGATGGCCTGCCCGACTGCCGGCTGGAAACAATCCCGGATTGCGGGCACTTGCCTCACATGGAATGCGCCGATGCAACCCTCGGCGCGGTTACGCGATTTATCGGGGAGATAATCCCATGAACTTTCACGCCTTCCACCTGATGCCCTACCGGCACCTGGATTTCGACAAAGCCAACGAATACCCATCCTATTGGGTAGTGCTGCCGAACAAATTCTACGATCCCAAGAGGGGCTCCGCCCTGTATCAGGAATACATCGGTCAGCTTGTTTACGCGGCGCAGTGCGGGTTTGACGGAATATGCGTCAACGAGCATCACCAGGCCGCCTATTCCATGATGCCGGCGCCAAACCTTATCGCCATGTCGCTAATCGAACGAACCCGCGGCATGAATACAAGCATCGCCGTTTTGGGCCGCGCCCTGCCGATCGTCAACAATCCGGTAACGATCGCTGAAGAGTTCGCCATGCTCGATAATCTGTCGGAAGGACGCCTGATCGCCGGTTTCGTTCGCGGCATTGGTTGCGAATACCATTCCTCCACGGTCAATCCGATCTATTCGCACGACAGGTTCCATGAAGCGCATGACATCGTCACCCAGGCCTGGACTGCGACCGAACCGTTCGACTTTGAAGGGGAGCATTATAATTTCAACTATGTAAACTGCTGGCCACGAACCGTGCAGACTCCGCATCCGCCGATCTGGATCCCAACCCAGGGATCGACCGAAACCGTAGACTGGGCTTCGCATCCTTCACGTAAATATCCAATGATCATGGCGTTCTCGCCCGCCGACGCCGTAGCCCGCTTTCATGAGGTCTACAAGCAGCGTGCCCGCGAATACGGATATGAAGCGACGGGCGACCAGCTCGGCTGGTCGACCCCGCTATATGTTGCAGAAACGGACGCCATCGCCCGAAAAGAGGCAGCCGAACATATCGAGAGCCTGTACAACAATTTCTTCCACATCCCGTTCGAATTTCTGTTTCCGCCCGGCTACACTGGTATTGAGTCCCTGCAGCGGATGATGGGATTTCGCAAGGGCATCGGTACATCGAAATTGAGCATCGACGACATCTTTGCCCGTGGCAATTGCATCGTTGGATCTCCCGACACGGTGGCGCGCATGATTACCGAGATTCACGAACGCACCGGTTTCAAGATCATGATACCGATGATGCATTTCGGCACCTTGCCGGACGACCTGGTCAAGAAGAACATCAAGATGTTTGCCGACGAGGTCATTCCAAAAATTCGTCATCTGGGTGAAACCGCCGAAGCCATGGCCCATGCTTGAGACGATCATTTCGCCGGCACGCCGTTAGCCATTGCCATTTCTTGCCCGGAGCGGTACGCGGGCAGCTTGCCATCAGAAGAAATCCAAAGGTCCGCCAATGTCATCCCTCCCCGCCACCATGAACGCCATTGCCATCACCGAGCCCGGTGGGCCTGAAGTTTTGCAAGCCCGCGATGAGCCGCTGCCACAAGCCGGCCCGGGGCAAATCCTCATCAAGGTGGAGGCGGCCGGGGTCAACCGTCCGGACGTAGCCCAGCGGCTCGGACGTTATCCGCCGCCGCCGGGCGCATCTCCCTTGCCGGGCCTGGAAGTAGCCGGCGCCGTCGCAGCTGTTGGCGATGGCGTTACCCGCTGGAAAGAAGGCGACAAGGTCTGCGCGCTCTGCCACGGCGGTGGCTATGCGGAATATGTGACCGTCAACGCCGGCCACGCCCTGCCCGTGCCGGACGGGTTCACCATGATCGAAGCAGCCGGCATTCCCGAAACCTTTTTTACCGTATGGGTCAACGGCTTCATGACCGCAGGCTTGAAGAAAGGCGAATGGCTGCTCATTCACGGCGGTTCTTCCGGAATTGGCACGACCGCGATCATGCTGGCAAAGGCCATCGGCGCAAAAGTCATAACCACCGCCGGCTCGGATGAAAAATGCGCGTTCTGCAGCGAGCTCGGCGCAGACGTTGCGGTCAATTACAAAACCCAGGACTTCGTTGAAGCCGTAAAAGAAGCCACCGATGGCAAGGGCGTCAACGTCATTCTCGACATGGTTGCGGGTTCCTATGTGCAGAAGAATTTTGAATGTTGCGCCCGCGACGCGCGCATAGGCCAGATCGCTGTCATGACCGGCTCGAAAATGGAGCTGGATATCCGGCCGATTTCGTTCAAGCGCATCGTATGGACCGGATCGGCCCTTCGCCCGCGTACGGATGATGAGAAAACCGCAATTGCACAATCGCTGGAAGAAAACGTCATGCCATTCTGGCGCGAGGGCAAATGCAAGCCGGTTATCGATTCAACCTTCCCCCTGCACGATGCCGCAAAGGCCCATGTGCGCATGGAAACGAGCCAGCATATCGGAAAAATCATCCTGACCGTTTGAGGGACAGCCAATGACAACATTCGTTCTCGTTCACGGCGCCTGGCATGGCGGCTGGTGCTGGCAGCGCGTAACACCGCATCTGATCGCCGCGGGTCATCGCGTGTTCACGCCAACCCTGACCGGCGTCGGCGAAAGCGCCCACCTGGCCAGTCCGGCGGTTGGCGTATCCACCCACATCCAGGACGTCATCGGCCTGATTGAAAAGAACGAATTATCCGACGTCGTGCTGCTCGGTCATTCGTACGGCGGCATGGTCATAACCGGCGTTGCAGAACAGATCGCAGACCGCTTGAGCACGATCATCTATCTCGACGCCTTTATTCCCGAAGATGGCGAGGCCCTTGTCCATCACCAGCCGGAAGCTGCCCGAATGGGCATGGTGATGGATGCCATCGAGAATGGCGACGGCTGGCAGGTGACGCCGCGCTCACCGGAATATTTCGGGGTCAAGGAGCAGGCCAATATCGACTGGATCAACCAGCAGTGCACCAAGCAGCCATTGCTGACCTTCATCCAGCCCGTGCGGACCAAGGGCGCCTGGAAAAAAGTGCCGCGCAAGGTCTACATCCGGGCCGAGGGGCACCCCGGGCCGGTCTTCGCGCCCTTTGGCGACATGGCCAAGGCGTCGCCGGACTGGGAATACCACGCCATGCCTTGCGGTCATGAAATCATGATCGAAATGCCCAAAGAATTTGCCGCGATCCTGCTGGCGCTCTAGCAGGAACCGGCGTCAGGGTTTGGCCAGCAATTCACGGGCAGCCTTCTCGCCGCTCTCCCACGCGCCGTGCACGGTCGAAAAGGCGTGCGGCGATACCGCCTCACCTGCAAAATATACGCGCCCCTCATGCGGCTGGACCAGGACGGCGCGCATGTCTGCATATCCAGGCAGAGCATGAGAATACGAACCTTGTGCATATGGATCGTTGGCCCAGCCGCTTGATGCAATCAGCTTGAATTTCCCGCGCCAATCATTGCCCAGGACCGCGCATAATTCACCAATTGCCGCATCCGGGAATGCCGCCTGCCCTGCTGCTTCCAGCTCGCGCGCATAGGCGCCGCCGAAATACCCTTCAATAATTGGCCGGCCGAACGGACAAAGATGATAACTGCCGCTCGCGGCTGCCGTGCGATTGGCGATCAGGAAACCTCCCCCGGGCAGACCGTGCGGCGTATCCACGGCCAAGAATACTTTGTTGGCCAATCCAAGCGGCAATTTTCCGGCGGCGTGTAAATGGTCCGGCATTTCCGGCGTCAACCGCAAGTTGCCATTTGCCAATATATTCGTCGGAACGGTGACAATGATTTTTGTACAGGCCAGATCGCCCCTTGCCGTCTCGACAACGATCATCTTGCCGGAGTGATCGATTGCCTTAACGGGGCAACCAAGATCGATCGGCAAATCGTCCGCCATTGCAGAAACAAAGTGACCCAACCCGTCCGGCACGCGCCAGTTTATTTCGCTGTCATGGTAGCGTGTTACGTCCCAAGCGGACAAAAATGCCAGCTCCACTCCGTTCACATAGGTGGAAATTGCATCCAGCAGCGGATTCCAGCAGTTCCCCTCCTCCAGCAGGGTACTCGCGGCAACATCTGCTTCATCGCCTGAAGCAGCCAAGAGCCGGGCCTCGAAGGCCTGGTGCGCCTGTCGAAACCGGGCGTGCGCATCAGCTGGAAACAGACCGGGATCCGGTTCCCGCTGCCATGGCGGCAAAGTCTTGTCGATCCGGAAACCGGCATCCTGAACCAGTGGAACCAGCGGGTTGCTATCCGCCGAGTGCAGCCATCCGCAACCTATGTCTAGCGGTAAACCGTTGATCGTGCGGGTAAAGGCGCGCCCGCCTGCGCGCTCACGCGCTTCGAGAATCCGCACCTGTTTTCCCGTAGCGCACAAGACCCGCGCGGCAGCTATACCGGCTGCCCCGGCGCCAACGATTACGATTTCTGAGAATTCCGGCATCGCAGCTGTCGCCGGCCGGACCAGCGCTACTCGCGAATTGGTTCAGCCTTGATCGCGCTGCGCATGAAATAATACAATCCGGCCACGCCAGCGATGAATCCAGCCGCCTCAAATATCCGCCGGAACAGCGGCGGCAATTCGAATATGCCGCCAAGCGCCCAGCCAGCCGCCCAGGTCATCACGGTCAACTCGACACCGACCAGAATTCCAAGACTGATCAGCGTAACCAGCTTCTGAGTGTTGATCGGCTGCTTCTCTGCCAAGACTGCATTCCCGCAAGAATATATGGAAACTTTGGCGGATATCTAGCGCATGGCCGCAATACAAGCAAGGGAAACAGGAACGAGAACCAAGCCGTGCGTCATCTCGGCCTTTGCCACAAAGGCTCGTGCACACAAAACTGCTCACCCAGGCCTTCCCAGCCCGCCTTATCAGGATATTGCACCTGCGAATAACAAGATTCCAAGCAGCAAGATGAACAGGGCCGCCAGAAACTCGGCCAGCCGCAAGATATTGCCAGCAATGTCGCTCCCAGCCCTTGCCAGATAGCGCTCGGCAAGGCTCTTTCCAAGCACCGCCACAGCGGCAAGACTGCCCGTTGTCAGCGCGGTGCCAATGGACATTGCAAATGTCGCCGCAATCCCGGCCAGGAAGATTCCCTGCGCCAAGGCAAATACCAGGACCAGGATTGCTCCGGAACATGGCCGCAACCCCGCGGCAAAAACCGTCGCAACCGCTACCCCGCGCGAGAAACCATCTCCCAAAGTGGACGGGTCGGGGGCATGAAAATGTCCGCAATCGGGTCCATGAACATGGCCGTGATCCCCATGCTGATGATGATGGCTCGCAGCACTGCTTTCCGCTGGCTTCCACCAGGATTGCAGCAGGAGCCGGCCCTTGCGCCACACCAACCAGAGGCCAAGTGCTGCTATGGCGAAATAGCTGCCGGCTTCGACTATGCCGGCCACCGATTTCATGCGCGCGGCGGTCGCGTTCAACACCACGGCAAGAACGCTTACGATCGCAACCGCAACCACGGCTTGCAAGATCGCGGCAAGGAACGAAATTGCAATTCCTCGCTTCAGCGCCCGCTCATTGGCGACGACGTAGGACGCCACCACGGCTTTCCCGTGGCCGGGGCCTGCGGCGTGAAATACCCCATAGGCGAAAGCGATCGACAACAGCGGCCACAGCGCAAGATAATCCGCCTGAACGGCGCTCACCGCATCGGCCAACATGCGTTCAAACGCGATCTGTTGCGCCCAAATCCACTTGGCAAGGCTGCTGCCGGGAACCCCGCCACCCTCCGAGATTCCCACATCGAATGGGTTGCGTGCCTGCGCCGACGCGGCCGAAGGCGCCAGAGATGAACATCCGAAAAGGAAAGTAAAAATTCGCATGCTGAACAGCGCAGTCTTCCGGGATCGCTCCATGGGCGGCTCCTGCACTTATGGGCAGGCCACTATGGCGCCAGACGAAAGAAACAATCCAAAGGTCGCGCCAGGTGATTCATTGGTACCCTGGACTTGATCAAGCCGCTTCTGTTGCATGGCCGTTAGCGGCTTCGGCCGGATGATACTGAGAGAACAGCCTTCCGGGGAACCGGCCATCTTGACCGGTTTGGCGGGCACAAAATCGAAGGCGACGAAATAGGTGGGATCGTAGACCCGCAAAATTGCAACCGGGCGTGCAGCAACGGGTTTTGTTAGCATGGCATCAAAATGCAACGTTAGAATCTTGTTCGCATCCAATGTCAATCTTTGATTTTTAGCGCTGGAAAATTCCCTGTACGCGCCCGCCGCTTTCAGCGACGTGAAATAATTGTGTTCCGCCAATTGCGAAACATTGACCTTGGCAAGCGCTTGCAGCGCCCGTTCTATCGGCACACCATCCTTGCCCATTCCTTGCGTGGCAAAAGCAGAATACACCTTGTCAAAGGTCCAGGCATGCCTAACACCGACGATCTCGCCTCCCGCCCCGAATATCAGCACACTTCGCACTTTGACCCAGACATGTGGATGGGCCAGCGCCGCAGTCGGCTGGAAACACAGCGCCAATCCAGCCAGCATCACGCCAGCGAAGTGTGACAAAATTCCCACTCGATTCATTTCCTTTACCCGTATTCCGGCAGATCTCGCGCAAATATGCGTGGGCTGAGCGCACGGCCGCTCAACCTCGACGCCACATGGTTAAAAATACGTTAACCGCCTCGCACTCAACAATGGTCAAAACGTGACGCATGCCAGCCCGGTCAGGGTCTGGCGCGGCCAGCTGTCCAAGGTTACCATACACGGCAGGGGTATTGGCGGACGCTTCGACGGCCGCCGCTCGGATTTGGGCCATCAGGGAAAGTTTTATGGATCAACCCGGCGAAGATTACGAAGCAGCAACGGCGACCGCCCCCGCCGCACCCGGAACGCCGGCACGCCGCCGCAATGCTGTTTCACTTGATGACAAATATGATCTGTCCAAAAATCGCATATTTGTCACCGGTACGCAGGCGATTGTCCGCCTTCTGTTGATGCAGAAGGAGCGCGACCGCCGTGCCGGTCTTAACACCGCCAGTTTTGTCACCGGATATCGCGGCTCGCCGCTTGGCGCGGTGGATTTTCAGCTCCAGACCGCGGCGAACCTGCTTAGCAAGAGCGACGTCGTGTTTGAGCCCGGCCTCAACGAGGATCTTGCCGCCACCGCCGTTTGGGGCGCCCAGCAGGCGGAAATGCGCGGCGAAGGCAAATTCGACGGCGTGTTCAGCCTCTGGTACGGCAAGGGCCCGGGTGTCGACCGCTCCGGCGATGTTTTCCGCCACGCCAACCTTGCCGGTACATCGCCTAACGGCGGTGTCATCGCGCTGATGGGTGACGATCATACCGCGGAATCCTCAACCACGGCGCACCAATCGGAATTCCATTTCGTCGATGTCATGATGCCGGTCCTGCATCCGGCTGGGGTGCAGGAAATCATCGACTACGGCCTGCTTGGCTGGGAATTGAGCCGATACGCCAGCGTGTGGGTCGGCATCAAGCTCATCAAGGATACGGTAGAATCGACCGCCTCTGTCGATGCATCGCTGGAACGCATTAACACGGTTACGCCAACAGATTTTGAGATGCCTGAAGGGGGGCTTTCGATCCGCCCGCGCGATCCAGTTTTGACGCAGGAGGCCAGGCTGCAGGACTACAAGCGCGACGCCATCGTCGCCTGGGTGCGGGCCAACAAGCTCAATCAAATCATCTGTTCCGGCGGCGCCAGTCCGAAAATCGGTATCATCACAACGGGCAAGCCCTATCTCGACGTGCGCCAGGCGCTGGATGATCTGGGTATAGACGAAAATCGTGCAAACACGCTCGGCCTACGGCTCTACAAGATTGGCTGCCCGTGGCCGCTCGAACCGGAGGGCCTGAAAGCTTTCGCCGATGGCCTCGACCTGATCATCTGCGTCGAGGAAAAACGTGCGCTGATCGAAGTCCAGGTCCGCGAAGAATTATACGGCACCGACAGCCAGCCCGTTTGTGTCGGCAAGAAAGATGAACACGGCAATTGGCTGTTTCCCGTCAAGGGTGCACTTGACGCCAACGAGGTGGCGATCGCCATCGGCGAGCGATTGCTGCGCTACCACGATGGCGATGCGGACCTGGCCGAACGCGTTGCCAGCTTGCGGGATTTTCAGCAGCGTCTGAATACAACGCCGGATGCGGCTGTGCGCGCGCCCTATTTCTGTTCCGGCTGTCCGCACAATTCATCCACGAAGATACCCGATGGAGCCCGCGCGTATGCCGGTATTGGCTGTCACTACATGGTGCAATGGATGGAACGCGGCACCGAGGGATTTACCCAGATGGGCGGCGAGGGCGCCAACTGGATCGGGGAATCGCGTTTTTCTAGCCGAGACCACATTTTCCAGAACATTGGCGATGGGACATTCAACCATTCCGGCATCATGGCGATCCGCTGGGCGGTTGCAGCCAACACCAAGATGACATTCAAGGTGCTGTACAACGACGCTGTGGCGATGACAGGGGGGCAAAAGAATGACGGTTCGCTAAGCCCGTCCAAGATTGCCCGCCTGGCCGCAGCCGAAGGCATTTCCCGCATCGCCGTGGTGACCGACGAACCGGACAAGTACCCGCCTGGCGAAGAATGGCCCGCCGGTACAACCATCGACCACCGCGATGAACTGGATGCCGTACAGCGCCAATTGCAAACGGTGCCCGGCACGTCCATGCTGATTTACGATCAGACATGCGCCGCGGAAAAACGCCGCAGACGCAAGCGTGGAACCTATCCCGATCCCGATGCCCGCGTCATTATCAACCCGCTCGTCTGCGAAGGCTGCGGCGATTGTGGCGTGCAATCCAATTGTGTCTCGGTGCAACCCCTTGATACCGAATTCGGCCGCAAACGCACCATTGATCAGTCGAGCTGCAACAAGGACTTTTCCTGCCTCAATGGCTTCTGCCCGGCCTTTGTAACGGTCCACGGCGGCCGTTTGAGGTCACGCGATATCGCCGCCAATCCGCAAGCGACAGCCTCGTTACCTGAACTGTCGGAGCCAAGAATTCCTGTAATCGGCGAACACCCGTACGGCATTCTGGTCACCGGCGTCGGCGGCACTGGTGTTGTTACGATTGGTGCGATAATCGGCATGGCCGCGCATATCGAGGGTAAGGGATGCGGTGCCATCGACATGGCCGGACTGGCGCAAAAAGGAGGCGCAGTATTTTCCCACATCAAGCTGAGCGCGACGCCGGAAACGATCCATGCCATTCGTGTCGCCGCAGGACAGGCCGATCTGGTATTGGGATGCGACCTCATGGTCTCCGGCTCGCGCAAAGTCCTGGCGGCAATACGGACTCAATCGACAAGCGTTGTCGTCAACACGGCGGAGATTTATCCAGGCGATTTCGCGCGCAACAGGGCTTACGCCCTGCCGGCCGAACGCATCCGGCGCGCCTTGAATGATCATACCGGTAACCGCACAAGATTCGTTGATGCCACCGATATCGCGACAGCGCTTCTGGGCAATTCGATCGCCAGCAATATGTTCATGCTGGGATATTCCTATCAGCTTGGCATGTTGCCATTGGAATCCGGATCGATCGAGCAGGCGATCGAATTAAACGGACAAGCCGTTCCGATGAACCTTACGGCGTTCACCCTTGGCCGGCACTTCGCCGAGAATCCTGATGCCGTGCGGGCGCTTGTGCGAAACACCCGCGAAACAAGCCCGGCGCAAACGCTGGACGAAACGATAGAACGGCGCGCCAGCTTCCTCACATCTTACCAGAACGCAGCCTATGCCGCCCACTATCGTACCCTGGTTGAACAGATCCGTCAGGTTGAAGCGGCAAAAGCACCCGGCAGTTCAGCGCTGGGCGAGGCGGTTGCGCACAATTTGTTCAAACTCATGGCGATCAAGGACGAGTACGAGGTCGCACGGCTGTACACGGACGGATCCTTCGCACGTCAGGTCACCGATATATTCGAAGGCGCCGTCAGGCTTGAATTTCACCTCGCGCCACCGATTCTTGGCAGACGCGATCCACACACCGGCCTTGCTGTTAAATCAAGCTTCGGTCCGTGGATGATGCGAGCATTCAAAGTCCTCGCCGCAATGAAAAAACTGCGTGGTGGAGCTTTTGACATTTTTGGGTATACAGCCGAGCGCCGCCGCGAACGCGAGGTGTTGCAGAAATATGAAACGTCGTTGGAAGACCTCGCAAAAACTTTGACGCCCCACAATCATGCGCTGGCTGTGAAGATTGCCAGCTTGCCGGACAGGATTCGCGGCTTTGGGCGTGTCAAGGAGCGTTCAATTGCTGCAGCCGAACTGGAGGCGGCCGCTTTGATGGAAAACTACCGAAACGGCAAGCCTGCACTGGAAGCAGCAGCGGAATAATTGTTCAATTTTCCACAGGGCGGAGTACAGTGTATGCCAACTGCGGCACATTGCTACCCGGACGCCGGATATGCTGAAAATCTACGCACACACCACCAATCGCCTTGACCCCGTAGAATTGCACATCGCGGACGATGCAATCTCCACCATGCCCGATGGTGACGTCCCATGGATAGACATAACCAACCCGACAACGCGGGAAGATCACTACGTCGAGAAGGCGACCGGCATCTCAATTCCGACCCGCGAAGAAATGCAGGAAATCGAGGCTTCTTCGCGCGTCTACAACGAGAATGGCGCCGAGTACATGACCATCAACGCAGTGGTGAATATCAACACGGACAAACCGGTGCTGTCGCCGATCACATTTGCGCTGAAGGGCCATACGCTGGTCACTGTCCGCTACAGCGAGCCAAAACCATTTGCAATGTTTATCGCCCGCGCCCTGCGATCCGGTTCGATCCCATGCACCTCCGGCGAGCAGATCATGTTTGGACTGCTGGAAGCGATAGTCGACCGGGTCGCCGACGCGCTTGAACAGGTGGGGGCGCGGATCGATGCAATCTCCCACAATATATTCCAGCAAAGTTCCGGCAAGGCGGGCAGCCGCAACAGCGACTATCAAAAAGCCATCGTCGATATCGGCCGCGAAGGCGAGCGGTTGTCCATGTTTCGCGAAAGCCTCGTCAGCATCACCCGCATGTTGAACTATCACAATGCCCTGGTCGAACCCGGAAAGCGGGCACAAAAGGAAGCCCGTCAGCGCCTGCGGACTTTGCAACGCGATGCGGCGTCCTTAACGGAGCACTCGGCGTACCTTGCTGGAAAGGTAACGTTCCTGTTGGACGCTACCCTCGGCTTGATCAATCTGGAGCAAAACCAGATCATCAAGAT
>CAZTMN010000031.1:0-39607 GCA_964615275.1 uncultured Beijerinckia sp. | reverse complement strand
TCAGGCCGCGCTTTGCAAATTCGCGGATTGCTGCAGTTGAGGGCGCTCCAGCTGGTACGAAAATGTAAACAGACTGGGCGCCGCTCTTGGCCGCACGCTCCATGAAAGGCGCAAAGTCGGTAGTCTTCAGCGCCATGCGATCCTTGCCCACGATCTTGCCACCGCCTGAAACGAAGCCTTTCTCGAAATATTTCTCGGCGTCATGCCCGGGCGCATAATCGCTGACCAGGATATAGGCTGTTTTCAGCTTCTTGACTTTGGAAGCCCATACAGCCGTCGGCATCACGTATTGGCCAACGGTCATGCTGGTGCGCACATAATAGGGTGACTTGCGAACAATGAAGCCGGTCGCGGCATTCATGATGACGGCCGGGATCTTCGTCTTGTTCAGGATCTGCGCGACCGAAAGCGCGTTTGGCGTCATGGTGAAGCCGGTCAGGAACCGCACCTTGCTGCGCAGGATCAATTCCGTGGCGTGCTGACGGGTCTTGGCCGGGTTGATGCCGCCGGAATCGCGATAGATCACCTCGATCTTGTTGCCGTTGACGCTGGTGCCGTTGACCTTCTGGAAGGCTTCGACGGATTGCTTGAACTGCTTGCCCCAAACCGCAAAAGGTCCGGAGAACGGCGCAATCAGCCCGACCTTGACGGTCTCGGCCTGCGCTGCTCCTGCAGCGGCGATCAGCGCAACCGACGCGGCGCTGGCGATGAGCTTGTGCATAAATTCCTCCCTGGTGACCGGAGCGGAAACCCCTTCCCCGGGTCTCTGCAACCGCTTGAATAAGCACAACCAACCGGAGCAAAACCCAGTGCAGTCCGGCAGTCAGCGCGTATTAGAAACACATATTTCGCACTGTCAACAGCCACAACCCGGAAACCCGGCGACAATTTGGAAACGCGGTAACAATCCCACCGCCCTATGCAGGATTTGCTCCCGGTACCTATGAAATGCGGTCGACCAGCTCTTGTTGAAGCAATCTTCGCTACAGCATCCGGCTATTGGCCGGGATCAAGTGAAAATTCGTGAAAAATCTCTCTCCGGCGCCGTTTTGCCCGGCTGGGAAATAATGGCCGGACGCAAGGCCAAAATGCCTGCGCCGGCGTGAACAATACCATCACAGCTTGAAGAGTTTGCGCGCATTGTCCTCAAGAATAGCTTTCTTGTCGCCATCGGACAGCCAGTCAAAACCCTTGATCAGCGGAACGATGTCGTCATAGGTCCGGCCGGTTTGCGGATTGCGCGCCGCTCCGACCCCCGGACATTCAGCGCCGAACAGACAGCGATCGACGCCAACCGTCTTGATTAGCAGTTCCAGCGCATCGCCAGTGTAAAGAACAGTATCGAAATAGAGGTTGCGAAGCCGCTCGGAAAACGGTCCACGCCTGCCCCGCGCCGATTGAGCCTCGAAACGGCCCAGCTGGAACGGAATTGCGCCACCGCCGTGGCTGACAAGGATCTTCAGGTCAGGAAAATCCTTGTAGACGTCCGAGTTCACCAGCCCGAACACCGCTGTCGTTTCTTCGTTGATGAAGTGCAGTGTATAGGGCTCACGGTCAGGATTGCGCGAACCGGTAGCATGGATATGACCGACCACATCAAGTTCGCAAAGCTTTTCGTAGAGCGGGTACCAGAAGCGGTCGCCCATCGGCGGGGCCTTCTCGCCGCCGTTTTCGTAAGGGTCGGGGTTGATCAGACAGCCCTTCAAACCGAGTTCCGACACGGCCCGCTCCAGTTCCTTCAGCGCCATATCGAGATTGTCGCCGCCGACGTGGGGAATTCCGGCCATGCCGGCAAAACGGTTGGGATAGATCTGTGTCTGCCGGGCAATGATATTGTTTGTTTCTTCAAGAAACCATTGCACGATTTTCGCCGGCCGTTCCGACGTCATCATCTGGAACGGACGCGGCGAAACAATCTGCATGTCGGTGCCGACTTCTTCCAGAAACGCCATGTGGCTTTTGTCGCCACCGCCGAAATGCTCGACTTCAACCGCGTGGCGGATTTCATCGTCGGAAACCTTGACGCCGCCGCGCCCGTGCGAGCCGCGATGGGCCAGCAGATTGGCTTTGTAGGCCCACAGTTGAACGGGTGCGCTGACGTGCGCGTGGCAATCGATGATCATGGTTTCCTCCCGGTCGCAAACGGCATCTTGACCAATTCATTGTGCGCCGGAAGACCCAACTTGTCCACGCCGCAACAAATGCGCATCACTCTTCATCGTCCAGCCGTTTGAACAATGCCGCGACGGCCGCCTCGTCGCGTTCGCGGCGCTCCGGCCCCTTCGGGTCGAAGAATGGCCGCTTGTCCCATTCGCCCTTGAAATAATCGTCGTGTTGCTGCTCGTCCCAGAATCCGATGTGGACGCCGGGCGGCTCCGAATAGGCCATGTCGTTGATCCGCTCCGGCGTCAGCGACATGCGCGCATGGTGCTGACGCGCCCAGTTGTTCAGGCGCTCCTCCATCATCTTGCAGATGTCCTGGTAATCGGCGAACCCGCCAAGATCGTTCAATTCATCCGGATCGCTTTCCAGATCGAACAGCATCGGCCGGAATTTTTCACAATGGACGTATTTCCAGCGCTTGTCGCAGATCATCACAAGGCGCGCGTCTTCCTGCGTCACATCGAGCTGTTCGCGTGCGTAGCGCGTCGAATAATCGAATTCCGAAACCGCGAAGTCCCGCCACTCGACGTTCTTTTCGCCATGCAGCAGGGGCTTCAAAGAGCGGCCTTCGAGAATATGCGGGATATCCTTGCCACCAAAAAATTCGACAAAGGTTGGGGCAAGATCAATTCCTTCCATCAACGCATCCGTGGCGGTGCCGCGGGTTGCGTCGGCCTCCTTGCGCGGATCGTAGATTATCATCGGCACGCGCACCGACGGATCGTGGAACAAATCCTTTTCGCCCATCCAGTGATCGCCGAGATAATCGCCGTGATCGGACGTAAACACGATCATCGTGTTATCGAACAGGCCGCGTTCCTCCATGAAGGCGAACAGGCGTCCCATCTGGTCATCGACCTGCTTGATCAGGCCCATATAGGCCGGGATGACGCGCTCCATAACCTTCGGGTGCGACATGACCTTGCAGATGCGCGTGTTCTGGTAGGCGCGGAACACCGGGTGATCGGTCTGCTTCTCGGCATCTGTACGGATCGCTGGCTGGATGTCCTGCGGCCCGTACATGTCGTGATAGGGCGCCGGAACGATGTAGGGCCAGTGCGGCTTGATAAACGACAAGTGACAAAGCCAGGGCTGATCACCGGCATCGTTGATGAAGTCGATCGTCCGGCCGGTCATGTAGGGCGTTTCGGAATATTCCTCGGGAATGCGCGCCGGCAGGTGTGAATATTTCATCAGCCAGCCAGACAGGATTTCCCCGTTCGGACCTTCAGCCGAATTGGCCCATTCCTCCCAGGGATTTTCCCCGCCGTAGCCGATCGAACGCAGGTACTGGTTGTATTCCGTATCGCGATAGACCGGGCCGAACGGATACTGGCCATCGTCCCGGACGAAGGGTTCAAAACCGCATTCCGAAAGTCGCACGCCCACATCCGAATTGGGATCAATTCCCAGCCGCGCCATGCCTTCCAGATCCGGAATCATGTGAGTCTTGCCGACCAGCGCGGTGCGCACCCCGAGCGGGCGCAGGTGATCGCCGATCGTCGGCTGGCCGATGGGTAGCGGAAATCCGTTCCAGGTCGCGCCGTGGGAACGGCAGTAGCGGCCGGTATAGAAACTCATCCGTGAGGGACCGCAAAACGGCGACTGGATATAGGCCCGGTCGAACCGCACACCGCGCGCAGCCAGGCCGTCCAGATGCGGTGTATCAAGCGTCTTGTGGCCGTAGCAGGACAGATAGTCCCAGCGCAGCTGGTCGACCATGATCCACAATACGTTTCTCGCTTCTGCCATAGCCTGCACTTTCAGATTGGATAATTGAACTGGCCGGGTTCTAGCGCGCCGATGAGAGCGAACGCAAACCCCGCCGTCTAAGCTGGGTTACGACGGCCGGCGCCCATGAAATGCGTCTTCCAGGACACTGAAAACCTGGTCCCGGGTAAAATCGCGCGGGTTCCAATAGGGGTTGGCCACCGCTATATCCGCCGCTTTGCCGAGCCCGTCTTCCGGCATTCCCAGATCGGCTAGGCGCAGCGGCGCACCAAGCGAGGCTGCCAGGTCAAACAGGCCCTGGCCGGCTGTCTCCGCCCCGAGCGCCTTTGCAACCGGCGCGAGAAGATCAGGGACTGCCTGCTCGTTGAACGCGGTCGCGTGCGGAAGCACAATCGTATGGGTTTCGGCATGGGGAAGATCGAAGCTGCCACCGAGTACGTGACAAAGCTTGTGATGCAGCGCCATGGAAATTACCCCAAGCGCCATGCCGCACAGGAATGCACCATAGAGGGCATCGCTGCGCGCCTCCTTGTCGCCCGGATCACGCATAATTAGCGGCAGGGCTTGCGCCAGGGCGCGAATGCCGTCCGCCGAGGCAAGGGAAATAATAGGATTGCGGTCCTTGGCGTAAAGCGCCTCGACGGAATGGGCGATGGCGTTCATCCCGCTGGTGGCGCTCAGGGCCGGCGGCAGGCTCAGCGTCAAGTCGACGTCATAAATTACGACTTCCGGCAGGACCCTGGCGTCCTTGAAAGTGGTTTTCAGGCCATCCCTGGTTTCGCCCAATATCGGCGTCATTTCCGACCCCGCGTAGGTCGTCGGGATGACGATCTGTGGCAAGTCGGTACGCCAGGCGATCGCCTTGCCGAGGCCCGTTGTCGAGCCTCCGCCCAGGGCGATCGTGCAATCGGCCCCGCTAGCGCGAATTACCTCAAGGGCCTGCTCGGTCACTTCCACGGGTGTGTGCATGGCCGCCCCGCCAAAAACGCCGGCCGACTTGTCCCCCAGCGTATCAGAAAGCGCCTCGGCATCATCCACCTGGTAGGGCGTACTCAAGACGAGCGCCTTGCTGGCGCCAAGCGCAGCCAGTTCCACGCCGGTTTGATCCAGCGTTCCGGAGCCGAAGACGACCCGCGCCGGAGCCCCTACATAAACGAACGGTTGCATATGCTCCTTCCGTCTGCCAATTGCCTGTACCGGTGATAGCGCGTCCGCCGCGCTGCGCCAACCGGTGCGAATTGATGCGGCCGTTCCACGGCCTGCGCTAATACCCGAAACACCTTCGTTTGCCAGCCAACGGACCTGCCATGAGCGACGATGATAAACCGGCGGAAATCGCCCTTGGTGAGGATTACCCCGAAATTCGCGAGGCGATCCGAGCGATTTGCTCCAATTACCCCGGCGAGTATTGGCGCGACCTGGAAGACAGGCGCGCTTACCCGGCTGAATTTGTCGCCGAACTGACGAAATCCGGTTTTCTGGCGGCGCTGGTGCCGGAAGAATTCGGCGGCTCGGGCCTGCCGCTGCGCGCGGGCGGTGTCATCCTTGAGGAAATCCACGCCAGCGGTTGCGATGCCTCCTCCTGTCACGGTCAGATGTACATGATGGCGATGCTCGTGCGCCACGGCAACGATGCCCAGAAACAAAGATATCTGCCGGCTATCGCCCGCGGCGAGCTGCGCTTTCAGTCCTTCGGCGTTACGGAGCCGGCAACCGGGTCGGACACGTTGCAACTCAAAACCCGTGCAGTGCGCGACGGCGACACCTACGTCATCAACGGCCAGAAGGTCTGGACATCGCGAGCCGCCAATTCCGACCTGCTGACCTTGCTTTGCCGCACAACGCCGATCGAGCATGTCAAAAAACATACCGATGGCTTGTCGATCCTGCTCGTCGATATTCGCGAGGCGGCCGGCAACGGGCTGACCATCAAGCCGATCGACACGATGGTCAATTACGATACAAACGAGCTGTTTTTCGATGATCTGCGCGTCCCGGCGGAAAACCTGATCGGCGTCGAGGGCAATGGGTTCCGGCAAATCCTCGACGGGATGAACTCCGAACGCATTTTGCTGTCACATGAATCCCTCGGTGACGCGCGTTATTTTATCGAACGGGCAACAAGCTATGCCAAGGACCGCGTGATCTTTGGCAGGGCCATCGGCCAGAATCAGGCAATCCAGTTTCCGATTGCCAAGGCCTATGCCGAATACCGCGCTGCCGACGCCATGACGCGCATGGCTGCTGCACTCTTCCAATCCGGCCTGCCCTGCGGCGAAGAAGCCAATATCGTTCGGTACCTCACAGCCGAGGCGGCATGGAACGCAGGCGAAGCCTGCATGCAAACCCACGGCGGATTTGCGGTGGCGCGGGAATACAACATTGAACGCAAATGGCGCGCCGCGCGCATTCAGCGGCTCGCTCCGATTTCGACAAACATGATCATGGCCTATATCGGCCACGGGGTGTTGGGTCTGCCGAAGTCTTATTGATAGCTCGAACGGTAGTTGATAACTCGAACTGAAGCGCGGCAAGCAATTTTGCTGAAACTTCGCCTTGCTTGCATCACGAGATGATCCATCTCAAATCGACTGCGAATGTGCGTTGACAGCGGGGCCGTCACCAAGCAAAATTTTCCCGTCGAAACCCGCATACATCGGACTGCGATATATGCGGGCGTTGGAATTGTTGACCGTGCGTTGTGGCGGCGTCACATCTGATTGCAATTGCGTGTGTTTGCACGGCGTGATGCTCGCGACACGCATCCCGGTCGTGCTGCGGGAGAACAGCATGCGATATCCCCTCCCCCGTCTCGCGAACCCTTGCGTGCGCTCGACTCTGGTTGGCGTCTTGACTGCCGGCGCTCTTCTGTCCGGGGCAGGCCAGGCCCAGGCACAAGGCTCAAACCTGTCGCGCCCGGCAACTCCCACCATAATCGGTCAAATAAACGCCGCGATCAGCCGCGCAACCGGTACCGCGCGATCAGCCTCGTCCATCGCCGACCCGGTCAAGCGACTCAATGAGTTGCAGGGCCGGCGCGCGGCAATCGCCAAGGCAGCGGCCAGTTCCGCCGCCAGGGACAAGGCAAGCAAGCTGCTCGACAGGATTCTCGGACGCACGAAAATCGAGCGCGACAAATTGCTGCCGGGCCTGCGCACCTTCGCCAACAACCCGCGCCTGACCCGCGACGGCAGGCTGATGCCTGCAAATTTCAACAATGATCGCTTGCCGCTTGAAAAAATGATCGAGCAGGAACTGGAGAAGGCCAAAAAGACCAGAGTCAAGGATCATAGAGAGCGCCGCAAGGCGCTGCCCGGCAAGTACGCCGCCAATTACAAGAAAGCGCTTGTGGATTTCGCCATCAGGAACCCCGACAAGCTTGGCGAGACCCTCGGAGCCCTGTCGGGTGGCGACAACGGCCCGCTGCTTCAACATGGACCGAAATGGGCAGCAGCGGCATTTGGAAAGGTCGTCGGCGATTACCTTGAAGCCAGCGGCGAAGGCATCGCCGCCGGCATGTGGCGCAAGATCATCGTCAGGAAAGCCGGTCTCGGCCGCCAGGTACTGATCGCGTTGAACCAGGGCAAACCGGAACAGGCCCTCGACCTGCTCAAGGCCGACGCTGTGAAGGAGGCAAAGTCCGCCTCGCGCGCCATCATCAAGGGCACCATCAACTGGGTATTTGATGCCGGCAACGGAACGCCGAAACTCGGCGACTTCGTACCGCTAAGCACGAAAAATGCGGCGGCCGTTCTAGGCAGCGCCGCAGGAATCACACCCGGCGACATTTATCTCAAGCTGATCGATGCCGAGATAAAATTCGCAAAATGGGCCAGCCGGCACATCAAGGATACGGTCGACAACGTTTGTCTCGATCAGGCCCGCAAAGCGTACGACAAGAACAACCCGGGCAGCTTCCCGATTGCGTCGGACGATTTTCAAAGATGCTTGATCGATCCAGGCATACGGACGAAGTTCGGTTTGCCGGTGCGGATGAATTCGTTCACTGAATTTGAAAACCTGGCCCGCTCGGTCGGGCTCGACTACGACAAGATGATGGTGCGCTATTTGCGCGAGCGTCTCGACGGCAAGACGCTCGACCGGCCCGTCGAGTGGATCAACAAGAAGATCGTCCGCCAGCGCAAGGCTATCAACAGCCAGTTTATCAAGCCCCTGATAACGGGCGAGAAATTCATGGCGGCGGTCGCCGGGACCGGCGGCAAAGCCGCTAACAATCGTATCGCCGAGCTGGCGTCGGCATTGCTGAACGAGCGCCAATGGGAGGCGCTCGCCAGCGAACTGGAACGGCTGGAAAAATCGATCAACGGAACAATGGCTGCCATTCAGAAGGATCTCGCCAAGGCCATAAAATACAGCGACGGCGTGATCGCGGCGCAAAAATCCTTTCGCAAGCAGGAGGAAATTGCCGCCAAGGCGTACATTGCCGCCGACAATCTGGCGGTTCAACTGCGCAGCCTGCAGATCCGGATTCTGGACATAGACCCGCGCGCCTGCGGCAAGGCTGGCGCGGGCCCATCCGGATCAACCGGGCAAGCCGCAGCCGGCATTGGCGCGAACAATCTGCAACAGCGATTTGCATCGCTGTCGGATGCAGTTTGCAAGGCGCCCGGAGCCATTGCCAATGCGGCGGACAAATCCGCGGGACGGCAATTGCTCGAAGACGCAATAGCCAATGTCCGAAAAATCAGGGATCTCGCCAAGGATGTCGCCAAGACCGCGACGGATATGACCGCAACCGACAAGGACGCACATACCGCCCAATCCGGCGCCCCGGCCACCGGCGGCAACGCGAAAATTCTGGCTGCGGCGAATGCCCTGCTTTCCGACCTGAAGCGGATCGAGGGCCAGTACGCAAAGGCGATGGCCGATTTTCACTCCGCCCACCAGACAATGCAGCGCAATGTGACCACGATCGTGCGCCTGCAACCCCTGCTGGATGCGGACCTGAAGAAACTCAAGGATTGTATTACGCCTTTGACCAAGGCGCCGATCGCAACAAAGCCGCGGCAATTGTGCGCCGAGTTGTCCCGGCGGATCAGCGACGTCAACGACGATTACCCGCTCAACAGCTGGAACAGGAAGATCGGTCACATCTTGTTTGCGCTCAATCTGCCTGGCCACACGGCCTATGGATGGAAGCGCAAAACGCTGCCCTCGCTGATACTCAAACCGTCGGACCTGCGCGGCGAACTTGAGGCGGCGAAACGCCAATGCGAACCTGCAGCGCCCGCAGCGCCCACCGATGCGCAAAAGCAAAAAGGCCAAAAGAGCCGGCAGGCAGCTCGCGATGCTTTCCTCGGCGCCTACGCCAAGGCCCGCAGCCAGGGTGATATATGCCTGGCCAAGGCTGTACAGCGATATCGCGACGTCTGGATAAGCGGCAAAACCGCGCTCGCAGCTCCGTCTTGCAATTTCGCCGCCAACCGAAGGGCGTTGGCTGATGCGCAGCAGGCCGCAGCCAAGGGCAATCAGGGCGCCTCGGACTACTTGAAGAAACACAGGCTGACATTTCAGATTGTCGAGCAAATCCACGATGCCCTGCGCGATGCCCGTGCGGCCTTCACAGCCGGCAATCTCGACCAGGCGCAATCGGCCGTTAACGGGACTAGTGCGCTGATTGCCCTGTTGCCCTCGGGGATCGATTGTACGCAGCCGATAAAAATCGTGACGGACGCCATTGCCGCGGCCCGCAACGCATTTGGCATTGCCGGAACATCCCCTTCCGGCGGCGAAGAACTCGCGCGGATCAAGGCGCAAGCCCGCGCTGCAGCCAAAGCCTGCCGGCCGCAAGAATTGGCGAAGATCGGCGGCTCCTATCAGGGCACGCGCGACAGCGAATTGAACGGACTGCTGAACCTCGCCGGAAAAATGAGCAATGTCCGGCAAAATTATGCCCGCGGCCGGACACAACTCCTGAACGGCAACCTCGGCAGCGCCTCGAGCTATTGGCGCCGCGTCGTTTCCGATGCAGCCAGCCTGCCGAACAGCTACTGCAGCCGCTTCGCAACACTCGCCAGCAATGGCCAGCGCCGCATTGCGGAAATGGAATCCTCTGCCCGTAGCGCCCGCAGCGCGGTCTCTTCCTGCAATGTAAGCCAGATCGACAATTGGTCAGCCAAGCTGGCAAGTGAGGGCAATCCCTATTTCAATTCGATCAAATCCGACTTGCGCGGAGCGAAATTGCGCTGTGCAGCCCGCCAGCGCGACGCAGCGGAGCGGCGCTGCAAGGCGTCCTTCGGCCCCAATTCCATTCCGGCAAATCCCGATGGCGGCTCTCCTAGCTGTTCATGCAGGAGCGGTTACGACTGGAACCAGGACCGGAGCCGCTGCGTTGCCAAGCTGACGCGCGAACAGGTAATCGCCGATTGCAAGGTCAAGTATGGCAGGCGCTTCACGCGGGTCATGTACCAGAACCGCCGCTGGGTCTGCCGGTTCTGCAAGACAGAAGATTGGGAAGCGCTGCCTGGCGTCGTCGGCCGATGCCGGCGCACGCGCGAGTGGACCGTTCGCGCCTGTCAGAAAAAGTACAAGGACCAGTACTCACGCGTCGTGCTGGGTTCCGACAACAAGTGGAAGTGCCGGTTCTGCAAGGACGGCACCTACGCGGACGGAAAAGGCGCCTGCAAGTCCCGCTGGGGCACCAGTTCCGGCGCCAACACCCCCCCGCCTTCCGGTTTTACCGGTCCTACCCGCACCGGCGCATGCAATGGCCGCTACAAGGCCGGCGGCAACCGGCCAGAACAGGTCGTCATCAATCTGGGTGGCCGAGCCGGCCAGGTGCAATTCACCCGGGAAATGCACCGGATCAAGGATCACATGATCGTCTATGTAAATGGACGCACGGTCGTAAATACCGGTTGCACCGGCGGCAAGCGAACCCATACATTCTATGTCCCGGCCGGAGCCAGCCAGGCGCGGGTTGTCGTGCAGCCCAATTGCGCCGGATCGACACAGCGAACGAGCTGGAACTTCCGCATAACCTGCCCGCGTTGACCACATGCCCCAGATTCTTGTTATTCACACGACACTGAAAGGCCGGACCGGGCAGATGGTGGAACCCGTCTGTGCCGGGATACGATCGGAGCAGATCGAAGCTTTCGCGCAACCGATCGAAGACGTCACTTGGGACGCCATGCTGAATGCCGAGGGAATTGTTGTGGGCAATCCGACCCGGTTCGGCGGCATGGACTGGCAGCTGAAACGCCTGTTTGACGAGACCGCCTATCAAGGGTACCCCGGCCCGCTTGCCGGCAAGGTCGGCGGGGCGTTCGGAGCCGGCAGCCGTCCCGGATCCGGAAGCGAACTGGCGCTCCTGTCCACCCTGCACGTGTTGCTCAATCACGGCATGATCATTCAGGGCAATGCGTTCGGCCCGCATTACGGTCCCGTGTTCACGCGCGAGATATCCCAGGAAACCATGACCGAGGAATGCTTCAAATGGGGCGCCCTTTGGGCCAGGCTCGTCAAGCAGGTGCGTCCCCAAACCGGCGGATGAATTTTACCATTGCGCGGTGTTGGAACCGGACTCGCTTGAAAGTTCGGGAACATATATCCAGGTTTCGCCGGTTTTTCGCTCCCAGGCGTTCTCTGCTGCAAGCAACAATGGCTCGCACCATTGGCCCGTTTCGGACGGCATGTTCGCCGGATTTTCCAGCACGGTTTCGAAAAATGCCCTTCCGCGAGCAACAACGAAACAGCGCGCATAGAGAAATGCATCGTCGCTGTCGCCGTTCGGGCCGGCTGCCTGCGCAAAATTCCGGCCGTCCAGCGCATATAGTTTTGCCGTCAGTACATCCTCGAAATTTTCGATCTTGCCTCGACTGAGCGCCGCCAGCGCTTCGACCAGCGGTTCTACGGCGGTGCTCGCACCATCGGTGTCTGCGAGCAATGCCTTGCGGTCGATCAAGCCGATCAACCGCCAGAAGCTTTCATCACCCCCGGCGTCTTCGTGCGCCCCTTCCGGACGCGGCAAGGCGCCTGCTGGAGCCTGAGCCTGTGTTTGGACCTTCTGCAGCCGCCCCAGCCAGATGAAAGCGGCGACAAGCAGGGCGCCAATCACCAAATAGATCATCCACCGGGCCATGCCGGAAACTCCCGTTGCGAATTTTTCGCGCCACCCATTCGTGCTTGCAAGATTGCACCGGCTGCGGCAGCATCGCAAGGATCAAGCGCGCCAGCGCCCGCAACAAGTATCCCGGAGCCATGACCAATGGAATTTCAATTACCCAAAATCATCCTTGATCATGGCGCGATCAAAAGGTTGCCGGCAGAGCTTGCCCTGCTCGGCATCAAACGCCCGCTCCTGGCAACGGATGCCGGCCTGGTCTCTTGCGGGGTTTTCTCGCAAGTCACCGACGCCATGACGAGCAACCAATACGCAGCCTTTACCGAAGTTCCGGAAAACCCTACCTCCGAAGGCTGCGAAAAGACGGCCGAAGTCTACAACGAACACAAGTGCGACGGCATTGTCGCCATCGGCGGCGGCTCCGTCATCGATACGGTAAAAGCCGTCGCCGCCATGGTTACCTCGGGCCGGCCACTGAGCGACTTTCATGGCAAACCGCAAAATATCAATTTCCCGCTCGTACCGATCGTGACGATCCCGACGACATCGGGCTCCGGCAGCGAGGTCTCGCCAGGGGCCGGCATACATCCAACGGCAACCACGCGCTCCATCGGCGCCGCAAGCCGGTTTTCCATCCCGAAAGTCGCCATCTGCGATCCCGAACTGACGTTGACCCTGCCACCGCGCCTGACTGCGGCTACGGGCGTTGACGCATTGGCCCATTGCGTCGAGGGGTTTCTGTCCAAGAACGCCTCGCCTTACGTGGATGTGATTGCGCTCGACGGGCTCTCGCGCGCCTTCAACAATGTCGAGACAGCCTACAAGGACGGCGCCAACAAGAGCGCCCGCGCCGAGATGCAAATGGCCTCGGTCGCCGGCGGTACAGCCATTCACAAGGGCCTGGGACCGGTACACGCGCTGGCCGGGACGTTTGGCGATCGCGGATTCCATCATGGGACGATGGTCGCGATCGCGCTTCCCGCGTGTACCCGCCTTGCCGAAAAACATGTACCGGAACGGGTCAAGCTGATGGCGACCGCGCTCGGACTGTCAGCCGGCGAGAAGCTATCCGATGCCTTCGCTGCGCTGAACGAGCGCCTCGACATGCCGAAAACCATGCGCGAATACGGCTATGGCGAAGGCGACGTCGAGGAGATGATCGAAGACGCCCACAACAGCCACTTTCTCAATTCCTCTCCCTACATGCCGACCCGCGATGAAATGGCCGCGCTGGTGAAGGAGTTTTATGGATAGCCACGGCAATTCCGGCATGAGCGGACCCCCCAGCTTCCACCCGATCGGCACCGTCCATTGTGGCCGCAGCGAGCCGATCGACGATAATTGGGATTCCCTGCCTGCCATCATCGAACTCGATGAAAGGCGCTTTGCGGCCGATGCGCTGTTGGGCCTGGATACATTCTCGCACGTGGAAATTCTCTACCTGTTCCACCTTGTCGATGAATCCGACGCCAACCTGGGCGCGCGCAACCCGCGCGGGCGCAAGGAATGGCCCAAAGTGGGTATTTTCGCACAACGTGGCAAGGAACGGCCAAACCGGATCGGCGCAACAATCTGCCGGGTCGAAAAGGTCGAAGGCGTCCAACTGCACGTTTCCGGCCTGGATGCTGTCGACGGCTCGCCGGTGCTGGATATCAAACCGGTGATGAAAAGCTTTCTGCCGCGAGGCGAGCTGCGCGAGCCGGACTGGTGCGCAGAACTCATGCGAGACTACTGGTAATGCGCGGCCAGCAGAACAGTGACCTGGTGCAAGTAACCCTGCACAAGCGCTGGCGCTGCAACGGGATTTCCATCACAATCGGGCGATGATTCAGTCCCTCAAACAGCTGCGATCCGAGTACCCGCTCCTGCTGGGACTGGCCGTATTGGCAGGCGCTGGATCTTTTTCCGGTGCGATCACCAGCGGCTCGCGAGCCGGGCCAATCAGCGTCCTGATGTTTCTGGTGCTCGTGATTGTCATCCTGATGCGCGCATTCCGCGCAATCCACCATGCAAGCGAGCTTGCCGGCCGATTTGGTGAGCCACAAGGCTCTCTGTTACTCACCCTTTCCATGCTGTCGATCGAGGTCTCGCTGATCATGTCGGTCATGCTGACCGGCAAGGCTGATCCCACCATGGCGCGCGACACCATGTTTGCCGGCCTCATGCTGACCCTGAACGGTGTCGTCGGCGTCGTGTTCATTGCCGGCGGGTTGAAACACCGCCTGCAGGAATTCAACCTGGAGGGTGCGCGCGCCTATTTGGCTGCACTCATCCCGCTCGCGGTAATCGCGCTTATCCTGCCAAATTTCACCAGGACCAAGGCCGGCGTTTTGAACGATACCTAGGCGACGGTCATTGGCGCGGCAACAATCCTTTTCTACTTCGTGTTTCTCGGCGTCCAGACGATGCGCCACCGCGAATTCTTCACCGATACCCATGCGAGCGAGGCGGTGGTCCCTCGCGATACCTGGCCAAACTGGGCGCATTTCATACTGCTGTTTGCCTCGCTCCTGATTATCGTGTTTCTCGGCCGCGAACTGGCGAAAATCGTCGATTTCGGTATTCACCGGATCGGGATACCGGCTGCCCTCGGCGGCATGCTGATCGCCGTGTTGACGCTGACCCCGGAGAGCGTCAGCGCGTTCCGGGCTGCACTCAGCGACAAATTGCAGCATTCGATAAACGTCTTCCTCGGAGGAGCCCTGTCGACAATCGGCCTGACCGTGCCCTGCGTGCTGATCATGGGAATGATTGCCGACAAACGCGTAATCCTGTGTTTGCAGGGCAGCGATTCCGTTCTGCTGCTTCTCACCCTGTTCGTAAGCTCATTGACCTTTGGCGGCGTACGCACCAACGTTCTGCAAGGCGCTGTGCATCTGTTGCTGTTCCTGGTCTACGTTGTGCTGGTACTGAGCCCGTAACGGGACATTGCGCGTTATTGACCGCACTCAGGAGCCGGCCGGGTTTGCACTCAGCAAATTCAGTTCAAGCAAACCGAACGCCGCCAGCCAGAGTACGCCGTCCCATGCGTCGATAAAGTGTCCCTGCACCAGCCAGATCACGATCACCAGCCCGAGCGCGCCATAAAGAACCAGCGCCAGAATATTGAACGCTGTTCGGTGCGCGGCCGCAAAACGCTCGTTACGAAATTCAACCTCCAGCAGCCCGACGACACACAGCCAGACGAAAAGGTTCACCGCATCGACCCATTCGCGCTCGCGAATATAGGCAACGAGAGTGATTACAAGAACAATTGCCGCCAGCGGGCGTACGATCCGGACAGATTTCAAAATTGCCGGCGATTGCAAACCCCGCCACTTGAAAAACTCAAGCAGGAACAGAACCAGCAATGCATACCAGGTCAACGAATCCATTGCCTCGCTGACCCGGCCGCGAAACACATAGTTGAGCGTGGTAATCGCCAGGAGGCATAGCAGGACGATCGACGTGTTGCGATAAAGCGGGGATTGCATCACCGGGCTGCAGAACGCCGTGCGCCTATTCTGCAGCGGCGGCGAGCGCCCACCCGGCCCGGCTCAGAGCCCGCTCCGCATTGCCATAAAGAATGGCCTGCCTGGCGGCCTCGTCGATCCGCGCATCAGCGATGGCTTTGTTGGTCCAGTCCATGCCAAAGCCGGTGCCATCGGAACCGTAAACGATCCGCTCCGGGCCATAGACATCCAGCGCCATTTCAATCGATTTTGCCCCCAGCGAATTGCAATCCACCAGCACGCTGGCGTCGCGGATGCGCTTTGAGGGTAGAACATCCTGCGGCCGGTCCAGCATCGACCGATGATCCAGGCGCTCAATTTCGAAAGGAATGTTGCCGCCAAGATTGTGCGACAGCACGGTTACGCCAGGATAGTCGGCAAGAAAGTCCGTCATGCAGAACGTAACCATGTTCTGTGAAATGCGCGATTGCATATCCAACGTCCCAATACGCGAATGCGGATTGTCCGACTTGTCGACCTTTGGCGCGTCGGGATCATTGGCAATCTTGCCGTAGTGAACGAGGAACACGGCCTTGTGATTATTGGCTGCCTCAAACAAGGGACGGAACTGCGCTGCCCGCTTCTCCGACAGGAAGCCGTCGCCTTGCAACAATCCACCGACCATGCCTGGCATCGCCATGATCCGTTCGAACTCGGCGATCATCACATCAATATCGGCGCAGGGTAGTGCCGCCAGACCGGAAAACCGATCCGGATATGCTGCGCAGGCTTCAGCAACCGCATCGTTGAACGCCTGGCATAACGGCAGGGATTCTTCCGGCGGTAATTGCTCAATGCCGTAAACTGTTGTCAGCGAAAGCACGCCATGCCCGACATTGTTGGCGTCCATGGATGCTACGCGATCTTCAATGGTTTCCAGCCCCGGTATCGGAGAGGCGTTGAAACTGGATTCCAGGTACTCCTTGCCATCATCATAGCGGCGGATCATCGGCGGGGCCTTGCGCGCCCGCAGTCCGTCCCGCAGGGCTTCGGGGAACCAGTGCGCGTGCATGTCGATCGTGCGAGAAAGGGTCATGGTGATCCGGCAAAGCCGCCTCTTGCAACAGCAGGAAAAAACCGGCGCGAATATTTCGCGCCGGTCTGCACTTTTGGCTATTCATCGCCCTCACTTGGCGCAATCGTGTTGCGAAGTATCCCGATGCCCTCGACCTCGGCCTCCATCACGTCGCCAACCTGCAACCATCCCGGCGGGTTCATGCCGCCCGCAACGCCGGCCGGCGTGCCGGTGGCGATGATATCGCCCGGTTCGACGGTCAGCGCGCCGCTCAGGTCGCGAATGATTGAGGGCACGTCGTGCACCAGGTCCGAGGTGTTGGAATCCTGGCGGATCTGGCCATTCACCTTCAGTGACAGCTTGTGATTGCTGGGGTCGCCGAACTCGTCCTTGGTCACAATATACGGACCAATCGGACAAAACGTATCAAAGCTCTTGCCCTTGAAGAACTGGCCATGGGCGCGTTGCGCGTCACGGGCCGTGACATCGTTGACGACCGTATAACCGAAAACATAATCGAGGGCGTCTTCCTTCGAAATGTTGCGCCCTTCCTTGCCGATGATAACGGCCAGTTCGACTTCGTAATCGAGCTTGTCGGTATACTTGGCATGCCGCTCGACGTCTTCCTCGTGGGCAACCACGGTGGTCGGAGGCTTGGTAAAGAATTCGGAAACTTTCGGGTAGCTGACCTCTCGGCCCATGGCCGCCGCCATTTCCTCGATATGGGCCTTGTAGTTGCGCCCAACGCAGAAGATGTTCTTGTAATGGTCGACTATCGGCGGGGCGAACTGGATCTCGTCAAGGGGAATGAACAGATCGTCATTGCCCCGCGAGCTTTCCAGAAGCGCCTTGATTGCCGGAAGCGCCGTATCGGCCTCTTCAACAATACCGCGCATGTCGTCGGGCAGATCCTTCCCCTGGGCTTGCGCCGCTGCGTTCAGGTCCAGCACCTTGTCGCCGTCGAGCACGCCTACGCCGACATCGTCATCTGTGTAAAAAGATAGCAGTTTCACGTTGTTTTCCTTTTTTCAGGTAGATTCATCAGGTTGAATTGTTGCGTGGTCAGCTCCACGGACCCAGGTAGACTTCGCCATTGAACATGTCGGCATCGAACGGCAAGCTCTTTGGCCAGTTTTCATTATCGATCTTCGGGCGCTGCGCCGCCGGACGCGGCTTTCCGTCCCAGCCAATCTGTTCCATGCTGAAATAGAGCTGTACAAGGTGGCCGTCCGGGTCGGTCACAAATGCGTTGTGCGCCATGCCGGGGAACAGTTCCTGCGGCAACTTCGTGATCTTGTGACCGTGATCGGCAAGAAACTCGGCTGCACCCACGAGTTGCGAATATTCGGCCACCTGCATGCCGATACTCATCAGGCTCGTATGCTCCGACAGGCCGAGCTCGGCCCGTAGCGCAAGCGGATAAAGGGCGAGCGAGTGGTGTTCCGTGTTCGTCCGCAAAAACACGCAACGGTGACCGTTGTAGTTGATTTCCTCGGTGATCGTCAGTCCGAGAACGTCTCTATAAAAATATAATGCCTCTTCCATATCCGGAACGAATATTCGCACCGGACCGACCTTGACGATCTTGAACGGCCGGCCCAGCAATATGCCGCCGACATCGTATTTTTCCTCCATGCGCTCAATTCCGCGAACGCCGGAAAGCAGATCAACGCCAGTGTCCCGGCCTTCTTCCACTTCCTTGAGCTCGGAGCGGTGCGGAAGATCAGGCGGCTCGGTGTAATGCTTGCGATGAATGACCATCGGCTTGGAATGCTGGTCCCAGCCGATCTGCTCAATGCCGTAATACAACTCGTTGGTGTGTCCGGCCGGATCAACAGGGTAAAAATGCCAGTTTGAACCGGGCGCATCGCGGCCGGTACGCACGACGCGGATTGCTTCCTTCAGCCACGCGTTTCCGGATACGACTTCGCGCAACGAACCCACCTGCCAGGTGATCTGATTGATCGTATTGTCTTCGCGCGTGTTCGGAATCAGCCTGCGGCGCACCTTGCGCGGAAAAATCACGAACGAATGATGATCCGTTCCGTGCCGCATGAAATAACCGTTTGTCGGCCCGTACTTGTCGCGTTCATCATCGGGCAGCCGCTTTCCCAGGCCCAATGGATCGGAAACGCGAAATCCCATCATCCGCTCGTAAAAGTCGCGGCACTCCTCGATCGCGTTCACGTCCAGGCCAAAATGGCCAAGCCTGCGAAGACGGAACGGACGTTTCATTTCAACGCCGCCGACCGTGAATGTCCCATCAAGACTTACAGATAGATCGTCCGCCATTGCACCCTCCCTAAGGCCGCGCCATGCCCAATCGCCAACCGCTGTCGATATCTACCACCGTTCGCAGCGGCAAATCCAGAAACTCCTGACCGGCAGTCCGGCCTAATCGTCCTCCCCAGGCCGGAACTTGGTCTCGGGAACCAGTCCCTGCCGTTGCCGTCCCAGCGACTTTTCACCATTGACCATATACTCCCCCTTGGCGGCGCGCTCGGCATCTTCATCCCATTCTTGAAGCCAATCGCCCAGGGAATAGCCAAACCACGGCGGCTGCGGACGCAACGACGGCAGTTGCAATTCCTCCCATATCGTCTTGGCATTTTCCATATATTGCTGCTTGGGCAGGGCCAGTGGGGGCATGTCCGACTTCATCGTCAGATCCATAAGGAGCGTGGAATCCTCTTCACCGCCGTGCTCACGCTTGGGTCCATGTCCCTGGCCCCGATGGTCAACGACCTGCACGTCCTCTTTTGGGTTGGCGCGGTAAGCCAGCGCCCAGAGCAGCGCATCGGCATTGTCGGGGTCAATGTCCTCGTTGACCGCCATGCAGATCTTGCCGCAATCGCCCTTGAAGAAGGCTGCGCCATACAGGGCCCGCCAGATTTCCGTCTTCGGCATTCCCTTCTCGCAAACGATAGTGGTTACCCGCAGCAGGCCGGTCAGGGGCTCGTGCAGCGCCACCCGCTTGACGCCCTTGATCCCCATCGTGTCGCGCAGATGGGACAGGAACAGGGGTTCGTAGGCGACCCGCTTGATGACCGAGGACTCACTCGGCGCAACCTGCGAAATATAGGAGGGGATGATCGCGTTGTTCCGGAAGGTGATCGCGGTTATCCGCATCGGCATGTTGAATTCTTCCAGCGCCACATGGCCATGCGATTCCCCGAACGGCGCCTCCGGTTCGACGTTGACCGTGTCGACATAACCCTCAATCACCACTTCGGCTTCCGCCGGCACCATCAGATCAACGGTTTTCGCCCTGACCACGTTGATCGGCTCCCCAGCGAGCCCACCTGCGACTTCTATCTCGTCGACGCCGATTGGCAGTTTTTGCGGACCCATGAACGCTACGTAAGGCGGGCAACCGAGTACGATGGCGCATGGCATTTCCTTGTCGCCGCGCGCCTGGTGGGCCTGGTAATGGCGATAGCCCCCGGCCCCGCCGACACGTGTCGCCATGCGCACGACCAGCCGGTCCGGCGATTTCAGCGCGGCGCGGTAGGTGCCCATGTTCTGGACGCCAGTATCGGGGTCCCTGGTGACGACATTGGTGGCGGTGAGTGTCGGGGCGCTGTCGAATCCCGGGGTAGAGACCGGAATCGGCAGGGAATCCAGCCCGTTTCCGGCACCATTCAGATCATCGCCGGTCAGCACGTTCTCGTGGCAGGCTGCGCTCTCGACTATCCGCGGTGCGATCGGATGGGCGATTGCCCTGTCCCATTTCGCCTGGATGTCAGCGACGTTGGCGTCCATTCCGGCGCTGTAAATTTCACGGTTCGCGGCCAGCGCACCAACCACGACCGGCATGGAGAACTTGCGGCCCTTGGCATCGGCTATATTCTCGAAAATAAACGACTTGCGGTCTTTTTCTTCCATGCCGCCGACAAATTGCCAGCGCACCAGCGGATGCAGCTCGGAATCCTTGTCGATCTGGCGGGTAATGCGCTGCAGAAGGCCCCGGTTTTCCAGTTCAAGGATATGCTGCTGCAAATCGCGATAGGTCCGCTCAGACCCGTCGCTGGATGCTTTTGTCATCGGGCGATTGTCATCTGCCATTTCTGTTCCCCAAGATTCTTGCCCATTTCCAGCGCCATGCGCGATGACGTTACCGTTTCATAACATTCCCGGATGCACAACGCGCTCCGGAATCCCGCGCTTGGCCGGGAACGACAAATTCGCAGGCGGCCGATGTAATCGCGGCTGGATCACGGCTGGATCGCAGCTGAGACTTTACCGGCCCTACCCAAACAACGTCTCTGCCAGACCGCCGTTCATGCTCCGGGCTTCCGCCGCGGAAAATCCTGCGTCGGCCACAACTTTCATGGGCTCCAGGTCGCCAATCGGAAACGGCATGTCCGAGCCCATCATGATCCGATCGCAACCGACCTTGTCGGCCAGGAACCGCAACACGGCCGGGTCCTGCACGATTGTATCATAATACAGCGCCGCCAGGCTTTCATCCGGGCTGCCCATTTTTTGGTCAAGCGACCAGTTGCGCCGCAACCGGCCAATCACGAAGGGTAGCGCCGCACCGCCGATACCGACGATGACCTTGGCATTTCTGTACTTCAAAATGTGGCCGGAATAAATGATACGGCTGACCGCTATCAGGGTATCGGTGATCCTGCCAACCGCGTTGGCCATACCGTAGTCGTGCACGCGGTCGTCGCCGCTTTCGAAAACCGGATGAATGAACAGCGCCGAGCCAAGTTCATCGGCCGCCTGCCAGAACGGGTCGAGGGATGAATCGTCGAGAACCCCGCCGACGCCCTTCGGCTGGGTGCCGATCATGGCTCCCTTGAAGCCGGCCGCGTGGGCCTCGCGCAAGACCCGCGCGGCAAGCGCCCCGTCCTGTAGCGGCACGGTCGCCAGCGGAACGAAGCGCGCTTCGTCTTTCGCGGCCTGCATAAGATGTTCGTTTATCAGCCGCGACCATCGGGCGCCCTGCTCCGGCGCCATTTCATAACCAAACAGGTCCAGCCACCCGCCGCACACCTGGCGCTCGATCTTCTGGGCGTCCATCCAGTCAATGCGCGCCGGCATATCGCTGAGCGGCTTGGCGACCGGACGGGTCGCCTTGCCGCCGGCAAAGGAAAAGCCAAACGCATCACCCTGTTGGACAAGTTTCAGGTCGGAGAAATCTCCCGCATTGTCTTCGATTGCCTTTATGAGGCTGGGTGGAATGAGATGGGCGTGGCAGTCGATGATCATTCTTGTTTTCTCTTTCCGGATTCAGGAATTGCCGGCTTTCGCCTCTGCCACAGCATCGGCGATAGCGACAGGTCGCATCGGTAGCTTGTTGAAGGAAATGCCGAGTGGGCGCACTGCGTCGTTAACGGCGGACGAAACCGCGGCCGGCGATCCAAGGTAGCCGGATTCGCCGGAGCCCTTCTGGCCGAACACGCTGAATGGCGAGGGCGTGCAATGATGGACGATTTCAACCTGCGGCACCTCGTGCGAGGAAGGCAACAGGTAGTCCATGAAGCTCTGGGCAACCATTTCGCCCGCTTCGTTGTAGGCGAATTCTTCCATCAGGCTGGCGCCGATGCCGTGGGCGATTCCACCCAGCGTCATGCCCTTGACGATATGCGGATTGATAACGACGCCGCAATCGTGGCCGATAATATAACGGCGCAACTCGGTCTTTCCGGTGTCGGGGTCAATGACCACCATGATGAGATGAAACTCGAACGAATGGCACGGGTACATTTGCACGCGCCCGTCCTCGGTCGGCAATTCATCGCCGGTCGGCACCTGGTAAACGGCCGTCGTCTCCAGTCCAGGTTCCATGCCATCGGGCAGCAAATGATAATTCCGGTGGCCGATATGAACCAGTTGCGCCCAGTCAAGGCTCTGGCCATTGCCGGTTGAAACCGTTCCCTCGGAATAGGTGACATCCTCGACCGGGCAGCCGAATTGCTTCGCGCCAATCTCGATCAGCTTGTTGCGCAATTTATGGGCGGCATTGAAGCAGGCCCCGCCGAGCATGATCGCCATGCGCGAGCCAACCGGCGAATTCGAAGGCAGGCTGGCGAGCGAATCCGTGCGAACGATCCGGATTTGCGCCGGATCGATTTCAAGTATTTCGCCAATCACCGTCGAGGCCAGGGTCTCGTGGCCTTGCCCGGACGAAGTCGTATGGATCGTAGCGGTGATCTGGCCAAGTCCATCGACGTTGATGCGCGCTGAATCCATCCAGGTCGTCGTGTTATTGGCCGGATTGAGCAGCGGTTCGAACGAGGAATTGCCGCCGGATGGCTCCAGGCAGGCGGCAATGCCGATGCCCGCCAGCATCCCCCCGGCCCGCAATCGGTCGCGCTCGGCAACGAACTTTTCCCAGTCGGCGTGCGCCAGGACCTTATTAACGACGGCGTGGTAATCGCCGCTGTCGTAGCGTGTGCCGCTGGGGATCAGGTACGGGAATTCCTCGTGGCGGATGAAGTTTCGCCGCCGCACCTCCAGCCGGTCGATACCGCAGGCATCCGCTACCTTGTCCATCATCGTTTCAATGGCGTAGTTGGTCGGCGCCTGGCCAAAGCCGCGGACGGCTTCCTGGGCTGCCTTGTTGGATGTGACCGAGACCGCCTGATAGCGTACCGAATTGATCTTGTAGGGACCAACGATCGCCCCGATCGGCTTGCCGAGCTGGAACGGCGCACGTCCGGCATAGGCCCCGGCATTGTCCAACGCGCGCATTTTCATCGATTTGACGATGCCGTCATCGTTGAACGCGACAGTGACATCGAAAATCCGGTCAGGGCCGTGTGCATCGCCCGAAACCATGTTTTGCAGACGATCCTCGATGAGCCGCACCGACTTGTTCAGAACACGGGCCAGGTGCCCGGCAACAACCGTATGTTTGATGCCCCGCTTCACGCCATAGGAGCCGCCGACATCGACATCGTAATGGACGCGAACGCCGTGTCCTGGCAGGCGCAGCGCCCGGGCAATCTGGTCGGAATATTTGGGCATCTGGATCGAGGCCCAGACGTCCAGCACTTCGCTCCACGGATCCCATTCAGCCAGAACACCGAACGTTTCGATCGGAACAGTTGAATTACGGCCCCAGGTCACCCGCAACGACAGTTCCCGTTCGGCGCCGGCAAAATCGTCATCGACCGGACCCCAGTTGAAAGTCTTGTCGAGCAGCACATTGGAGCCGTGTCCGGCATGCACCGGCGTACTTGCAGGGCTGTAGGCCTCTTCTGTATCGATGACGTGCGGCAATTCCTCGTAGTCAAATTCAACCAGTTCTGCGGCATCCTCCGCCATCGCCCTGGTGTCGGCGACAACGACCGCCACCCACTCGCCATTGTAGCGGACCTGATCGACCGCAAGGGAATAACGCAACACCTTGGGGGTGTTGAGGCCGTTCATCATCGGCTCGACGGCCCCGGCCAATTCCTCCCCGGTCAGGACGTAATGAACGCCCGGCAGCGCCAGCGCCTTCGATGCGTCAATGGACTTGATCTTCGCTGCCGTAACAGTCGCCGGAACCGGAACGGCATGGACCATCCCGGGCCGTTTGATATCGGCGACATAATTGCCCTTGCCGGCAACGAAGCGCCGGTCTTCCCGCACACGGCGGTTCGACGACAGAAACTTGAATTCGGCCGGAGCGTTCATCGGGCATTCTCCCCCTGTCCGGCGGCCAATGGTGCATTTGAGCCCTGCAAGCGTTCCGCCGCCAGGGCGATCGCCTCGATAATCTGGCCATAACCCGTGCAGCGGCAGATATTGCCCGAGATCGCTTCAACGATGTCTTCGCGGCTCGGTTCGGGATTGCTAGCCAACAATGCGTGAGCGGTCAGGATCATTCCGGGCGTGCAATACCCGCACTGCATGCCGTGAACCTCGCAGAACGCATCCTGGATAACGCTAAGCTCGCCCGGGGCCGGCGTTACACCCTCGATCGTGGTAATCGAATACCCTTCCGCTTGCGGCGCGAACATCAGGCAGGCCCGCGATGGCTCGCCATCGACCAGCACCGTGCAGGCGCCGCAAATGCCGTGTTCGCATCCGATATGAGCTCCGTTGAGATCAAAATTGTCACGCAAACAATCCAGCAACGTTGTTCGCGCATCGCATTCGATTGCACGTTCTACACCATTGATTTTCAATTTTATTTCCATCAGGCTTCCCCTGCCTGTGAAAGCGCATCATCAAGCGCCCGGCTCGTTAGCGCCAGCGCCGCCCGGCGGCGGTAGGCCGCCGTTGCGTGACTGTCGGTCATGATATCAAGGCTGGAGAATTCCGCTTCCAGAACGCCGCGCACGTCGTCCACGCCCACTCCGGAAGCCACCGCCTCGCTGGCAGCAGCCAGGTACACCGGCGACGGTACAACGGCACCCAAGCCAATGACGCAACGCGTGCACTTGCCCTGTTCGTCGAGCGCTACCTGCGCGGCCGCCGATACATAGGCGAAATCGCTCTTGCGGGCGCTGATCTCATGGAACCCGACACCGACGCGATCCTCTCCCCAAATAGGAAAAGACAAGGATGATACGATTTCGCCTTCCTCCAGAGCGGTCGCCATGAGCCCTTCAAAAAACTCCCGCGCCGGAATTTCCCGCTCCGCGCCCGGCCCCGCAGCGCGAACAGCACCCCCCAGCGTAACCAGAACCAGCGGAATCTCCGCCGCCGGATCGGCATTTGCCACCGAGCCGCCGAGTGTTCCGCGATTACGCGTCGGCTGGTGTCCGACCCACGGCAGCGCAGCCGAAAGCAGTGGAAGATGCCTGGCGACTTCACTGCTGCGTTCGGCGACCGCCTGGCGCACTGCAGCCCCGATCGAGAGGGCGTCATCGTCACGCTTTATTCCGTCGAGTTCGGGCAAACGCGAAATGTCGACAAGCTTGCCCGGCCGGGCCAGCCGCATCGCCATCATCGGCACGAGCGTTTGACCGCCGGCGATTGGCCGTGCGTCCTCGTCGCTGGCCAGAATGGCGCATGCTTCCGCCAGGCTGGAGGGCCTGACATATTCAAAAGGTGCAGCTTTCAATTCGATATTCCAGATTTCGGGGCGGACGGGCCGGCCGCGGAAAGCAATGCCGCTGCCGCCGTTCAGCGCGGTTTACCACGGCAATCGCTTGCGGAGAAAGTGGCGCAGATCCGCGATCAGCCTGCCGCCAGCGCATTGATGCCGGCCTGGGCGATCTGGGCGTCCTCGTGGCTCTGCACACCGGAAATGCCGACCGCGCCAACGAAGTGCCCATCGACAACGACCGGAACCCCGCCCTCAACTGTCGTCGCTCCCGGGAGTGACATTACGGCGATACGGCCTCCGGCCACCGCCTTCTCCATCGCTCCGGAAGGGCGGCGGAACATGATTGCCGTGCGGCCTTTTTCGACGGCAATGGTCGAAGACGCTTTCTGTGTTCCGTCCATGCGCTCCAGGTACATGACGTGACCGCCGTCATCGACGATGCAGATGACGACATTCCAGCCGTTTTTCTCCGCTTCGGCGCGGCAGCCGGCGGCGATTTTCTTGGCATCGTCAATCGACAGGGCGAGTTGATTGAGCATGATCTCCTCCTTTATTGCCTCCTCAGGGGCACTTGACCCGCTGTTTAGTCCGCGATGCCGAGTACGGCGCCGCCATCGACCAGAATTTCAGCTCCCGTCACATACGAGCTTGCAGGTGAAGCGAAATACAGCAACGCGCCAACTATGTCCTGCGCCTGTGCGACCCGGTGCATGGGGATATAGCGCGAGAACAGCTCGGCCGCCGCCGGGTCCTTCATCCGCCCCCCGGCAATGTTCGTGGCGGCAGGTCCCGGCGAAATCGCGTTGACCGTGATATTGAACGAGGCCAGCTCCTGGGCAAGCTGGCGCACAAGATGGCCGAGCGCTGCCTTGGATATCACGTAGCCCGAGCCGACGAATATCTCTGTTTTGGTCGCGGAGCAGGAACTCGTGACGATAATCCGGCCATGCCCCCGCGATTTCATGTGCGGAACCGCCGACTGGATCGTCTTCACGATCCCCATGACGTTGATGTCCCAAACCTTTGCCCAAACCTCGTTTGACTGTTTCTCGATCTGGGTATCAGGATTGCGGGACCCGTCGGTCTGAAGGAAGCCGGGGCCGCCGGATATCCCGGCGTTGGCAAAAAGGATGTCGATACCGCCAAAACGCGCCGCTGCATCGTCGACTGCGGATTGGATTGCGGCTTTGTCCGTGACGTCGGCCACCGCGGTTTCGACAGAAAGTCCTTCACCGGCCAGCGCCTGACTGGCCTCGGCCAGGGTGTCCGCATTCACATCAATCAGCGTGACCAGCGCTCCGTTCATTGACAGGGCCCTGCCCGCGGCACGGCCGAAACCGCTGGCGCCGCCAGTGATCACGGCGCTTTTGCCGGAAACGTCGAAAAGCTGGTCGATTTTCACGCCGTGTCACGCCTTTATGGAATCGATGGAGCGGATATAGGTGGTCAGTGCTCCAAGGCCGTCAATTTCCGCGCGCGTCACATCGCCGGATTTCATGAATGTTCCACTCTCCGCACCGGTGCCGGATGGCGTGCCGGTCAGAATGACATCGCCGGGATAGAGCGTCAGGCGGGTCGAGATATGGGCAATCTGATCGGCGATGGTAAATATCATGTTGCCGGAATTGGAATTCTGTTTGAGCTCGTCGTTGACATAGAGCCGCATGGCCAGATTCATCGGGTCTGAAATCTGCGAAGCCGGCACGATCGCCGGACCGAGCGGACAAGAGCCGTCAAAACACTTCTGACCGATCCAGTCCCATTTGAACGGCGTTGTATCGCCGACGCCCGGACGGCGCGACAGATCCCGGGCGGACAGATCATTGGCGATCGTATAACCGGCGACGTAATTCAACGCATCGCCGACCGAAACATTGCGCGCCTTGGTACCTATAACCGCCGCAAGCTCGATCTCCCAATCCAGCGCCGCCGAAACGACATGGACTTCAGCCCGGTCGCCGACCGCCGTACGCGGGGGCTTGAGAAAATGCCACGGGTTGAGGCCGGCCTCCTTCGGATTCGGCTCCTGCGGCAGGCCCTGGCGGGCGGCCATGGCGGCGACGTGATCGGAATAATTGGCGCCGGCGCAATACAGGCTCACCGGCCAGTGAACCGGGGAAAGCAGGGTCAGGCTGTCCTGATCCATCGTCGCAAGCGATCCATCGGCAAGCTTTTCGGCGGCGGCCTCCAGGCGTCCCTGCGCCGCGTTCCAGTCTTCCAATATGCCGAGCACCGTCTCGTCGCCCGCATTCCCCGTTGCCTTGGCGGCATCCGCGACCTTGCCACCCGCGGCAATCCCGGCGCGCGGCCCATTAGCAGTTTGAAACGTCACCAACCCGTATTGCGCCATTGTTTCCTCCCATTGGGTTTTTTTATTCCGCGCTGTCACGCGAACGAGATTGTGCCTGCCGGAGCGGAGATTAATACCACGCAGTGTTAGGCCAACGTGCCCTCGCCCCGTATATCACCAATACCAAAGCAAGGCCCTAACCCTGCACAGAACGTGTCTGCGGTTGCGCGGCGCGACCGGCGAATACTTCCCTTGCCACGAGGACGATGGCGAGCAGAAGCCCGCCAGCATCGATTGCGTGCCCGAAGCGAATGGCTCCTGCGGGCACAAACATCATCAACCCGGCAATCGCGAACAATCCGCGGGTCAGCCAATCCATCTTGCGCGTAAAATAACCAACGACGGCCGCGGAAACCATCCAAACGCCGAACAGCGAGGTAGCGACCGCCGCTGAAACTGCAATTGGTGTTCCGTCCAGCAACAGCGACGGCGCCGCAACGAACAGGAACGGGATCAGATAAGCGACCCAGCCAAAGCGCACGGCCTCCCAGCCGGTCTCCATGGCATCCGACCCTGCCAGCGACGCGCCGGCGAATGCCGCCACAGCCACAGGCGGCGTGATCATCGACATCATGCCGAAATACATCACGAACATATGCGCAGCCATCGGGCTTATACCGACCTTGACAAGCGAAGGCGCAACCAGTGTCGCCAGCAGCACATATACGCCAACCGTCGGCATGCCCATGCCGAGGATGATGCACACGATCGCCGAAATAATCAGCAGTATCCAGACATTGCCGCCACCGACAGTCACCAGAACATAGGTCAGTGAAAAGCCAAGGCCGGATATGTTCAATACGCCGATGATAAATCCGGCAGCGGCCGTGATGGTCATCATGTCCAACGAGGTGTGGCCGGTCTTGATGATGCTTTGCCACAGCCCCCACAAGGTCATGCGCTTTTCGCCATACCCGAAGATCGCGCCTGAAATAATTAGCACCGCGCCACCGGCAAGCGCTGACATTTGTGGCGACCAATTCATGTAAAACATGCCGCCAATAAGCACTACAAATGGTAGCGGATAGTGCCAGCCGCGCGCCAAGACCCTGGCCAGCGCAGGAATACGGTCTTCCGGCACCCGCGCGATGCCTTCACGCGCGGCAATCAGATCGGATTGCACGAACAGCGCGAAATAATACAACACGGCAGGCAGCAAGGCGGCGATGACCACGTCGCTGTAGGGCACTTGCAGAAATTCGGCCATCAGGAATGCGGCGGCGCCCATCACCGGCGGCATAAGTTGCCCTCCGGTCGACGCCACAGCTTCAATCGCGCCGGCTGTCTGGGCCCTGTATCCGCCCTGCCGCATCAGGGGAATCGTGATGACGCCGGTCGACATGACGTTCGACACCGCACTGCCGGAAATCGAACCGAACAGTCCGGAAGCCGTAACGGCGATCTTGGCGGAACCGCCGCGATAACGGCCCATCAGAGCGAGCGAAACATCGGTGAAGAAATCCGATCCGCCGGATTCAAACAGCAGGAACCCAAACAGCACGAAAGCAATGACGATGGTCGAGGCAACCAGCACCGGCGTGCCCAGCATCGATCCGCCATCCCAAACGACGTAATAGGCAAGCTGTTCGACGCTGACTGGCCGGCCCTGCAATTCGCCCGGGATCAACTGTCCGAGCAGTGCGTATACCAGAAACCCGACCACGACGGTCACCAGTACATTGCCGACGGTTCGGCGAAGAGCTTCAATGGCGAGCGGTATCATGAGGAAGGCGACGATCCGGCCCGGCAACGGCCGCGCGCTCTGCGCCTCGGAATAATCCGGAAAATTGACGAATATGAACACCGAGCTGGCGACGGTAACAGCAGCCAGCAACCAGTCGTACCAGGGAACCGGACCGCGATGCATTCCTTCGCGTGCTGGAATGCCAAGAAATACTGCCGAGAGCGCCGTCCCGAGCATGAAAATCAAGAATTGACCGTCGAAGAGCAGGATATTCATCCGCACGGGGATATCCAGCGCCCAGGCAACGGAGCCCGCGACCAGCAATACCGCTGCGACCTTGTACAACAATGGCCCGCCGGATTTTTCGGCGCCGGAACCGTCTTCGGCAGATTGCCCGCTCACCTGAAATCCCCCGCAAGCAGCAACGGCCCGGGATATCCCGGGCCGAATTTCATGTTTCAAATGCCAAGGGCTCGATCAGCCTTTCTTCGGCGGCCACTGACCAATTTCCTTGTAATACTTGATCGCGCCCGGATGGAACTGCAGCGCACCCATGTCCTTGTTCATCCGCTTGGGGTTGAAACCAGCCATCGGGCGGAAGTTCTCGATCAGCGCCTTGTGGTTCTGGTGCATGACCTTGGTGAGTTTGTAGACAGCATCGTCTTTTACTTTCGAATTGGTCAACACCAGATAGTCATACGCCATGACAGGCGTTTCATTGACGATGCCCGCCAGGCCTTTCCGCGGCTTCAGTTTCAGGATGTAGGAAACCGGGATGTGCGCCTGCATCGCCTTCACCGATTTTGCATCGGTGTTGAAATGCAGCGCCCGCAGGCCCCCGACCTTCGCGTCGATTTCGCGAACCTTGCCCGCGCCAACGGCGAACAGGAATACATCGGTACGGCCGCGTGCATAGGCGTCGGCGGATTGCGGTACGGTGGTCACCGGCACCTGCTTGACATCAGCGTAAGTCAAGCCGCCGTTGGCGAGCGTCGCTTTCACCAGCAGTTCGAGAACCCGGGCGCTGGTGTATTTCGCCGGCACGCGCTTGCCCTTCAGGTCACTGATCTTCTTTATCGGCGAATCCTTGCGCACGAAAAACGCACCGCGCAGCGGCAGCATGATCGCTACCACCCGCAGATTGGGATTGGCGCGGCCCTTGAACATCGCCTTTCCCTGCAGCGCGTAAAGCGAAGTCAGCTGGTTTGCCAGGCCAAATTCCATTTCCCCCTTGTTCACAACCGGCACATAGGCGCTGGTTCCCGCAAAAGGCTGGATGCGCATCGACAGACCCTTGTCGGAAGCAACCTTGGCGATAGCTGCCCCGGCGGAATATGTGAACGCACCCTGTTTGGCCGTCGCCATACCGACAGATTGCGCCAAGGCCGGCGCGCCAGCGAACGCAGCGCTAGCTGCGATGATGGCAATAGCGGATTTGTGAAACATCGATACCTCCCTACGATCATGCACCATCAAGGCCGGTTTGCGCCCGACGGTTTCAACGCTGCTTTTAGCAGATGGCAGGTCCACATCAAAGTGCGGCAAAGCGACAAGTCCCGCGCACCATTGTGCTTTATCGCCGCTTTTTCGCCCATCGCGGACAGAAATCCACCTATTGGGCTAGGCGAATGACGACCTTGCCGAAGTGGGCAGCAGACTCAAGATGCTTGAAGGCGGCAATCGTGTCGGAAAATTCGAACACCCTGTCGATGACCGGCTTGACCTTGCTGACCGAAAGGGCAGCGTTCAGCGCCTCGAACATTTGTGTCGAACCGACTGAAATGCCCTGTACGTTGGCGCGCTTGGCCATGATCATCATCGGATTGATTTCCGCCTGGCGGGACAGGACGCCGATCATCGACACCTTGCCGCCGGTCCGGATTGCCGCGATCGACTTGGCAAATGTTCCAGCGCCGCCCACCTCGACGACCTGGTCAACACCCCTTCCGCCGGTAAATTCAAGCGCGGCCTTGTCCCACTCCGGAGTTGTCTTGTAATTGATGCAATGGGTAGCGCACATTTCCGCGACGCGGGCGAGCTTGGCGTCGCTCGACGATGTCGCAACCACGGCAGCACCGAACATCCGAGCGATTTGCAGCGCGAATACCGAGACGCCGCCGGTCCCCTGCACCAGGATCGTCCTGCCGGCGATCAGTCCACCGTGATCCACCAGGGCGTGCCAGGCTGTCACCGCAGCGCAGGGCAAGGCCGCCGCTTCTTCGTAACTCAAATGTTCGGGGACGGCGACCGCGCCGCCCTCCTCCAGCACGACATAATCCGCCAACATGCCGTCGATGCCGCCGCCCAGCGCGCAAGAATGCGCGTCCGCAGGCGCTTCGCCGCCGATCCAGCGCTGGAAGAAACAACCGGCGATCCGGTCGCCGGTCTTGAACCGGGTGACATCGTCGCCGACGGCGACGACTTCTCCGGCCCCGTCCGACAGCGGGATCAGGTCAGCCTTCGCCCCGGCGCGGTACTGACCGCGCACAATCGCCAGATCGCGATAGTTCAGCGAACAGGCGTGAACTTTCACCAAAATCTGGCGGCGTCCCGGCTTCGGCTCCGGCAGGTCAACCTGCTTGAGCGCATCGATCCCGTCCGGACCAGGCAACAGAAATGCACGCATTCTTTGTTCTCCTCACACTCTCCACATCACCGGACAAGAGCCGGAGATTCAATTATCCAGGCCCTCCTGGCCGATTGCCTCGCGCTCTCTTGGTTCCTTGAGCCTGACGCCATGCGCGGGATATTGCTGGTTCCGGGAAGCCAAGCGAAAAACCAAACCTATGCCTCGCCCCAGACGTCGCGGGCGATAGCGACAAGCTGCGTCAGCTTCGCCTCCTCCTGCGCTTCATCAAGCGGATTGCCGCCAATCGAAGAGGCAAAGCCGCATTGCGGCGTCAGCGCCAGTTGGTCGAGCGGCGCAAATTTCGCTGCTTCGCCGATCCGCCGTTTGACCGCTTCGGCATCATCCAGCTCGGGCGATTTCGAATTCACCAGGCCCATCGCCACGACCTTGCCCTTCGGCAACAGGCGCAGCGGCTCGAACCCGCCGGCACGCGGCGAATCCCACTCCAGGAAATAGCCGTGCACGTTGCAGCGGTTGAACAGCGCATTGGCGACCGGATCGTAACCGCCGTCGGCCGCCCAATTGCCCTCGCGATTGCCGCGGCATTGATGCAAGGTGATCGTCACGTCTTCCGGCAGTCCGTCGATGACGTTGTTCAAGCGGTCGCAATATTCGCCGAGCAATTGGTCCGGGTCCCGGCCCCAACCCTTCACCGTGTCGCGGTGCTCTGGATCGCACAGAAAGGCGATGCAGGTATCGTCGAACTGGATATAGCGCGCGCCGGCGGCGATCAGCGCTTCGACCTCCTTGCGGTAGGCGGTCGTCAGGTCCGTCCACCATTCCTCGATATCGGAGTAATAGGCTTCGGTTACGCCCTTGTCGCCACCGCCATACATGTGCATCAGGAACGGCGCCGGTATGGTCACCTTGGCGGTTTGTTTCGTCGCATCAACGAGGAATTTCACCGCCTTTGCCGTGGCGCTCTCGCGCCATTCGATCTTGCCGGTGGTCCACAGGCGCGAGAACGGCATGCGCTCGCCCTTGGCGTTGCGCCAGGTAAATTCCATCGTGCCGGTGCGGTCGGCGTTGAAGCCGTCCCAGTTCATCGGCAGATCAAGCCACCAGGACCGGCGGCGGAACTCCCCGTCGGTGATCGAGCGCAGACCGGCTCGTTCCTGCATGGCGACAACCTCGCGGATGCATTCATCTTCGACAAGGCGTAGCTCGGCATTGTCGTGCGGACCCAGATGCTGGTCCGGCGTCTGCGGCCCAAGCAGCTTTTGCCGCGCTTCCTTGAGCCGCTCGGGACGAAGCAGCGAACCGACATGGTCGGCACGGAACGGCGGGCGCGTGCGGGGTGATACGGATTGGGATGTCATGAGAAGGCCCTGGTGTTTCCTGAAATTTGTTTGAATTCTAGACCCAGCATTTGCCGGATGTTTGTCATATAGGCAACCACCAACCGATGTTGACCCCGATGCTGTGCACCTGACAATCTAGACTGTTGATTATCTTGGCAATTCAAGGTAGACTATAATTTCAAGTGCGATCGCTGATAAGGAGAGGGCGATGGCTAAAGTATTTCCAGCAATATTATCCTTTTTCCCTGCAATTGTTTTGTCAGTTCATGTCACGCCGGCGCTTGCGCGCGAAGAATGCAGGTTTCTGAAACCGATCAAGAAAATTTGCTCCAAACTTGAATCAAATACCGGGCTCGAAAGTGGCCAGCTCTACCTCATCGGGCGACAATCCAACCAGTGGCAGGCCCATCCAATTGACAGACGATCAAAAGCGCCCCGGGAAAATTGCACGGCATACTTTTATGTGGGTGCAGCAAATGGCGACCGGGGCGGGCCAACGGTGCTGAATGTCAAGACCTTGCACAGGGTCAAGAACTACAAAAAGCAAAACGTGCGCACATTTCCGATAGAACAGCACACGGTTCACCTGGCGCGAAACATCTGGAAGAAGCTGCCGCGATTGACCCGACAGGAGATCGAACAAAGCTGCGGCCGGTTTCGGCTCGATACGTATGAACTATTTCATAGTGTTGACGCCCCGCAGCGGAGAACCTGCCTGTACACGTTTTTCCATAAATCGGACTTTTCCTGGACGAGGAAAAAGGGGGCCAATAATTTTGACACCTTTACAGTTTTCGACCGCCGAACAAAATTTCGCTTTGGATTTGACCTGGACAGAACCATTTTTTCACGTTTGGTCCGGCTCTTGACCATCGGCCCGGCGCTCGCCAGCAATGTCGAATTGTTGCCACCGGAAAAGTATGTGCGTTTGACCTCTCAAATCATCTCTTACAGCCAGAAAGAAGACCGTGGCGTCTGTATTCCTGTTCAATTTCAACGTGCTTATGTTGTAACCGGGCATCGCTCCGATGAAATGGAATTGCGAATAACCAATTTCTATCCCAATACGACAGCGTCGAACACAAAGACCTGGATATTCGAATGGTAACGACGTCTGGCTTTTGGGGGCATTATGGATACGATAGGAGCAGTTGTTGGGAGCACATTTAATTTCATAAAAAAAATATTGATGGATTTTCTGCGTATTTACTTTCGAAGCACGGTAACGTTCTGGAGAGATTCCAAAGCGGGCGTTGGCACCGCGATATTCGGCGGGTCGCTTTTCCTTGTTTTTATCGGCCTGGCACGGCAATTATATCCGATGGTTTTGACGACCGAAGCGACGATATTGCGAATAGCCGCAACTACATTCGTGCTGCTGACAATATTTTTTGCGATCGCGGTCAGTCTTGATCCGTCGCTCTACAGTACTCGAATTACAACAACAGTTAATAACGTATTCAAAGGCGTAAGATCAATTTACGTCGTTGGCACTTTTTCCTGCTTCTTCATCTGGCTCAATCAGATTTTGCCGTGGGCTGAACACGTAACGAACCTCACCAGCAGCGAGCGCCTGCAGGTTATCTACGTGTCTTGTGCAGCAACATTTCTTGGATTTTTATGCCTCGCTGGCAACATTGCTACCGTGTTTTGCAAGAGATCTGATGCAGTTTCTGTTACCAGGATTACGCTCTGGGGCGCGATAGTGTATTTCCTGTCTGCATTGACGCTGTACATCATCCTGCGTTAGGTCCAAGTTTTCCAGGGATTGACCGGGTATTCAACTAGCACGCTCACTTAACTCCACCAGGAAACACGCGCCGCCACCCTCGCGTTCCTCGCAGCGCACCGTCCCGCCATGCGCTTCGGCGATCTGGCGCACCAGCGCGAGACCAATGCCGACGCCGCCCGAGGCTTCGCTGGCTCCCGCCCGGCGGTAGAACGGCTCGAAGATGCGCTCCCGGTCGCCCGGCGGCACGCCCGGCCCGCGGTCGCAAACCGATAGCGTTACTTTGCCCGTGGGCAAAACTGCGATGGAAACATCGGCCTTCGTTCCACCGCCATAGCGCGCGGCGTTTTCAAGCAGGTTGCGCAATAGCCGCCGCAGCAGTTTCTCATCGCCGCGCACCAGCGTAACGTCGCCCTTCATATCTAGTTCGGCATCGGCACGGACGCATTCTTCCGCCGCCAGCGCAACCAGATCGACATCTGTGAACTCGCTGGCGGGCGCGCCGTTCACATCGAGGCGGCTGGCGGTGAGGATCTCCTCGACAAGCTGGTCGAGTTCGCGCACGTTCCGGTTGATCTCTTCACGCAATGCATCGGGCGCGCGCTCGTCGATCGCTTCGACCGCCATGCGCAACCGCGCCAGCGGCGAGCGCAATTCGTGCGAGGCGTTGACCAGCATCGTCTTGTTGCTGGTAACAAGGTGCTCGATCCGCTCCGCCGACTGGTTGAAGGTTTCAGCCAGCCGGGCCACTTCGTCCCTGCCCTTGACGCTCACGCGGCGCGCAAGGTCGCCCGCGCCGAAGGCGGCAACGCCGGCTTCCAGCTGTTCGAGATTGCGCGTCAGCCGCCGCACCAACGGCCAGGCGGCAATCATGACGGCAAAGCCGATCAACCCCAGTATTATGAGCAGGCCCTGCGGCCCGTGAAACCAGCGGCGCGCACGGTTGTGCTGGCCGATCAGGATACGGCCGTCGCCAAGCGCCACGCTGCGCCTTTGCCAGCTGTCGCGCATGCGCCGGAAGCGGCCGCCCCGCGCCGGACCAAGCTCGACGCGCCCGGCTCCGGCAATCACCTGGCCGTCTCGGTCGAGCAAGACAAGATCGATGCCGCTGAGCCGGCGCCAGCGCCGCAATGCTCTTTGCTGTTCCGCCCGGGGCGCACTCGCCGGCGGCAGCATCGCCTTTGCCGCCTCGACAAAAAACTCGTGCCGCTCGAAAAAGTCTTCGCGATCGCCAAACATCTTCCAGGCGATGCCGGCCAGAAACACCGACAACACGATCGAGGCGATGACCGCCAGGTATATGCGAAGATAAAGCCGTTTCATGGGTGGCCCTGATCCTGTGCCAATCAGTCTTGGGCTTTGGCGAAGACATATCCGGCGCCGCGCACGGTAATGATGCGCTTGGGGGCTTTCGGATCGTCCTCGATCGCGGCGCGAATGCGCGCCATGTGGACATCGATGGAGCGGTCAAAGGCCGGATCGTAGGGCGTCGGCTCGCCGCGGGCATATTCCATCAATTGTTCGCGCGACAGGACGCGGCCCGGCCGCTCGGCCATTGCCAGCAGGAGATTGAACTGATGGCTAGTGAGGCTCATGTCGTCGCCGTCGAGGCGGGCAATGCGCGCGCCGGTGTCGACCTTCAGCCGGCCGAAGTGCAATACGCTTTCAGCATCGGGGATTTCGGCCTGCCGCTGAACGCGCCGCAGAACAACCCTGATCCGGGCCAGCAATTCGCGCGGTTCGAAAGGTTTGGGCACGTAGTCGTCGGCGCCCAGCTCCAGCCCGATAACCCGGTCGGTCGGATCGCCCTTGGCGGTCAGCATGATCACCGGGGCCTGCCCGGCCGCGCCCGGCAGCGACCGGATACGCCGGAAGATGTCGAGGCCGTCGCCGTCCGGCAACATCAGGTCGAGCAAGATGACGTCGGCGGCGCTCTTCTGGAGCGCCGACAGTCCGTCTGCCCCGTTTGCGGCATGGCCGACATCGAAGCCGGCATTTTGCAGGTAATCGCGCACCATCGCGGCCAGGCGTACGTCGTCCTCGATGAGCTGGATGCGGGGCATGGAAGTCCTGACCTGTCGACCGGGCCGGTGGGGGCCGCAGCCCGGAACAATAGCCGGGGAGGACGCTATCGGTCGAGGTATTTCCATGCCCCATCTCTTGTGCTGCATGTTTCGGCCTAATGGCGGCCAAACATCCGGCGGCGCTTCTCTGCGAATTCAATCAGCTCCTTGCGTTGCTTGTCGCTCAGCGTGTCGGCAACCTCGCCCAGGGCCGCTGCGACCTTTTTCGAGGCTTCATCGATCGCCTTGATCCGTTCGGCCCGCAGCTTTTCCAGCGCCGCCTTGTCGAACTTGTCCGCCTTCAACAGCTTGATCAGCTGATCGCGCGCGTCGATGTGGCCCTGACGAAATGCCGGCACCTGGCCGAGCACGCCCTTGATTGTTGAGGCGACCTTCGTCTTCTGCTTTTCGTCGGCGCCGACACGGCCGAGGATGAGATCGACACCAAAATCGACTTTCTTGCCCATACGCGCCGGGTCGAAAGACCGGCTCATGCCGTGGTCATGGCCGCGCCAATGCGCCCGCGAGAACCCGCCATCGGCGAAACTTGCGCCAGTCGCTGCGAGCGCGCCCAGTGCGACTACAGCAACGCCGCCGCCGATCCACCATTTGCGGCGGGATTTCTTCGCCGGCGCGGGAGCATTCTGGTCGTGGCTGTCGGGGTGGTTCTCGGGCTGGTTCGTCTGTTCATTCATGATCTGGTCTCCATTCGCTTGTTCGCGGGTCAACCGCATGAGGCGACAATGGAGCGGCTCTGTTTCGGGGCGATGTTTGCTGTGTAAATTTCTGTAAATCACCGGACTTGACGCCGGCCCCAAGCTGCTGAAAGAACGGCCCTCCGCTCCGGCATTTTCAAAGGCTGTCTCATGTCCACCCGCCCCGTTCTGATGCTTCTGCCAGGCCTGCTCTGCGACGAGAGCGTTTTTTCCCACCAGCACGCGGGGCTCGCCGACCTTTGCGATGTTCGCTCGCCGCATTTCCGCGGCTTCGATTCCCTGGAAGGCATGGCGCAGCATGTGCTCGATATCGCACCGCCGAAATTTTCCCTGGCGGGCTTCTCGATGGGCGGGCGGGTATCGTTCCAGATCGTCAAAATGGCGCCGGAACGGGTCGAGCGCCTTTGCCTGTTCGACACTGGCGCAGCGCCCGAGCCGGAGGGTGGCCGCGAGGCGCGCCAGAAACTGGTCGACCTCGCCTACAATGTCGGTATGGAGGCGCTCGCCAATGCCTGGCTGCCGTTCATGCTCGGCAAGGCACGCAAGGACGATGCGGCGTTCAAGAAACCGATCATCGAGATGGTGCAGCGCTCAACGCCGGACGATCACGAAAAACAGGTCAGGGCGCTGGTCGAGCGGCCGGACTTTCGCCCGCATCTGAAAGACATCGCCTGCCCGACAGCGGTAATCTGCGGCGAGGAGGATGCCGCCACCCCGCCCTCGGTCCATGCCGAAATCGCCGCCGCCATTCCCGGCGCACAACTGACGGTGATCGCCGACTCCGGACATTTCCTGCCGATGGAACAGCCACAAGCGTTCACCGCGGCGCTGCGGAAGTGGATGGGGAAGTAGTGTTCCACGGCGGATTTGTGCGGCCGTGTTTCTCAAACCTCCGCAGAAAAATTTGCGACAGGCTTTTGTGGCGGACAAGACACTGATTTTGTTTGTCTATGGAAAGCGCGGCAAAACGATCGTATCCGCTTTCGCGCCTCTGGATTCTCAAACACGACGCCGGAGCGACAGGCAAGTGCTGCCAGGCACTGTGGCTCGGCGCTCGATAGCGGATTGTAATCTTCATGATTTCCACAAACGGCAATCGCAATGGAGATAACACATGATAGTCAATCGAAACACCAGGCTGAAGATAATTGCCGCAGCATGTGCATTGTCATCAGCCATTCTGATGAGTTCAGTACCCGCGCAGGCAGCCGGTTGTTACTACAGCGCCGGAGATGGAAGAGGTAACAAAGTAACCGCCTCCGGGTATGCATTCAAGATGAAGAATGCCTGCGACCGTGCCCGCCGGGCATGCAAACGCAAGCTGCAGCGAGCCTACAAGCGCAAAAAAATGGGCCGTGGCGCAGTTTGCGGACCTCTTAGAGAAGTCCGAGGATGACGTGCACCGAAGCCGTTGCGAAACCGAAGGTTGTTGTAACGGTTTCGCCGCTCCAAACATTTCGATGACTGGGCAGCCGCAAAACCTAGTAGTAGACACCAATCGCAAGAATTTTGGCCAGTATTTCGCCCTCAGGGATTCTCCGTCCGAAATGCGGGGAGTCGAAAAAACCATCGGTTTTGAGACAGGCAGGGCGGGCAAAACAACCATGCTTCGAGACGCAGCCTTCGGCTGCCCTCAGCATGGGGGCCGGGAGTG
>CAZTMN010000030.1:0-39657 GCA_964615275.1 uncultured Beijerinckia sp. | reverse complement strand
CGACAGGGCGAGCCCGATGTCGCTGACCTTGACGCCTGCCGCCATGAGGCCGGTAATCATGGCGTACTTGATCGACGCTGAGTACGATCGAAAATCGTGGCCGGTTGCCAGCTCCGGCTTGACGCCCATTTCGTGCAGCAGGGTTCCAAGTCCAAGGCCAAGCGCCTGCACGCCCATGAGATTGATTTCTTTTCCAAACAGCCAGCGCGCGTCGTATTCGCGAAAACCGGTCGCTTTGACCATCGGACTTGATTCAAATTCATAGGTGTTCGGGAACAGTTCAGCGGCGGGTTTCGGAAACATGAAGGCCTCGGTCGGATTGGGTTGCACTGTCCGGGAACCCGGGCAAGAAGAATGCGGGTTCCGGCTCAAACGCCTGGTTACGCGATCCCGTATAGCGACGGCGCCGGGCCGGGGTGTGGCCGGCACTGCCATCTGGACCGGAAATTTGGGCGAAACGCTTCGTCATTGCTGCCGCGAATCGCCACGCTGATCGCCTTTCTACAGGCAAACTGTTAACGCAAATAACTACGGGATTATGATGACGCCGCGCTCACGGCCGCAGCACCAGATTGCCCGATGCAACCTCGAACCGGGACAGCTTGCGCAGGAAGCTCATGCCCAGAAGGCTCTTGCCCAGGGCGCGTTCCGGCATGACCACGGCGTCGACATCATGGACGGTGATATTTTCGATGCGAACCGCACGCAACCTGGTCCTGGCTGCCCGTATGTCACCGTTGGCGGTTGAAATTTTCACGGTGTAATCGCTGGGCATGGGGTTGATGCCAAGCCTGCGCGCATCCTGCGCCCGCAAGGCGACAACGGTCGCGCCGGTATCGACAAGCATCGGAATCATTCGCCCATCAATTTCGACGCGTGAATTGAACTGGCCTCCGCTGTCGGCCGCAATCATCACCGCGCCGAAACCGCTCGCCCCAGATTGCTGTCTTGGAACCCTTTGCGGGCGTGCCGGCTGGCGGACCGGTTGCGAACTGCTGCGAAAGCTTATTCCGTCGAACAGGCCGCCAAACCAGGACCGCTGTACGGGTTTTGACGGAGCGCTTAAACCAGACGATGAGGACGATGCCGGCGCTGCTGAAACATTGGCTTCGAACCTGCTCGACAGGAAGCTCGCGCCCAATACGGCTGCAATTCCAGCAACAAGCAATAATTTCAGCGATTGTCCGGTCATGTCACGGATCTTCCTCTCGGCGTTTCCACCGGTTTTATCACGAGGGAGTTTCGGTCCGTTTAAGCAGGCGGCGCGAGTTCATACGAAGGGAATTAACGCTAACAGCCCGTAAAAACGTTCACTAAGAATGTAGGCCCGGTCGTCAGGTCAAAGAAAGGAATGATGGGTCCAGCAAGTTCCGCTCAGGAATCCGTGCGCTTCAGCCGGTACAACAGTTCCAGCGCCTCGCGCGGCGACAATTCGTCCGGATCGATTTCCTGCAGCAATTTCAATACCAGACTTTCCACAGGCATATTCACCGGCGGCAGCGGCGTCACGCTCGCGGCGAATAACGGCAAGTCATCAATCAATTGCTTGACTGGCGCGCCGCGCTCGGATGCCTCCAGCTCGGTCAACAGGACCTGCGCGCGATTGACCACGGCTTCGGGCAATCCGGCCAGCCGCGCCACCTGGATGCCATAGGAGCGGTCGGCGGCGCCGGGCGCTACTTCGTGCAGGAAAACGACCTGGCCGTTATGATCGGTGACCCGCATGGTCAGATTGACGAGGCGCGGCAGCTTCTTGACCAATTGGGTCAGCTCGTGAAAATGCGTCGCGAATAGCGCGCGCGAACAGTTGTGTTCGTGCAGATTTTCCAACGTTGCCCATGCGATGGACAAGCCATCGAAGGTCGCCGTGCCACGGCCGATTTCATCCAGGATCACAAATGATTTTTGCCCTGCCTGGTTCAGGATCGCGGCGGTTTCAACCATCTCGACCATGAACGTGGAGCGGCCGCGCGCCAGATCGTCGGCAGCTCCGACGCGGGAAAACAACTTGTCGATCAACCCGACATGCGCTGCTCTCGCCGGTACATACGAACCCATTTGCGCGAGAATGGCGATAAGCGCGTTCTGCCGGAGGTAGGTCGATTTACCGGCCATGTTTGGCCCGGTCACGACAGCGATCATGCCAGCGCCGGGGGCGGATTCGGACCTTGCTCCAAGGTCGGTGTCGTTGGCGACAAATGCCTCGCCGCGAGCTTTCAGCGCCACTTCGACCACCGGATGGCGGCCACCCTCGATGGCAAAGGCCAAAGAATTGTCTACCTTTGGCCGCGTCCAGTTGCGCAGCGCCGCCAGCTCGGCAAGCGCAGCGGAAACGTCTATCTCCGCCAGCGAGTCTGCAGCCTGCTTGATGGCCGTTGTTGTATCGCTGATCCTGCCGGCAAGGGTTTCGAATACGCCCAGTTCCCGCGCCAGCGCCCGGTCGGCGGCCGATGCAATCCGCGCTTCCAGCTCGGCAAGCTCCGTTGTCGAAAACCGCATCGCACCGGCCATGGTCTGGCGATGGATAAAGGTCTCGCTGTAGGGGGCTCGAAGCAATCGCTCGCCCTGTGCGGACGGAACTTCGAAGAAGTAGCCGAGAAAATTATTGTGTTTGATCTTGAGCTGTTTGGTTTCGGCAAGTTCGATGTAACGCGCCTGGAGCGAGGCGATCACGCGCCGGCTTTCGTCGCGTAGCGCCCGCGCTTCGTCGAGAACGGTGTCGTATCCGCTGCGTACAAATCCGCCGTCCCGGCGATTCAGCGGCAATTCATCAGCAAGCGCCTCCGCCAGTTCCGTTTCAAGGGCTTGATCAAGACAGACAGCACCCTGCGCCGCACCAGCGATGGATTCCGGCAATTCGCCGCTCCGCTGTAACAGCTCGCCAGCCGACCGCGCAGCCGCCATGCCATCGCGCAACGCCGCCAGATCGCGCGGTCCGCCACGCTGCAACGCAAGCCGCGACAGCGCCCGGGCAAAATCCGGCGCGGCTTTCAACCGGTTTCGAATGTCGGCGCGCAGGTCAGGGCGGGACAGGAAATATTCAACGCAATCGAACCGGTGCACGATGGCTTGCGCATCGGTCAGCGGTCCGGCAAGGCGCTCCAGAAGCAGCCGGCCGCCGGACGGCGTGACAGTCAGGTCGATAACCGATGCGAGCGAACCATCGCGTGCGCCCGATAATGTGCGCGTCAATTCGAGGTTGGCCCGTGTCGCGGCATCAATTTCCATTACCGATGACAGGGCCTGCTTGCAGGGCAGGGCGAGCGCCGGACGCGCACCTATCTGGGTTTTTTCTATATAGGCGATAGCGAGCGCAGCCGCGGCAATTTCAGCACGTGACAACTGGCCGAGCCCGTCGAGGGTCGCCAGGGAATAAAAATCCCGCAACCGCCGCCCGGCACCGTCATCCCCAGATGTCCTTGCCATCGGCGTAACCGGAGCGCCAAAGCCGCGGATCAATTCGCCCAGTGCGGGGTCTGCGCAGATGGCTTCCCCGGCGACAATTTCAGATGGCTCCAGACGCGCAATCGCCGAGGCAAGAGCTTGCTCGGGAACATCCAAAACGGAAAACGCCCCGGTTGAGATATCGACGCCTGCAAGACCGTAGGACCATTCCACATCGGTCATTCTCACCCGTGCAATCGCCAGAAAAACATTGGCGCGTCCCGGCTCCAGCAGGCGATCCTCGGTAATCGTTCCGGGCGTGACCAGGCGCACCACGTCGCGCTGCACGACCGACTTGGCGCCACGCTTCTTCGCTTCGGCCGGGTCTTCGGTCTGTTCGCAGACAGCCACACGATGTCCCAGCCCGATCAGGCGCTGGAGATAATCGTCGGCTCGCTCGACCGGTACGCCGCACATTGGAATGTCCTGCCCGCTGTGCTTACCACGCTTGGTCAGCACGATACCGAGCGCCCGGCTGGCGACTTCGGCATCCTCGAAGAACATTTCGTAGAAATCGCCCATCCGGTAAAACAGCAGCGAATCCGGATTGGCCGCCTTGATCTCGATATATTGCGCCATCATCGGCGTGACGCGGTCAGGATCGGCGGCCTTCCTTGCAACCCGCTTTTTCTTCCCGGCAGCGCCTGCACCCGCGGGCGATACGCCGGGGGATTGATCTCCGGTGTCAGGCGTTACTGCGGGCAGGGTCGAGCACATCGCCAATCCATAGCAAAGCCTGCCGGCCATTGCACGAGTGGCATGGGTCCGCAAGGGCGTCATCCACCGCCAAGATCGGCCGGCCACGACGGCAAAGCCCTTGCCGGATCGGCCCCCAACGGCGGCGCATTATGCCCGGTTGCCCGGCGCGGCTGCAGTTGGCATATTCGGTAACGGTGATTGCGCAGTCTCACACAGCACGAGAAGAGCGGTTCATGCCTATCCAGATCAAGCCTTTAAGCGCGAACATGGGCGCCGAGGTTATCGGTGCGGATTTTTCCAAACCGGTCAGCGACGCGGATTTCGCCGCCATCCTGCAGGCGTTTTACGACTACCAGGTGCTGGCGATCCGCGATCAGCACCTGTCGCCCGCCGACCAGATTGCCTTTTCCGAACGGTTTGGCGCGCTCGAAGACCAGCTCAACTCGCGTTATATCCTGCCCGAGCATCCGCAAATTCTGGTATTGTCCAATGATATCAAGGCTGATGGGACACCGGTCGGGCTGATCGATGCGGGCGACTTCTGGCATACCGATTCCTCGCACCGGCCGCTGCCCAGCATGGCGACGATCCTGTATTCGCTGAAAAACCCTAACGAGGGCGGCGATACAGGATTTGCCAACATGTATGCCGCCTACGAGGCGCTGCCGCAGGATATCAAGGGCAAGCTGGGAAACGTGCGTGCGGTGCAGGCGGTCAGCAAGTTCAAGAACAAGCGCGTCGCCGCGTCAGAACGGCGGCCTGATGCACAGGAGAAATATACCGAGCAGCTCGCCATTCCCGACGCCCTGCACCCGGCCATCCGCACCCACCCGGTCACGGGAAAGAAGGCGCTCTACGTCTCCCAGCGTTTCACCATCGGTCTTGAGGGCATAAGCGAAGAGGAAGCAGATCCGATCCTGGATTTTCTCTTCGAGCATCAGACGCGGCCCGAATTCGTCTATTACCATCACTGGCGCGACAATGACCTTGTGATGTGGGACAACCGCTGTGTCATTCATCGCGCCACTGGCGGCTATACCTATCCAGATGTCCGGTTAATGCACCGGACGGTCATAGCCGGTGACGCGCCGTATTAACCATAACGACCGCAATCGCACCCAAATACCCGCCTTTGCGCCGGTTTCGCGCTTGTCCGCGTTGCGGCAGGGCCCCGGCATGGTAAAGTAAACGATCAGTAAACGCGTACATGAGTATTAAGTATGCCCGAGGATACGTCCAAACCGGCGAACCGCCGGCTTATCACCGACCAGGAAGCGCTTGATTTTCATTCCAGGGGACGGCCCGGCAAAATTGAAATCATTTCCTCCAAGCCGATGGCGACCCAGCGCGACCTGTCGCTGGCCTATTCGCCAGGGGTCGCCGTGCCGGTTATCGAAATCTCGAAGGAGCCGGCCACGGCCTTCGACTACACCTCGCGCGGAAATGTCGTCGCGGTGATCAGCAATGGCACGGCCATTCTCGGGCTGGGCAATCTGGGGGCGCTTGCATCCAAGCCAGTCATGGAGGGCAAGTCGGTATTGTTCAAACGGTTCGCGGACATCGATTCCATCGACCTCGAACTGGATACCGAGGACCCGGACGAATTCATCAATGCGGTAAAGCTCATGGGCCCGTCATTCGGCGGGATCAACCTTGAAGATATCAAGGCGCCGGAATGTTTTATCATTGAACAGCGTCTGCGCGAGCTGATGGACATTCCGGTCTTTCATGACGATCAGCACGGCACAGCAATCATCAGCGCGGCCGGCATGCTCAATGCAATCAAGCTGACCGGCCGGGACATCAAGGAAACCAAGCTGGTCTGCAACGGCGCCGGGGCAGCCGGAATCGCGTGCCTCGACCTGATCAAGGCAATGGGGTTCGCACCGGAGAACGTGACGCTCTGCGACACGAAAGGCGTGATCTACCAGGGCCGTTCCGAAGGCATGAACCAGTGGAAGTCGGCCCATGCGGTCATTACCAAGTCGCGGACGCTGGCCGACGCCATGGTCGGCGCGGACATCTTCTTTGGTCTTTCGGTCAAGGGAGCGCTGACCGCCGACATGGTCAAATCCATGGCGAAAGACCCGATCATCTTTGCAATGGCCAATCCTGATCCGGAGATTACGCCCGAGGAGGCTGCAGCCGTACGTGACGATGTGATCATGGCCACCGGCCGCTCCGATTACCCAAATCAGGTCAACAACGTCCTTGGCTTTCCGTATATTTTCCGCGGCGCACTCGACGTTCATGCTACTACGATCAACATGGAAATGAAGATCGCGGCAGCTGAAGCGCTCGCACAACTCGCCCAAGAGGACGTGCCCGATGAAGTGGCGCTGGCCTACCAGGGTGCGCGTCCGCAATTCGGACGGGAATACATCATTCCCGCCCCGTTCGATCCCCGGCTGATCAGCGTGGTGCCCATGGCGGTGGCAAAAGCGGCCATGGACTCTGGCGTTGCGATGAAGCCGATTTCGGACATGAAGGTCTATGAGCATGCCCTCAACGCGCGGCGCGACCCGGTAGCCGGGGCCTTGCAGACCGTATTCCAGCGGGTCCGGCGGTCGCCAAAGCGGGTTATCTTTGCCGAGGGCGAAGAAGAACAGGTCATTCGCGCGGCAGCTTCGTTCGTCAACCAGGGCCTCGGCACGGCAATCCTCGTAGGACGCGAGGACCTGGTTTGCGAGAATGCCGCTGCCGCCGGGGTCGAATTGCCTTCCGGCGTGGAAATCCAGAACGCACGCCTGTCGAAACGCAACATGGCCTATACGGAATACCTGTTCCAGCGGCTGCAGCGAAAAGGCTATCTTCTGCGCGATTGCCAGCGCCTGATCAACCAGGACCGCAATTCCTTCGCCTCGGCCATGCTGGCGCTCGGCGATGCCGATGCAATGGTGACCGGCGTCACGCGCAACTTCTCAACCGCCCTGGAGGATATCCGGCTTGTCATTGACACCCGCCCCGGGCATCGCCTGATGGGCGTATCCCTGCTCGTCACCCGCGGCCGTGCCGTGGTCGTTGGCGACACAGCCATAACCGAACTGCCGAATGCGCAGGACTTGTCCGAAATCGCCGTGGAAGCGGCTGGCGTCGCCCGCAGGCTCGGGTACAGGCCGCGCGTGGCCATGCTCGCATTCGCGACCTTCGGACAACCGCCCGGCGAACGCACGCGGCATGTGCAGGAAGCGGTTCGAATTCTCGACCGCCAGCGGCTCGACTTTGAATATGATGGGGAAATGGCGGCGGATGTCGCCCTCAACCGCGACAAGATGCAGGCCTATCCGTTCTGCCGGTTGTCTGACACCGCCAACGTGCTGATCATGCCGGCATTCCACTCCGCATCGATCGCCACAAACATGATGCAGGAACTGGGCGGCGCCACGCTTATCGGGCCCATGCTGGTCGGCCTGGACAAGCCTATCCAGATCGTCCCGCTCGGTTCCAAGGATTCCGATATCGTGAACATGGCGGCGCTTGCAGCATTCAATGTCGGCGGCTAGCTTGAATTGAGTTTGACGGAATTGCGCGGCTCTTCCACGCGGTGGCGGCAGACCACCGCGTTCTCAATTACAGGAAATTTTGCAATGGGCATGCTTGTTGATGGCCGGTGGACCGATGACGACGGGCCGAAATACAAAGGCTCGTTCAAACGCCACGTTTCCCCGTTCAGAAGTTTCATTACGGCTGACGGCTCCTCCGGTTTTCCTGCAGCAGCCGGCCGCTACCACCTGTACATCACGCGCTCCTGCCCCTGGGCGCACCGCACGCTGCTGATGCGCGGTCTCAAGAAACTGTAGGACTTCGTCAGCCTGACGATCGTCGGCCTCGGCGACCAGGGATATGCGTACAACGACGGCGAGCACGTTGTTCCCGGCACGGACCACAAACTGAAATACCTGCACGAAATTTACACGCTCGCCGACAATTCGTTTACCGGCCGCGTCACCGTGCCGACCTTGTGGGATTCAGAAGGCCGAACGATTGTGTCCAATGAATCGTCCGAGATCGTGCGCATGTTCAATTCCGCGTTCGACGGGCTCGCGCCTGATACCCCGGACTATTACCCGGAACACTTGCGCAGCGAGATCGATGCGATGAACGACTTCGTCTACGCAAATTTCAACAACGGTGTTTACCGCGCCGGTTTTTCCGCCGAACAATCCGCCTATGAGCAGGCCTATGACGACGTGTTCATGGCGATGGACCGGATGGACGACATTCTTTCGCGACAGCGCTACCTGTGCGGCGATCAAATTACCGAGGCGGACTGGCGGGCTTTTCCGACGCTCACGCGGTTCGACAACGCCTACCACTACGTCTTCAAGTGCAACAAGAAGCGGTTGCGCGATTACGAACACCTTTGGCCATATACACGGGACTTGTATCAACAACCCGGCGTTGCCGATCTCGTGTATCCGGAGGCGATCAAGGGCGGGTATTGGTCCGGCGCGCGCGTCAATCCGCTGGGTACGATCCCGAAAGGCCCGGAAGGCATCAACTTCAACGAACCGCACGGCCGTGAGGCCATGGTTCAGGCGCTGGCCGGGTAGCGGGGAATCGGACCAAGGCGCAAGGGACGGTCAGTTCACGGCGCCAGAAAAGCGGAAAACGCTTCGGCCGCTGCATCCGGCGCTTCCAGGTGCACGGCGTGACCTGCACCTTCCAATACAACTGCGCCACCGGCCCCCGGCAACCGCGCGGCATAGGCCTCGGCGTGAGCGAGCGGCACCATGTGATCTTCTGATCCCCAGACCACCAGGGACGGCATCGCCGCCCGATAGAGCCGATCGATCAGCGTGCGGTTGTAAAAATACGGCGGCTTGAAACCTACAAAGGAACCGAAGCGCAGCATCTCATAGCGGCGCACTTCTTCATCTATGTCGCCGCGGCCATCGGGATAATAGCGCAGCGCCAGTTCCGCATCGCTCGAAGAAAACAGCATATGCCGCAAGCTGGTGTAATGCACGCCGCGCTCGGGTTGCGAATGCATGAAGACGTCGCCGATATGCTCGCCGGAAATGAACAGGCCCGATGCGCCGATCAGCCCAAGCCGGTTGACTTTTTCAGGATGGCGTACCGCGATTTCCGCCGCCAGCCAGCCGCCGGCGCAATGTCCGACGAGGTCGAACGCCTTCAGGCCCAGGGCGTCAAAAAATTCGAGGAAATGAAAAACGTAATCCTCCGGCGAATGGCCGTCTGACAGTTCCGAACTGCCATTGCAGCCGGGGTGCGCCGGCGCGATCAGCTGGCGGCCGTTGGCCAACGCATGATGAAACGGCAGGAACTCCCCGGCGACCCCGTGAACATCGGCGTAGCCATGCAGATAAATCAACGGATCACCTGACCCCGCTTCCAACACGGCAATGTCGCGCCCCGCTGCCTGAACAACCCTGCCCGCCATACACATTCCTCCCGCACCGCCCGTCGGGGCGTTGTCGTCACTACGCCGCGATCTAGGCCATGGCCTTGAATTTCTCGTTGAACAACTTTCCGGTTGCCTGTTTCAAACGGGGTGCAACTTCCGTCCAGAACAACCGCATGCTCTTGCGCGCCAACTCGTCGGGCATGTTGCCCATGTGAAACTGGATCAGCAGATGACCGACGGGAGCCGCTTCGATAATTTGCATGAACTTCCGGTAGACCGTTTCCGGCGAGCCAGTAATGATCGATCCCGAGCGATCCAGATCATCCCAGTCTTCGGTGTCACCCAGCAAGGGCGTCGTCGGGTCGGAATTTTCCAGATAGGCCCGGAACTCATGCGGGGGTATATAGGGCACGCCAGGACCGAACGTGAGCTGACGCCCGACGCGCCGCTGATGACCCTTCAAACAATTCTTGAGGAAATACCATATTCCCTCATGCGCCTCTTCCTGCGCCTGGCGATCGGTCTCCGACACATAGGTCGACATCAATATGCCCATGCGCTCGGGCAGGTAACGATCGCCATGCTCTTCCAGCACGCTGCTGAACCGCTCCCTGGCGATCGCTGTTCCGCGCCCATGACTACGTGACGACAGGAAATAGCAATAACCGTTCTTTGCGATCTGGACGAGCGTGTCCTTGGAACGGGCGCCAGGAATCCAGATTGGCGGGTGCGGCTCCTGCTCCGGTTGCGGCCACGGATTGACATAACGAAGCGGAAAATGCCGTCCCTCGAATGCAAACGGCCCGTCCCTCGTCCAGGCTTGCTGAACGAGCGAAACCGATTCCCAGAACCGGTCGCGCGATGATGCGGAATCGGAATCGTAGTTGAATGTCTCCGGCCCCGACCCCGGCGCAAACCCAGCTATAATTCTGCCACCGGACATGTTGTCCAGCATGGCGTATTCCTCGGCGACACGGAGCGGGTTGGCATGCAATGGCAGCAGGTTTCCCAACACGACAATTTTGCCGTTGGCGGTCTTCTGCGTCAGCGCCGCGGCGATGATATTGGGCGAGGGCATCAACCCGTAGATATTCTGGTGATGCTCGTTCAGCACCATGCCGTCGAATCCAAGTTCATCGGCATAGGCCAGCTGATCAATGTATTGCTGGTAGAGCCCGCGCGAACGCTGCTTGTCCCAGAGGCTGTTCGGCACGGTTACCCAGCCGGTTGGCTGGGTCTCGTCAAAGTCGGGGGCGAGATATGGATAAGACATGAAGTGCCAGCAATACAGCTGGACAGGATCGATCATCGACGCCCCCGGACCTTGTTCGTTTCAAGGCAGTTTGCAGCAGACCCATACCGGGCGCAACGCCGATTTGAAACTCGAGCGGAAAATTGCCGTTGATCTGTCCGGCGCCGGGATCGATCAGGCCGCTTCCAGGGTCTGGCCGAGGTCTTCAACGCCCTTGCGGAGTTTTGCCGCCATCTTGTCGAGATCGTCGATGAGGATCACAACCTGGGCAACGCCCTGGCTGGTGTCGGCGACAGACGATTCCACGCTGTGAACGCTGGCGGCCATGGCGCTGGTGCCATCAGCGGCGGACTGGACATTGCGTGCAATTTCACGTGTCGACAATGCCTGTTCGTGGATTGCAGAGGCAATAATCGACGAGATATGCTCGACTTCGATAATCTTGCCCTGGATGCTCTCGATCGCCTCAACGGAACTCCGCGTGGCGTCCTGAATGTCCGCAATCTGACCGGAGATGTCGGCGGTCGCCGCTGCGGTCTGGCTCGCCAACGCCTTTACCTCCTGCGCGACGACGGCAAAACCCCGCCCCGCTTCGCCGGCACGGGCGGCCTCGATCGTGGCGTTCAGGGCCAAAAGGTTGGTTTGCGCTGCGATCCGCGATATCGATTCAATAATGTCGCCGATACGCTGGGCGCTGGAGGAAAGGTTCGACATGTTCGAAGCCGATTTTTCGGTCTCTTCAACGGCGCCGGCAACGATTTGCGTGGCCTGCAAAACCTGGCGGTCGATTTCGGCAATCGACTGCTGCAGCTCCTCCGAGGCCAGGGCCACTGCCGATACGTCCTCTGTCGCCTGCCCGGACGATGCGATGGCCTGCGCAGAGCTTTCTTTCGCCGTGCTCGACGAGGTATCGAGCGCGCGTGAAGAACGCGTCAGCTGGCTCATGACATCTTCAAGATGACTGGCCATTTCACGCAGGCTTGAACTGAACTCCTCCACGGTGGAGAGCATCCGGGCATTCTGGTGATATTTCGCCAGCGTTGCATCGTTGTTGTGGATCTTCGCGACCAATTCGACGTTCCGCTGTACAGCGTCGCGCAGAATCGCCAATCCGCTTGCGATCTTGCCGATTTCATCCTGCCGGCCGCTCTCTGGAATTTCGGATTCTGTGTCGCCATCGGCCAGGCTAACCATTCTGGCGGAAAGGCGTTTCAGCGGCGCCGCGATGTGCCTGTGCATCAATGGCAGGGAAACACCGACAACGAGCGCTGCCCCCACCAATGTACCGCCAAACGAAATCAGGAACAAAAACTCGGAAAGCGCCTGAAGCTCAAGCGCTTTCGCCCTTGTCGCGCCGGCGGCCGCAGCGGCAATCGTTTCCGCGGCGACCGCCAATTCCCAGGAATAATAGGCTCCGACAATGCCGACACTACCGACCAGCGCAAGGAAAATAAGCTGCTTGGCGAACAGGAACCTGCCAATCGAAAGCTTTGACATTGCAAATCCAGATACACGCATGGGAATTGCCGCCAGTATGGCTTTACAAAGATGAAATAAGGCTTAATTCTCGCCGGTCATGCCCTCCATATATCCAAGCCTGCAGCGGATTATTTTCGCTACAGCATGACAAGACGGGATCGGAAAAGCGTTGCGGACCATGGTGTCCTCTCGCCCCCTGGCAAACAAGCGGCCGGTGTTCCCGGCAACAGATGAATTTCGGGAGTCTTTCCATGCCCTTACGTGTCGCGGTCCAGATGGACCCGGTCGAAAATATCAACATCGCCGGGGATTCGACCTTTGCGCTTTTGCTGGCGGCGCAATCACGCGGGCATCAGTTACATTACTACCGACCAGACGAATTGAGCCTGTCGGCCGGAAAGGTCGTTGCGCCGTTGCGCCAGCTCAGCGTGCGCGACGTTCACGGCGATCATTTCAGCCTGGGTGAAGCAAGACGCACAGACCTGCGCGACGTGGACGTCGTGCTGCTGCGCCAGGACCCGCCGTTCGACCTGGCATATATAACCTCGACACATTTGCTGGAGATGGTTCATCCCGACACGCTGGTGGTCAACGACCCGGCCAGCGTACGCAACGCGCCGGAAAAACTGTTCGTGCTGAAATTCCCGCAGCTCATGCCGCCAACGCTGATATCCCGGGACAAGAGCGAGATCGAGGCTTTCCGTTCCGAATACGGCGAGATTGTCATGAAGCCGCTGCACGGTCACGGCGGATCGGCGGTATTTAAACTGGCGGCGAAAGACCCGAATTTCGGCTCACTTTTCGACATGTTCGCCACCACGTTCCGCGAACCCTGGGTGATCCAGCAATTTCTGCCGGAGATAACCAAGGGCGACAAGCGCATCATCCTTGTCGACGGCGTGGCGCGCGGTGCGGTCAATCGCGTGCCGGCGGAAAACGACATTCGCTCCAACATGGTGCGCGGCGGGTCACCAAAGGATACGCAGCTGTCCGATCTCGAGCAGGAAATCTGCGATACGATCGGGCCGGAGTTGAAGAAGCGCGGGCTGATTTTCGTCGGCATCGACGTGATCGACGGCAATCTGACCGAAATCAACGTGACATCGCCGACGGGGCTTCGGGCCATCGCCAACCTTGGCGGCGGCGACCTGGCGCAGGATATCTGGGACGCGATAGAGGCGAGGAGAAACGCCTAGCCCAGTTCCCAGTCCGCCGGGATTGTTCCGGCCTTGCGAATATTGCCGGTGTAATAGCGCCAGACCTTGTTGATATGGCGCGGGCGTTTGAATTCTCGCGCGAAACTGTCCATGTCCGCTTCCGACAGGGGCTTCAGCGTACCGATCGCCTGGGCATTGTATTGCGCAAGGGCGTTTTCAACGAAATGCACGCTATCGGTCAGCACCGCCGGGACGCTTTCACCTGTTATTATCTGGCCGTGGGCGCGGATCTGCATCGCATGGCAGGCGCCAAGTGTCTTCGCCACCGCTTCACCCTGGTGTTTGTGGGCGACGTGGGCCGGATCGGGATGCACGGGCATGCCATTTCGCCAGCGGATGGCGTGGTTCTTGACCGGGACCAGCGCCCCGCCCTCAATCAGGGTGAAGGAATTCGCCAAGTCGTGGTGGAAATGCGCTACCGAGTTGATGTCGGGGCGGGCGCGCAGGATTTCCGCATGCAGCACCGTTTCAGCCGGCGGTTTTTCGCCGCCCGGATTATCCAGAATGTTGAGATCGAGATCGAGCGTGATCAGCTCTTCGGGCGTCAGATCCGAGCGCGGCGTGTCGATCGGCTGGATGACGAACGTATTGGTGTCGGGCAACCGCGCCGAGACATGGCCGGAATAGCCGAGAATGCCTTCCCGGTTCAGGATCAGCGTGCAGGCCGCGACCTGCCGCTGGATCAGGGCGATTTCCGCTTCAATGTTGGAAAAGCCGCGATAGTCTTCTGCTGCGCTCATGCGAATCGCCTCCGGGGACCGATCTTTGCCCGAATCGACATGGTCCCGCCTCCATAGATAGCGCAATTTTGTGCCCGGCAATCACAATCCTGTTGCTGACACGCGATCGGCCAAAACCCAAAATCGCATTGCGGGCGGCTGGAACCATTGCCGAGCCGCAAGGCTTGGATTAATACCGGCATGTTACGCATAATTGCGCCCGGGAAGCGCCGCAGCGCCACTAGCTAGCGAGCCCCCGGCGGAGGAATTATCAAAAGGAAGGACGTACCGCCCATGGCCAAGGACGCAAAGGTATCCGACGAACTCGCCCAAAAATTCGCCACCGAGAAAGAGACCCCCTATGAGCGCTGGGTCGCGGCCGAGGGGCTCGACATCATCTCCGCCCATTACGTCCGCAATTTGCGCACGGTGGAGCTGAAGCCCTGGGCGCGGCGCGGCGGCTCGGGAATATATGTCAACCACGAGGCCTCGCGCACATCGAACGATTGCTACGTCTGCGAGATCCCCGCCGGCGGCAAGCTGGCCCCGCAGCGCCAGCTGTTCGAGGAAATGATCCTGGTGCTCGAAGGCCGCGGTTCAACATCGGTCTGGAACGATGCCGGCGACAAGATCACCTTCGAGTGGACGGCCGGGGCGCTGTTCGCCATTCCGTTGAACTGCCATCACCAGCACTTCAACGGCTCGGGCCAGCAACCAGCGCGCTTCGTTGCCGTCACCAATGCGCCGCCGACCATCAATCTCTACGAAGACCCCGAATTCGTGTTCAACACGAAGCACGACTTCAAGGACCGCTTCAACGGCGAGCCGGATTATTTCTCCGCCAAGGGTGAGCAGCAGGGCTTCAAGCTGGTGACCAATTTCGTGCCGGACGCGGTCAACCTGCCGCTGATCACCGCCAAGGAGCGCGGCGCCGGTGGCGGGCACATCCGGTTCAACATGGCCAAGGGCTCGATGAACAGCCACATCTCGCAATTCCCGATCGGCACCTACAAGAAGGGCCATGCCCACGGCCCCGGCGCCCACGTCATCATATTGTCCGGCGAAGGCTATTCGATGATGTGGCCGGAGGGCGAGGAACCGCAGCGCTACGATTGGGAAGTCGGCACGATGGTAGTGCCGCCGAACATGTGGTTCCACCAGCATTTCAACACCGGCAACAGCCCGGCGCGCTACCTGGCGTTCAAACACGAGGGCGTCGCCATCCGCAACGCCCAGGGTGTGCCGAAGGCGTGGATATCCAAGCGTGTCGGCGGCGACCAGATCGATTACGCCGACGAAGATCCGAACATTCGCGCCGAGTTCGAGGCCGAGCTTGCCAAGAACGGTCTTCAGACCGCTATGACCAGCGCCTACGAGCAGGAAAAGGAAAGCCTGCCGGACAAAGCGGCTTAGGACCCGCGCGGGAGGGATAAACCCCTTCTCCCCTTGGGAGAAGGGAACTAAAACCGGGAAGGACGGCATGAGCCAGTTTGCAGCCCCGCTGGTCAACCAGGACCTTGCCAAGAAGTTCGAAACCGAAGTCGATACGCCCTATTACAAATGGGTGCGGGACCAGGGCCTCGACATCATCCCGGCCAACTACATTGCCGACCTGCGCGCCGTCGATTTGAAGCCCTGGGCAGCGCGGGGCGGCAAGGGCGTGATCATCAACCACGATGATTCCCGCAACACCAATGATTGTTACGTCTGCGAAATAGCACCGGGTGGCAAGCTGGCGCCGCGCCGCCAGTTGTTCGAGGAAATGGTGCTGATATTGTCCGGCCGCGGATCAACTTCGATCTGGAACGACGCCGGCAAGACAATAACTTTCGAGTGGAAAGAAGGCGCAATCTTCGCCATTCCTCTCAATTGCCATCATCAGCATTTCAACGGTTCGGGCCAGGATGCGGCGCGCTACGTTGCAACAACCTTTGCACCGTGGGTTCTGAATCTTTATGGAGATCCGGATTTCGTGTTCGGCCACGCGCACGATTTCACCAGCCGGTTCAACGGAGAACCGGATTATTTTGCACCAAAGAGCGAGCGGGCCGGCTTCAAGCTGATTACCAACTTCGTCCCGGATGCGGTCAACCTGCCGCTATTTGAATCGAAGGAGCGGGGCGCGGGTAGCGGCCATGTCCGTTTCAATATGGCCCGCGGAACAATGGCGAGCCATATCTCGCAGTTTCCGGTCGGCACCTACAAAAAGGCGCACGCCCACAATGCCGGTGCGCATGTGATCGTGCTGTCGGGCGAAGGCTATTCGCTGATGTGGCCGGAGGGCGATGAGCCCAGGCGCTTCGACTGGAAACCCGGTTCGCTGATCGTGCCGCCGAACGCCTGGTTCCACCAGCATTTCAACTCCGGCGACAAGCCGGCGCGCTATCTGGCGTTCAAACATTCTTCGCCGCGCAACGCGCAGGGCGTGCCGATGTCATGGATCAGCCGCCGTCTCGGCGGCCTGCAAATCGACTATGCCGATGAAGCCCCCGCAGTGCGCCAGATGTTCTCCGATGCGCTTGCAAGGTACGGGCTGAAACCGGACATGGATAATGCCTACGCCAAGGAACTGGAAACGCTGCCACCACTGCCTGGCAAGTGACGGCAAAGATGCACGCAAAGCGCACTGCGGTTGATTTATCTGCGATTATCTATTTGATTTAAATAAGGACACCACGTTGGTTTCAATGTGATGGAATGATTTTCGCGTGCGGCGATTTTGGGCCAGCGCTTCCAGCGACACAATATCGCTGGCCGGCGTGTTTGATTTGCGGGACCGGCCAGCAAGTTTATCGCGTGACAGGCGGCGCGCATTGCCGTCAGGAGAGTGGAACATGCGTACAAGCGGCCTGATTGCGGCAGCAACAGCCTTGTTACTGGGTGGTTGTTTCGGACCGGTAGCAGACACTCCACAGCCACGGGCAACGGCGTACACTGCAGCGACCGGTTCGGTCGCGAGTCTTGTAGGCAAATGGGGTGTTGCCTCCTATCGCAAGGAAGAAGATCTGAAACGTACCGAAGCGATGGCCCGCGCCCATTGCCGTCAACCCTATGAAATCAAGAAGGGTCCGACCGATGGTGTGATGATGCATGTGGCCGATGATTCCAAACTTTACGAATTGACCACCAAGGCCGGCCCGAAGGGGAAGACATATCTTGGTTTCAACGCTCCTCCCGGCCATGATCAGGACCGGGAGTTCATCTCGCATTCGAACGAGAAATTCCGGCTGAAATTCGTCAACCCGGATATTCACACCCGCTACGGAATTTACATCTACGTGCGCTGCCCAGGGCAGGCGTAGCAGGCGACCCTGTTTGCGAATTTCTGCAATCAACTTTCAAACCGGAACAAGGTTTCCCGATGCCCGTCCTTCGTATTTCGCGTTCAAGTCTGCTTTCATTCTGCGCTATCGTTTTGCTGTCGCCGCTGCTTTCAGCCAATCCGGCCTGGTCTCAGGCAGCATCCCGCGCCGCCATGCGCGAAACGATGAAGATCGCCGATCAGCCAGGGCGCGTTTCAACCAAGGAAGTTGTCATAACCTCGGGCCCTTACCGGCGCCAACTTGTCTATTTTCGGACCAATCACAAGCCGGGAACTTTGATCGTCCATACGTCCGAGAGATTCCTGTATCTGGTGCTGCCCAATCGCCGCGCCCTCCGCTACGGAATCGGTGTCGGCCGCGAGGGTTTCCAATGGTCCGGGATGGTGCGTGTGACCCGCAAATCGGAATGGCCGGACTGGACACCGCCACCTGAAATGATCAAGCGCCAACCCTATTTGCCACGTTTCATGGCAGGTGGGCCAGGCAACCCCATGGGCTCGCGGGCGCTGTACCTGGGCAGAACAGTCTACCGTATTCATGGAACCAACCAGCCGGAAACGATTGGCCATGCGATTTCGTCAGGATGCTTTCGCTTGGCCAATGGAGACGTCATCGATTTGTACTCGCGCGTTCCTGTCGGCACACGCGTCATCGTTCGCCATGCACCGGCACCCTGAACCTCGAAACGACGCTGCTGAAAACAAGGCTTCAACCATGAACAATTCCCATTACCGCACATTTTTACGCCTCATGCCCGCCTTGTGCCTTACCGTCGCCGTCCACGCAGGTGCACAGGCCTCCACCCTTGGAACGATCAAGAGCCGTGGCACTATCAATTGCGGTGTCAGCGAAGGACTGAAAGGGTTTTCCGACAAGGACAAACAAGGCAGATGGTCCGGCTTCGACGTCGACTTCTGCAAAGCGCTTGCGGCTGCCATATTCAATGATGCGAACAAGGTACGTTACATTCCACTGTCGGCGACCGATCGATTTCGGGCGTTGCGAAGCGGGAAAGTGGATGTGCTTTCCCGCAATTCGACCTGGACATTTGAGCGGGAAGCGAAACTCGGCCTGCTGTTTGTCGGAGTAAATTATTATGACGGGCAGGGTTTCATGGTGCTGCGAAGGCCCAAGATCACCTCAGCCCTTGAACTGAATGGTGCGAGCATTTGTGTGCAATCGGGAACCACGAGCCGGTTGAACCTCGCGGACTATTTCCGCGTCAATTCCATGCAATACAAGGAAATTGCCGTCGCAAACCTAGCGGAAGCAAAGGCCCATCTGGATAGCGGCAAGTGCGATGTCCTGACGGCGGATCAGTCCGCCCTGTTTGCCGAACGCCTGAAACTCAAAAAGCCGGGCGATGCGATGATCATGCCGGACGTAATCTCGAAGGAACCGCTCGGTCCCCTGGTGCGCAGCGATGACCTGACCTGGTTCAATATCGTGAAGTGGATGAACTTCGCATTGATCAACGCCGAAGAGCTGGGGATTTCCAAAGCAACTCTGAAAGAAACTGCCGCGTCCACGAAGCCGATTATCCGGCGCTTCAACGGCCGGGAAGCCAATTTCGGGACACTTATCGGACTTGATAATGCGTGGGCAATGCGCGCCGTTGCGGCAGTTGGCAATTATGGTGAAATTTTCAAACGAAACGTCGGCGCCAATTCCCCGCTCGCGATTCCGCGCGGACTGAACCAATTGTGGAACCAGGGAGGAATCCTGTACGCGCCGCCGTTGCGCTAGCCCCCCGCGGAAGTCACCGCGGTCTGAATAAAGCCGCGACGGCCTGACAACTCGTTCGGTTGCACCCAATTGCTTTTGCCATATAAGCGTTTCCGGGTGGCGGAAACAAAGAAACGCAATCATATTTGCTGCATGATCGACAATGTAGAAAACATCGCCAGCGCCTGTGGCCACCGGACTGACTACGAGCGGGTGCGCCAGGCCATAGAATACCTGTCAGAAAACTGGAAAGTGCAGCCACCAATTGCCGACATCGCTGCGCATGTCGGCCTGTCGGCATCGCAGTTTACCGCCGTATTCAGGCGCTGGGCGGGCTTGTCACCGAAACAATTCCTGCAGGCTGTCACCATAGATCACGCAAGGCGCATCCTGCGCGAATCCGCATCGGTCCTGGACGCGGCACTGGAAAGCGGCCTGTCGGGACCGGGACGCCTGCACGACCTCTTCGTGACCCACGAGGCCATGTCGCCCGGGGAATACAAGAGCGGCGGCGCCGGCCTGACCCTGACCTACGGGTTTCACGATTCGCCGTTCGGTGAGGCCATCGCCGTCGCCAGCCCACGCGGGCTGGCCGGCCTCGGCTGGGTCGATGACAAGGCCGAGCCGGGCAAGGCAAGCGGCGCCGGCAAGGCAGCGGGCGGCCGCGATGGCGCGCTGGCCGACATGAAAAGGCGATGGCCGAATGCCGAATTCGTCAACGATGACACAATCGCGGAAAATTACGTGCAGCGCGCTTTCGATCCGCGGGAATGGCGGCCGGAACGGCCATTGCGCGTCGTTCTCATAGGCACGGATTTCGAGATCCGCGTCTGGGAAACACTGCTGCGCATACCGCTTGGAAAGGCGGCCACCTATCGCGATGTGGCCGGACACATCGGCCGGCCGAAAGCAGCACGGGCAGTCGGCGCAGCGGTGGGGCGAAACCCGATCTCGTTTGTCGTTCCCTGCCACCGGGTGCTCGGAGCCAGCGGCGGCCTGACCGGCTATCACTGGGGACTGGCACGCAAACAGGCAATCCTGGGATGGGAAGCGGGACAATCGGCGAACCAGCCCATCACCAATGCGTGAAGACCAGGGCTCCTGACACATCCTGACAGCAATTGCCTGGTAATCTCGACCGGTCACATTAACCGGCTACGAGGAAACAGCTATGTGGACGCACGGACATTTTTACTGGAATGAATTGATGACCCACGATGTGAACAAGGCCAAGGATTTCTATGCCACGACACTGGGCTGGCGCTACGAAGACATGCCGATGCCGGAAGGGGTCTATCACGTCGTCAAGGACGAGGGTCCGGCGCCGATTGGCGGTATCATGCAGATGCCGAAAGATGTCCCGGCTGGCACACCGCCGCACTGGTTTTCCTATATCGCGGTTGACGACGTCGACAAGCGGGTGAGCGCTCTTGAATCGGCGGGCGGCAAGGTATTCCGGCCTGCATTCGATGTGCCGGGGGTCGGACGTATCGCCATCGTTGCCGACGCAACCGGCGCAATGATGGGCTGGATGACGCCGGCCGCGCAGGAATAGGACGACTATCGCGGGATACCAACGAATAAATCCCGGCCGGCTGCGATCCCCTAGCGTCTGCGATTTCGCTGGTGCTGTTTACCCTTGGCCTTGCGCTGGGCCCGGCGGGCGGCCTGCTTGCGCTTGAACTCGGCATTCCGGCGTGCAATCGTCTTGTTCAGCCGGTCGCCAAGCTCGATGGCGCGCGCTTCGGTGATCCGCGAGGCGCAATAGCCGTGAACATGCTCACGCAAGAAGTCGCGGCAACGCTCCTCGCGGCGGGCAGAAAACCCTGCCTGGTCGGCCGCGACAGCGCGAATGCCCTTGCGATCACCACTGTTGGCGCGCAGCAAGGCGCGGAAATTCGCCCGCGCGTTACGCTCCGAACTGCCCCGCGCTTTCTCAATGGCGCGATCATTTCGTTTGTTGAAACTGCGCCCTGAGGGCCCCCAGAAACCGGCCAGGTAACCCCTGCAGTCGCGCGCCACAAAACGGCACGTGCCCTTACCCAGCCCGGTGCTGAAACTGGATTTCCGGTGGGTGGCAATAAGCGAACCATCGAGAACCACAAAACTGAACGGGCAGGTCTGGGTCTCGACCCTGTATTGGCGCAGGCCCTTGTCGAACCCGGAGAACCTTGCCGTGAACGGAGCGCCTTTGACTTCTATCCGGCAGGTTTCGCCCGGCTTGGAAATCACATCGCCGTCCAGCACCAGCCGTTTGATGATGAGCCCGGTTGCGGCCCTGCCCAGTTGCATCAATCCGCGTCTGCCATTGTGCTGCAACGTCCGGCCTGCCAGCGTGCCCTCGCCCGGCGGCTGCAAGGCCACAGGCTTTCCCGGATTGGCCGGCGTCGGCCCGGTGGGTTCATTCTTCGTATCGGCGGAAACGTTGCCGTCAGGGGCGGCATCAGGCGTGGTGGCTGGCGGGCGTTTGAAGCGGGCGCCCGGCAACTGGAATTGAGCCACGACAGGCACACTGAGGACGAGCACCCCGACCAGGGCTGTGGCCGCTACAGCAAATCGTCCCAACATGATGTCTTGCGTCCTCCGCAATCCTCGGCGGCGCCGGTTCATCGCCAAATTCCGGCGTCGACGGCTGCGGGCAACTTAGCCAGATAATCGGAAAAACACCAGTCCCGCCAGCCCGGCGCCGGCAGTTTCGCGAGCCGTCGCGCTAACGCTTTCGGCGCTGCGCAAGAATGTGCAGAAAAGCCTGAAAAGACCCGCGGCGCGCGTCTTGCGGGCATCCAGAGCCATCACTATATGAGCCGGGACAGCACATGCGTGCCGCCACCAATTGGCAAGTATCCGGCAAGAACGGGGACCAGGTGGATATCCGCGAGGCGAGAGCGCCACCGGACCATCCGCCGAGGCCAGACCGCTTCGGGGTCTGGTGGTCCTGCAAGAGAAGGAAGATTCAGAATGGCAAAAGTTATCGGCATCGACCTGGGCACAACAAATTCGTGTGTCGCGGTCATGGAGGGCACCACGCCCAAAGTCATTGAGAATGCGGAAGGCGCACGTACTACGCCCTCGATCGTCGCATTTACCGACGAGGGCGAGCGGCTTGTCGGCCAGCCCGCGAAGCGGCAGGCCGTTACCAACCCCGAGCGCACGTTCTTTGCGATCAAGCGGCTGATCGGACGGCGCTTCGATGATCCGATGACGAAGAAGGACATGGACCTGGTCCCCTACAAGATCGTCAAGGGCGGAAATGGCGATGCCTGGGTGGGCTCGGACGACAAGGAATATTCTCCGTCGCAGATTTCGGCATTCACGCTGCAGAAGATGAAGGAAACGGCCGAATCCTATATCGGAGAGTCCGTCAGCCAGGCTGTTATTACAGTTCCAGCCTATTTCAACGACGCCCAGCGCCAGGCTACCAAGGACGCCGGCAAGATCGCCGGTCTGGAAGTGTTGCGGATAATCAACGAGCCGACTGCGGCTGCGCTGGCCTACGGTCTCGACAAAAAGACCACGGGCACTATCGCGGTTTACGATCTGGGCGGGGGTACGTTTGATATTTCCATCCTGGAGATCGGCGACGGCGTATTCGAGGTCAAATCGACCAACGGCGACACCTTTCTGGGCGGTGAAGATTTCGACATGCGCCTGGTCGAGTATTTCGCCGACGAATTCAAGAAGGATCAGGGCATTGACCTGCGTAACGACAAGCTGGCGCTGCAGCGCCTGAAGGAAGCCGCGGAGAAGGCCAAAATCGAACTGTCCTCGGCGGCGCAAACCGACATCAACCTGCCGTACATCACCGCCGATGCCTCCGGGCCGAAGCATCTGACGCTGAAGCTGACCCGGGCGAAGTTCGAGGCGCTGGTCGACGACCTGATCCAGCGGACCGTAGAGCCCTGCAAGAAGGCGTTGAAGGATGCAGGCGTTAACGCCTCGGAAATCGACGAAGTCGTTCTGGTTGGCGGCATGACCCGCATGCCGAAGGTTCAGGAAGTTGTTAACAACTTCTTCGGCAAGGAGCCCCACAAGGGAGTCAACCCGGACGAAGTTGTCGCCATTGGCGCGGCGATCCAGGCCGGCGTTCTGCAGGGCGACGTCAAGGACGTGCTGCTGCTGGACGTGACCCCGCTGTCGCTCGGCATCGAGACCCTGGGCGGTGTGTTCACGCGGCTGATCGACCGCAACACGACAATTCCAACAAAGAAGAGTCAGGTCTTCTCAACCGCGGAAGACAACCAGACTGCCGTGACCATCCGGGTCTTCCAGGGCGAGCGCGAAATGGCCTCCGACAACAAGGCGCTCGGCCAGTTCGACCTGGTCGGCATCCCGCCGGCGCCGCGCGGCATGCCACAGATCGAGGTTACCTTTGACATCGACGCCAACGGCATCGTCAACGTAACCGCCAAAGACAAGGCCACCGGCAAGGAACAGCAGATCCGCATCCAGGCCTCGGGTGGATTGTCCGACGACGAAATCGACAAGATGGTCAAGGACGCCGAAGCCAACGCTGCGGAAGACAAGGTGCGCCGCGAACTGGTTGACGCCAAGAACCAGGGCGAAGCCGCCATCCACCAGACGGAGAAATCGCTGGCGGAGTTTGGCGACAAGGTGGCTGATTCCGACAAGAGCACCATTGAAGCGGCGATCACGGAACTGAAGACTGCTTTGGAAGGTGACGATGTGGAAGACATCAAGGCCAAGACCAATGAAGTCGTTCAGGCTTCGATGAAACTCGGCGAAGCGATGTACAAGGCGCAGCAGGATGCCGCGGCTGCGGCGGACGCACAGGCCGACATGGCAGCTGACAGCAACGCCGATGACGACGTGATCGACGCGGACTTCAAGGAAGTCGGCGGCGATGATGAAGACAAGAAGAAATCGGCGTAGGCGGCATCGCACCGCCGTGCGCTTCGAAGCACCAATACACAGCAGGATCCGTGATATTTTCCCGGGTCCTGCTGTTGCAATGATGGATACCGCGGCAGCGCAATATTCATGCTGCCAGGCACAGGCGGCCTTCGCCTTCCGGTCCGGAGCGGATTTTTTCGAGGCTCCCGCGAATGCGCCGGAACCATGCGGCAGGGCGTCAAAATGCTCTGCCATGCGGCAATCGATGCAGCGCCGGGGTACAACCAGCGCTCCTGCATCCGGGGATGCAACCTATGGACAATAATTTGTACGAAACGCTGGGGGTTTCGGAAGATGCCGATGACGCTGCGTTGAAATCAGCCTTCCGCAAGCGGGCCATGCAATACCATCCAGACCGAAACCCCGGGGATGCAAGCGCCGAAGCAAAATTCAAGGAAATCAACGAAGCCTACGAAATATTGAAGGATCCGCAGAAGCGCGCTGCCTACGACCGATATGGCAGCGCCGCATTCGAACAGGGCGGGTTCGGAAATTCGGCAGGGATGGACGGCTTTGCATCCTCGATGTCCGATATTTTCGAGGACCTGTTCGGTGGCTTCGGCGGAGGACGGTCGCGGGCCGGTGGACGCGAACGCGGCGCAGACCTGCGCTACAACCTAGAGATCGGCCTTGAGGAGGCCTATGCTGGCAAGACCACAACCATAAATGTCCCCACGGCGGTATCCTGCGACGATTGCAGCGGATCAGGCGCAAAGGCCGGCACAAAACCGAAGACATGCGCAACCTGCGCCGGAGCGGGAAGGGTCCGGGCGCAACAGGGCTTCTTCGCGATTGAACGGACCTGCCCGGCCTGCCAGGGGAAAGGTCAAACCATCGAAACGCCATGCCCGACCTGTTCCGGGGGAGGCCGCGTCAATCGCGAGCGGACCTTGACGGTCAACATTCCCGCCGGCGTGGAAGACGGCACGCGTATCCGGCTCTCCGGCGAGGGAGAAGCTGGAACCCAGGGCGGGCCGTCCGGGGACCTTTATATATTTCTGGCCTTGAAGCCTCATCCATTCTTCCAGCGCGATGGCGCTGATCTGTATTGCCGGGTCCCCATTTCCATGGTCCAGGCCTCGCTCGGTGGCGAATTTACCCTGCACACGCTGGAAGGCACCGAGGCAGTGGTCAAAATCCCGGAAGGCACGCAGTCGGGCAGGCAATTCCGGCTTTCAGGAAAAGGAATGCCTGTACTACGGTCCCGCAAGATGGGAGATTTGTACGTCCAGGCGGTGGTTGAGACACCGCAGAACCTGACCAAGCGCCAGCGCGAACTGCTGTACGAATTCGAGCAAGAATCATCGAACCGCACGCATCCGGAAGCGTCGGGTTTTTTCGCCAAAATGAAAGACCTGTTCGATAAAGTCAGCGGTACCTAAACCGCCGGGATCACCGGAGCCGTTCGCGATTTCATAGGATCGCTTTCCCGCCCTAGCCCGTTGATTTAAAGGGCTTTCGAACGGGATGTCGGCATCGGCTTTTGGTGGCAACGCAACGGCAAGCGCGGCCCTGTGCACAGAAGACAGCAAAGTTTGTGACAGAATCTTGACGTCAGGCAGAATTTTGACACACTTGGTGTGTTAACAGGCAGCTGATGAATGCTTGAGCCACCGCTTGTGCACAGCCAGCATCCGCTTTGGACGCGCCGGGCCAGACAAAATCAAAAGATTTCGCCGCATATTCCCGATGCCGGCAGACGACAGGGTTGCAGGAATGTTTTCTAGCGAGCGCAAGGCTTCTGGCCGCCCACCCCTGCACGCACGATTCGCAGACGAGGCCCGCTTTTTGAAAGCATGGGTCGAAAACCCGGCAGCTACCGGCGCCGTATCTCCTTCCGGACAACATCTTGCCCGGATGATGGCGCGGTATGCTGATCCATCGGTCCCCGGTCCGGTGGTTGAGCTAGGCCCCGGGACCGGCCCGGTAACCCAGGCTTTGATCGAACGCGGCTTCTCCGAGGACCGGCTGATCCTGGTTGAGTACGACGCGGCATTCTGCGCCCTGCTGCAGGATCGGTTTCCAGCCGCAACAATTATCCAGGGCGATGCCTATGATCTGCCGACCACCCTGAAAGACGTACTCTGCGCACCGGCTGCCGCGATTGTTTCGAGCCTTCCGCTCCTGAACAGGCCAGAAGAAGATCGTCTGCAGATGCTGAAAGATGCATTCGGATTGCTGGAGACGCAGGGCAACATCGTGCAGTTTACCTACGGCATGGTGTCTCCGATTCCGCGCAAGCCAGGTACCGGCGCCGAGACCGCGTTTGTCGCCGAAGCATCGCCGCCGGTGTGGCGCAACATACCGCCGGCCAGGGTATGGAGTTACCGACAGGCCGGCGAAATCATCTCACTGGAACAGGCCCGCAAGCGTTTTTCACTGAAAGAAGAACGTAACAAGCTGCTAAAACGCTGGCGCGCCGGTGCAGACAGGATCAAGGAACAGACATTCCGGGTGCGCGATGGACTGCTCGACAAACGCGACAATATCGAAACCGAATTGCGTCTCGCCCGCGAGGCCGTGCGTATCGATTTTGAGCTGCGCGTAGCGCAATTGCGGGAAACAAAGCGGCTTGATCAGCATCTCGATCGTCATATCAAGCCGGCGCTTGCGCTTGTCCGGCGATTGGGGGACGCACGCCGCGAACGCCGCTAACCGGGCGCCCACCCGGAATTCACGGCATAATCGCCTTTGGACGATCTAGCAGAAGCGGCACAGCCTTTGTGATTTCCTCGAATGTGATTTCCGCGAATCGCAAATCGCTATAGATGGTGCTTCCAGGTGTATGGCCTGCACAAAGACCTTCGCGAAACGTGCGTGCGCGTTCGATGCGGCGTCAACAACCCGGATTGATAGATGACCAGCAGCGAAAACGACGTTCACACAAAGATCGAGCCACGCGATCGGCTGATCGTTGCACTCGACCTTCCATCGCCGGACGCTGCCCGCAAGCTGGTCGACGAGCTCGGCGATGCCGTTACATTCTACAAGATCGGTATGGAGCTGGCCTATGGCGGCGGCCTGCCACTCGCCGCCGATCTGATTGCAGCGGGGAAGAAAGTCTTCCTCGACCTTAAATTGCATGACATTCCCAATACGGTTGCGAGCGCCACCAGGCAGGTCGCGAACATGGGCGCGACGTTCCTGACCATTCATGCCTATCCGCAAACCATGGCCGCCGCGCGGAGCGCGCTGGGCGATTCTTCCCTGCAACTGCTTGCCGTGACTGTCCTGACCAGCAGCGACGACAACGATTTGAAGGAAGCGGGCTATGCGCTTGGGGTTCGTGACCTGGTTGCGAGGCGAGCCGAGCAGGCAAAAACCGCCGGTGTGCATGGCATCGTCCTGTCCGCCGAAGAGGCGGGCGCAATGCGCGACAAGCTGGGGCCGGGCACGCTTCTGGTTACGCCGGGAATCCGGCCAGCGGGCGCTGATACCGGCGACCAGAAAAGGGTAATGACCCCGGCCAGGGCAATTGCCGCCGGCGCCGATTATCTCGTTGTCGGCCGGCCGGTTACGCAGGCGGCGGACCCGAAAGGCGCGGCAACGGCAATTGTCGAAGAGATCCAGTCAGCACTGTAAGGAAAAACGCCGGACTGGGGGGAACAGTCCGGCGCATCAAGAGCAGAAAAACCCGGCCGGGGGAGCCGATTGGCTTTCCTGAAAAGGGGCAGCGGCCTGGAGGCGCCGCGTCCGATAATTGCGATCTTGAAGGTAAAAAACGTCGAAACAGTGGCATAAATATCACAAGCCAGTGATGATTTTCCCGCCGCGAAATTTGATAACATCAACGGTTCTCATTCACTATCAACGGTTTGATCGTGAAGCGCCGGGCGCCCGTGGGATCCACCCTTATCAGCGTTCCATGTACCCGATCCGCTCCAAAAACTTGTAGCCGAGTCACGCCCTGGATTGGCACGCGGCGACTATTGCGAAACGGGGCGACTTCGAAGCGGTGAAAATCGCCGGAGATTACCAGCACTGGTTGCCTGTAACGGCGTTTCCCGGCCTCGATAGCATCGATTACCGGAGTATACGCTTGCGAATAGGGCGCATTGCGATTGTATCGCGGCGTGGCGTGCACATTTGCCTGCCAGGCAAAAACCAGACCTTTCGCTTTACGCTTCGCCGCATGATCAAAGCCAGCTTTTATCCAGGCGAGGTTGGCCTTGTTGCGCGCCTGGAATTCGGCCATCGCGGCAGGGCTGTCGCGGCGCGCGTTGTTCCGGGATCCGACAACGTGAACCGTCACAAAGACGATACCGCCGTGTTCAAAGCGGCGATTTTCAACATATCGCGCGTGCCGCGGCATCACCCGCGGCTGTGGAACCAGCTTCATTGGCTTGCGGCCAAGCGAACGCCGGGGATCGGCAAAAAACACGCGCCGCACAAGATCAAGGCGGTTCAACGGATCGTACTGGCCTGCGAACATGCGATGACAATCAGTCCACTCATTGTCGCCGGGTGTGTAAATCAACGCATTTTCGAAGCGCCCGAAGCGCTGCTTCACAAACGCATAATGCTTTTCCAGGCACCGGGTGCGGCCGGAGAAGATATCGCCAACGTGAAACGTGAAAGCAGGCTTGGCCGCGTTGATTGCCGTAACGAGCCGGTCGAACTTGACGACCGGCGACGGCAATTCATACGGCATGTCGCCGATCGCCGCGAAGGTGAACGATTTGACCGGATTGGTTTTCGGATCGAGCCGTTTGCCCTGGGCCCATACATTCGAGCCGGCAGACAGCCAGGCGATCGCCGAACCCAACGCGCCTGCAAGCAGAAGTGCGAGGAAACGTTCGAATTTCATTGCCGGCCTCAAAAAAAGCGCCAGGGATCACTCGCCTGGCGCAAATTGCTGCCAGAGGTTGGGGACCTGTGGGTTCGCCGGGGGCAGGCGAAGGGCAGCGGGGATAGTGATACAGCGCCGGTACGACAGTTTCGTGACGCCTGTGTACAACTCATGCGGACTTCCGGCCATTGCCGCGTTTGGCGGCAGCCCGTTTCACCGCCAAGATGATTTCCGGATACGCGCCGCAACGGCACAGGTTGCCGGACAGGTAGTGGCGTATATCCTCGTCCGCAGGATCGGGATTCTCGTCCAGCAGTTTCTTTGTCATCAGGATAAAGCCTGGCGTACAGAAGCCGCATTGAAATGCGCCGGTCTCGATGAAAGCTTCCTGTTCCGGGCTGAGCGTATCGCCGTCAGCAAGGCCTTCAATTGTAACGACATCGGCGCCGTCCGCCAGCGCGGCCAGCGTCAGGCAACCGGTAACGGCCTGATCGTTGATCAGCACGGTGCAGCAACCGCAAAGTCCCTGGCCGCAGCTTTCGCGCGACCCAGGCAGCCCGAAGGTTTCCTGCAAAACCTCGGTAATGTTTTGATGAACACCTATCTCCGCAACAGCCGGATGGCCGTTCAACGAGAAGCGGATAGTGCGCCGTTCGCCAGCGATCTCAGTCATTGTCGAGCTCCTGTCCCTGCTTTGCGCGCAGGGCGCGGAAAATATCTTCGGCCTTGATCGGCAAATGCGCGATGCGCACACCGACAGCATCCTCTACGGCATTGGCGATTGCAGGCGATACACCAAACGTTCCCGATTCGCCGGCGCCTTTCGAACCGAACGGGCCATTGCGCTGCTCCGCATCAATGAAGCTGCTCTCCATACAATCCGGCATGTCGAATATGCCGGGAATCTTGTAATCCGCCAACGATGGATTGGTGAGCTGGCCGTCTTCGATAACCATGTCCTCGGTCAACGTGAAACCCATCTGCATGACCGCCGCGCCGGAAATCTGCGTTTCGACCACGACCGGATTGATTGCCTTGCCGATATCACAGACGTTGACCATGCGAAGCAGACGCATTTGCCCGGTTTGCGTATCGACTTCGACCTCGACGCCCGTCGCCCCGCTCATCCAGAAGGGCGTGGCATTTGGCGATTGCCCGGTCGCGTAATTTGGTGGCGTGTAGTCCGGAATGTAGTTGGACGTGCCGACGATATTGCCGGCGCTCATGCCGAATTTCTTGATGAACAACTCCGGCAAGGGCGTGTTGTGCCCTTCCGGGAGACCAACTTCCCTGGCCAGCGCGATAAGTTTGTCGCGTGCATCGGCGGCCGCTAGACGCACGGCGTGACCCATGTGAAATGTCGAGCGCGATCCAAGAGTCGACATGTCATACGGCGTAACGTCGGTGTCGGGATTCACAACGCGGATCTTCTCCATCGGAATATCGAGCACTTCCGATGCAATTTGAGCCATGGCCGTGTCGGACCCCTGGCCCATGTCCACGGTACTGCAATAAACGATACAGGACCCATCCGCGTTGACGCTGACGATCGAACTCGAGGTTGTCGGAGAAATCGACGCCTTGAAGCCGATCGCAACGCCGCGCCCGCGCCGGATATGGCCAGCACCGCGGTCAAACGGTTTGTCCCAACCCATCCGCTCGGCGAGAGCATCAAGAATGCCTTCAAACTCGGCGTCTTCAACCACGGTGCCGACGGCTTGCGGGCGGCCATTGCGCAGGATGTTGCGTTTCCGGAAATCAACCGGGTCGATACCAAGTTCGCGCGCGATCATGTCGGTATGGCTCTCGTAGGCCCATACCAATTGGGGAATACCAAATCCGCGCAGCGCTCCGGCAGGCGGGCGATTGGTGTACAGCGCGTAGGAATCGATTGCGACATTGTCTATATCGTAGGGACCGGCAGCTGTGAAACCCGACTTCTGGGTAACGCGCGGACCGATATCGGCATAGGCGCCACCGTTCCACCACACTTCGCACTTGCGCCCGAGTACCTTGCCATCGCTTGCAACAGCGCTGGAAATCCTGAATGTGCTGGGATGCTTGGTGATGGTGTAGAATTGTTCTTCCATCGTCAGCGCCAGGCGCACGGGCCGATGGGCAATCAGCGAAAGCGCCAGCGCAAGCGCCTCGGTCTTGACATAGACCTTCGCGCCGAAACCGCCGCCGAGATGCGAGGTCTTTACACGCACTCGCGTTTCGGGCCAGCCCAGCAGCCTCGCGAGCTCAAATCGTACAAATGAAGGACTTTGGGTCGATGTATAAATCGTCGCGGATTCATTGCGTACGTCTGCGACAGCAACCATTGGCTCGAACGGTGTATGCATGGTTTGCTGCGTGGAGAACAGGTGCTCGAATACATGATCGGCTTCTGCAAAAGCCCTGTCCGCATCGCCGTGACGCAGGTGATAGTCCAGAGACAGGTTCGTGTCGCGCTTGCCAGCAAGATGTTTCAGGTCCGCAAAAGTTCCGGCCGGCTTCAATTCCTCGTGGACGATCACGTCGGAAGTCATGGCTTCGACTTCGTTGAACACGGCCGGCAGTTCTTCATATTCAACGCGAATGCGCTGCGCGGCGAGTTCGGCGACATGCGGGTCTGCGGCCAGGACGACGGCCACCGGTTCGCCGAAGTGCCGTACCTTGTCGATGGCGAGAATTGGCTGGTCATGAAAAGCCGGGCCGTAAAACGGCTGCGGCAGCACCTTGCACACATCTTCCGCGGTCACGATGTGCAAGACGCCAGGGAGCATGGCGGCGGAGGTATCGATTGCCACAATGCGACCGTGTGAAATGTTGGCGCGGCATACCTTGGCGTGCAGCATGTTCGGCAAACGCAAATTGAATGTATACTCTGCGCGCCCGGTAACTTTCGCCTTGCCTTCCATGCGCGGATAGGAATGGCCTACCGTTGATGTTGAGACCGCCATCAGGATTGCCCTCCAACCGCTGCGTCCATTGCTTTGCGGATCGCCCTGCCGGTAAACACTTTTATCAGTTCACGCTTGTAGGGCGCTGAACCGCGGGCGTCGGAATGGACGGTGGTTTCCCCAGAAGCTGCCTCACCAGCCGCCTCCAGGACGCGGTCATCCAGCGACTTGCCCGCCAGGACCTGCGCAACGCTTTTCAGGCGCAACGGAATTTCACTCGCCGCGCCAATCGCCACGCGTGCATCGCGGATCGTTTCACCATCCACATCCAAAGAAACGGCGATACCCAAAGCCGGCCAATCATCGGCGGACCGGGTCGTGTGCTTGATATAGGCGGCGCGGCGCGCGCCCTGGGATGGGATACGGACACTGGTAATCAATTCGCCTAATTCAAGCGATGTTTCGAGGTACGAGCGAAACAGGTCTTCGACCGCAATGGTGCGCTCACCCGACGGGCCGCTAATGGTAATTTCGGCGCCGAGGGCAATCAGCACCGGCGGCAGATCGAGATGGGGATCGCCATGGGCCAGGTGGCCTCCAATAGTTGCAACGTTGCGCACGCGCACATTCGACAAGCGCTTGAGAGCCAGGTTGATTACCGGCGCGTGCCCGCGAACCAGATCCGACAATTCGATTTGCCGCAGGGGCGTCAGCGCGCCGATCAACAAGGCGCCGCCTTCGTCCTGTTCGATGGACGAATAGCACGCTTCGATCCTGCGCAAGCTGATCAATCGGTCCGGCTGCAAAATTCCCGGTTTCATCATCAACGCCAGCGCCGTACCGCCAGCCAGCGGGCGCGCCGCGCCATCGGCGCTTTCGGCGAGCAGCGCCAGCGCTTCGCTCAACGATCCCGGCTCGGCCAATCCAAAGGGTTTCATGAGATAATAGGCCTCCCCAGCCGTCATATGCGCGGCCTTCTGATGGCAGCTGCGCGAACTCGCCGGACAATAGTGCGATTTGCGCCGCGATGGAATGGGCTTGAACCGCTTTAGGCGGCGGCTGTCGACGGTCCGTCTTGCATCATCAGCTTCTGCATCCGGCTGGGCTCGTTTGAACGCGTGAACCGGCTCATCAACAGGTAAATGGACGGCGTGGTGTAAAGGGTCAGCAGCTGCGATAGGATCAATCCGCCGACAACAGTTACGCCGAGCGGCACCCGCAGTTCAGAGCCGGGACCTGTGCTGAGCATGAGCGGCAATGCGCCACAAATCGCCGCCAGCGTCGTCATCAAGATTGGCCGGAACCGCTTGAGCGCCGCCGCATATACCGCATCGCGTGGCGGCAGGCCTTCGCTGCGCTCGGCGGAAATCGCAAAATCGACCATCATGATACCGTTCTTCTTGACGATGCCGATTAGCATGATGATGCCGATGAAGGCGACAAGCGTCAGCTCCAAGTCATACCAGTTGAGCGCAATCAAGGCGCCGAGGCCCGACGATGGCAGCGTCGAAATGATCGTCAGGGGATGAACAAGGCTCTCGTAAAGAATCCCGAGAATCAGATAGACCGCAATCAATGCCGCCAGAATGAGCCAAAGCTGGTTTCTGGCGTTTTCCCGGAATGCTTTTGCATCGCCGGCAAAATCGGAGCGGACATTGTCAGGCAGATTCAGCCCGCGCACCGCCCGCTCGACGGCATTCAGCGCCGCCTCCATCTTGTATCCCTCGGCCAAATCGTAGGTGATTGTGACCGCCGGATAGGATCCCTGGTGATCAATGGAAATGGTGGCGACGGATTGTTCAACTGCGGCGATGGAACGCAACGGGATCTGGACACCGCCAGCGCCGGGGACAAACAGACCGGCCAGATCTCCCGGTTCCCGGCGCCGTTCGGCTGGTATTTCAAGTACGACCTTGTACTGGTTGCGCTCGCCGTAGATCGTTGAAATTTGCCGCTGGCTGAAGGCATTGCTCAACGCCGCCGAAATGTCCCTGACTTTTACGCCGAGTTGCGCCGCCTTCTTGCGGTTTATGACCAGTTTTGCCTCCAGCCCGCCCTGTTCGAGGTCACTGGCGACTTCCGTGATTTCGGGAACCTTTTTCAAGGCCTCTTCGGCCTTCCTGGCCGACGCCATCAAACCGGCAATGTCTGCGCTCCAGAGCGTGAATTGATAAACGGACCGGGATTGGCGCGCGCCGACCCGGACATCCGAACTGGGCCATATCCAGGCGCTCAATCCACTGATGCGCGACATCTTGCGGCGCAAGCGATTGGCGACGCCACGCGCGGATATCTTGCGCGCTTCGATGGGCTTCAAAGCAATGCGCATACGCCCCGAGTTTACCGAAAGCCCGCTACCGACATAGGTCGCTACCGCATCGACAGCCGGATCGGAGAGAATGACCTGCACAGCCTTTTTCGCGAGCGGGAACATGGAGTTGAAAGAGGAATCAGCGCCTGCCTCAAACCAAACGAACAACGTGCCTGAATCGGTTCGCGGAAAAAATCCTTTTGCAGTGCTGCGATAGGTCTGCACTGTCGCGGCAAGGATAGCCACAAACACCAGCAGCACAAACCACGGATGGCGCAAGGATATCCGCAGCGATCTGGCGTACAGATTGAGTATCAAACCCAGAACGCCTTCGACAGCCCGGTCGAACAAATTGTGTTTACGATTCTGGTCGTTGCGCAGATGATAGGCGCAAAGGACCGGGGTCACCGTCAACGAAACCACCATGGACGTCAGCACCGCAGCCGCAATGACGAGTGAAAACTCGTGAAATACCCGCCCGATAATGCCTGGCATGAACAGTAACGGAATGAACGCGGCAACGAGGGAAAGACTGATGGAAACAACGGTAAAACCGATTTGGCGAGCGCCTTTCATGGCCGCCTCGAAGCCGGATATTCCCGCTTCCATGTTGCGGTGAATGTTCTCGATCATGACGATCGCATCATCGATCACAAAACCGATCGCAATGGTAATCGCCATCAGGGACAGGTTGTCGACGGAAAAGCCCAGCAGCCACATGACGCCGAATGTTCCCGCCAGCGAGAGCGGAACCGCGACAGCCGCTGCAAGGGTAGTCGCCAGGCGGCGCAGGAAGAGGAACACGACCAGCGTCACCAATAATATCGATATCAGGAGGGTCTTTTCCATGTCGTGAACCGATGCGCGTATGGTTTGCGCGCGGTCAGCAACGATTGTCAGCCGGACCCCGGCCGGCAAGAGTCGTTCAATTTCCGGCAGGATGGCCCGCACCCCGTCAATTGCCTCGATGACATTGGCGCCCGGCTCCTGGGTTACCGACATGATGACGGCCGGCTGGGCGTTATACCAACCCGCCGAGTAATTGTTGCGCACGCCGATCGAAACGTCCGCCACCTGGCCGAGCGGGATGGTCCTGCCATCCTTGCCGCGAACGATGGTCTGGGCGAAATCTCGCGGATCGAGCCCGGGCGCCGCCAGGGACAACGTTTCGCGCCGGGCTTTGCCATCAAACGCGCCAAGGGGCACAGGCGTTCCCGCGTTGACGATTGCGCTGCGAATTTCATCCAGCGACAACCCCATCGCAGCAATTCGTGCGGGATCTACCCGAACACGTATAGCCGGCTGCTCACCACCGCTAACGGTGACATCGCCGACGCCCTTCACCTTGGAAATCCGCTGGGCAGCCAGGGAATCGGCCAGATCATACACGTCCCCGGGCGCAAGGTTTTTCGATGTCATCGCAAGGACAAGGATCGGCCGGGCGGCAGGATTGTATTTTCGTATTCGCGGGAAGGAAGGCAGGTCGGCCGGCAATTCGGGAACGGCCGCGTTCAGCGCCGCCTGGACGTCCCGCATTGCGCTATCCATCGAGCGGGACAGGGCGAACTGGATGCGGATTCGCGTGCGCCCGGTGGTCGACGTCGAGGTAATTTCCCGCACGCCGGCAAGCGAGCCCAGCGTGCGTTCAAGCGGCGCAGCAATGCTCGCCGCCATGGTCGCCGGATCCGCGCCCGGGCGAATGGCGGTAATCCTCATGGTCGGAAATTCTACCGCCGGCATGTTGGCGACCGGCAGAAAGGGATAAGCCAGAACCCCGGCGAGCATCAGAGCTATCGCCAGCAGCGTTGTCGCGACAGGCCGCAGAATGAACAGGCTCGAGAAGTCCGCGCCGATGCGGCCTTCGCGGTCGGCTGACGACAAACGCCGGTACGCGGGATTTGTGGAGATATCGGGAGCGCTCATTCGGCGGCTCCGGTGGTGGAACTCTCAACAGGATCGGCGCCCGCGGCAGGCGGCGCGATTGCGGCCGGATCTCGCCCGGCGTTGTCCGGCACCGGCGGGGCCTGGCGTTGGCGACGGCGGCGCAGGCGCTCCATCGCCAGATAAATGACAGGCGTCGTGTACAGGGTCAGCAATTGGCTCAAAAGCAATCCGCCAATGATCGAAATGCCGAGCGGGATACGCAGCTCACTGCCAATTCCCGTGCCGAAAGCCAGGGGCAATGCGCCGAACAGCGCGGCAAGGGTCGTCATCATGATTGGACGGAACCGAAGTCGGCAAGCGCGCACGATGGCGTCGTATGGACTCATGCCGGTGTTTCGCTGCGCATCTATGGCAAAGTCGATCATCATGATCGCGTTCTTCTTTACGATGCCCATCAACAAAATGATGCCGATCAGGGCGATGATCGACAGGTCCTGCTGGGTCCATTCCAGGGCCAACAGAGCCCCGACACCGGCCGATGGCAATGTCGTGAGGATCGTGAAGGGGTGAATGAAGCTCTCGTACAGTATGCCAAGCACGATGTAGATGCAGATGATCGCGGCAAGTATCAGCCAGATCTGCGTTGCCAGCGCACGCTGAAACTCCGCCGCATCTGCGTGGAATGACCGGCCCATGCTTTCCGGCAGCCGTATAGAGGCGCCGCTGCGGCTGATAGCCGTGATGGCTTGTCCCAACGAAACCCCAGGCGCAAGGTCAAAACTGATGGTCGATGCCGGATATTGATCCTGATGGGTAATCGCCAATGGCGCAGTGCCACGGCGCAGGCGCACCAGAGCCGTGATCGGCACTTGCGCCTTGTTAGGCCCGGAAACATAAATCTTCGACAGCGCATCCGGCGAGTTTTGATAGGCCGGCGCAGCTTCCAGAATGACGCGGTACTGATTGGTCTGCGCATAAATAGTCGATATTCGCCGCCCGCCAAACGCACTTGCCAGCGTGTCCGAAATGGATTGAACGGAAACCCCCAATTTACCGGCTTTCTCACGATCAATTTCTAGATGGGCGCGCAAGCCGCCATCCTGGTTTTCCAGAGCGACATTGGTGAGCTGCGGCAGCCGGCGCATGGCGTCAATCAGCCTGGCGGACCAGTCCGCAAGCTCCCGCCGGTTGGAACCCGACAGTGTGTACTGGTATTGCGAGCGGCTCGAACGTGTCGAAATCTGAATATCCCGTAACGCCTCCAGGTACAGTCTGACGCCGGGAAACGTTTCGGCATTGGCTTGCAGCCGGTCTGAAATCTGCGCTACGGTATGCCTGCGCTCACTTCGCGGCTTGAGCACGATGGTCAGGCGCGCGGTGTTAATGGTCGGATTCAACGCGCCGATCCCGAGTACCGAAACAACATCGGCAACATCAGGGTCCCGGCGAATCCGGCGCACTGCCTGGTCCTGCAGACGGCGCATGTGCGAGAACGAGGCGCTTGGCGACGCTTCAAGCACTGCGCTGATCAAGCCATTGTCCTGCGGGGGGAGAAAACCCTTTGGAATGACATAGTACATCCAGACCGTCAGCGCCGCCGTCGTCACAGTGAATATGATCGTCAGCGAGCGCATACGCAACACCCAGCGAAGGCTCCAGTTGTAGAACGCCGCCATCCCGCGAACCGGCGCTTCAACAATATCGCCAAGCGCGTTCAGGAACCGGAAACGCCGCCTCTCGTCGATACCGCGAAGCACGTAGGCGCACATCATCGGCGTCACCGTCAAAGAAACCAATGCCGAAACCGCCACGGCAATGGTCAGGGTAATGGCAAATTCGCGGAACAAACGGCCGACAAGCCCGGTCATGAACAGAAGCGGTATAAACACGGCTATCAATGAGAAGGTCAGCGAGACAACCGTAAAGCTGATCTCCCGCGCGCCATCAAGAGCAGCGCGCAGAGAGTTCTTGCCGTCCTCGATGTTGCGGACGATGTTTTCCGTCATGACGATTCCATCGTCGACGACGAAGCCTGTTCCGATAACCAGCGCCATCAGGGTCAGGTTGTTGAGACTGAATCCGGCGGCATACATCAAGCCAAACGTATTAATGATCGACAAGGGCAAGGTAACGCCGACGATGATTGTGGCCCGGAACGAACGCAGAAAAATCAGCACAACAAAGACAACAAGCGCCATCGCCAGCAACAGGTGAAATTCGACCTCGCGCACCGACGCGCGGATTGTGGCTGTCCGGTCCTGGGCAATGCGGAACTCGATTCCGGCCGGCAGCAACCTTCGTATTCGCGGTATCTGCTTGTTGAGCTGGTCGAGTGTTTCCAGGATGTTGGCGCCCGGCCGCTTCTGCACATCCAGGATCACCGCCTTGCGGCCATTGAACCAGCCGCCGACGTGGTTGTTTTCCAGTCCTTCCACGACTGAAGCCACGTCGCGCAAAAAGACCGGTGCGTTGTTACGCGTGGCGACAGTAATATCTCGGTAGGCCTGGGCCGTTTGAATCTGATCGTTGGCGGAGATGATCCACGACTGACGCAACCCGTCGAGCGTGCCTTTCGATCCGGCAACATTCGCATTGACGATTGCCAGACGCAATTCATCAATGCCGATTGTGTAGCTGGCCAATCTGGCGAGATCGGCCTGAATTCGAATTGCCGGCCGTATACCTCCCTGGATGGTGACCTGGCCGACGCCGGTAATTTCCGATAGGCGCGGAGAAATCAGCGTATCAGCCAAATCACTCAGCACGCGCAAATCCGATGTTTCCGAGACCAGCGCCAACGAGACGATCGGCGCGTCCGCCGGATTCACCTTGGAGAACACCGGCGGGTATGGCAGGCCGCGCGGCAGCGCGGAAGAGGCCGCGCTAATGGCCGCCTGCACATCCTGCGACGCTGCATCGATATTGCGATCCAGCTTGAATTGCAGCGTGATCTGGCTCAGCCCGTAGGAAGAAATCGACGTCATCGACTCGAGCCCGGCGATCCGGCCGAGCCCGCGCTCCAGTGGTGCGGTAATTATCGAAGTGACACTCTCGGGATTTGCGCCCGGCAATTGCGTGCGCACAACGATAGTGGGGAAGTCCACTTGTGGAAGCGACGCTACCGGCAAGCGCAAATATCCGCGCACGCCGCCGAGCAGGATCGCTATTGCCAACAGCGCTGTGGCCACCGGGCGCAAGATGAATGGTGTCGAAACACTCATGCGGTCGCTGCAATGTTACTTGAGCATCGTGCGGCAAAGTCGATAAAGGTTTTTCGCCTACAACGATGCCCCGTGCTTTGAAATCGATCTGAACGGTAAGACGCGTCCCGGCGCCTGTCATCTGCTCCGCAGCGCCTCATGCGGCATTACCCCTTGCCTGGCGCACTGGCTGCAGCACCGGACGAACCCGGCGTTGCGCGGTCCTCGCGCTGCATTCGGACCCTGACCCTTTCCCCGCCAGACAGTCGGGAAAATCCCGTCGTCACGACCCGTTCGCCAGCTGCCAGTCCAGTGTTGATGACGGCCAGCTTCTCGGTCTGCAAACCTGGCACGACTTTCCTGATCCGCGCCTTGCTGTCCTTGTCGACAACATAGACATAGGCCCCGTCAGGTCCGCGCTGCAGTGCCGCCGCCGGCACCACGATCGCCC
>CAZTMN010000029.1:0-40333 GCA_964615275.1 uncultured Beijerinckia sp. | reverse complement strand
TTCCGCCGCAGCGGTCTCCTGAAACTGGTAATTCCCATGGATGATAGCCCTACCGTCGAACGCAAACCCTCCGTGTGTCCGCACGATTGTCCATCGACTTGCGCGCTTGACGTAGAGGTCGTTGACGGCAGGACCATTGGGCGTATCCGCGGCGCGGAAAACCAGACTTACACGGCCGGCGCCATCTGCGCCAAGGTGGCTCGCTATGCCGAGCGAATTCACCATCCTGAGCGGCTGCTCCATCCGATGCGGCGGTCGGGACCGAAGGGATCTGGCCGGTTCGAGCGCATAAGCTGGGAGAACGCGCTGGACGAGATTGCCACCCGGTTTCTCTCAATCGAAAAGGAGTTCGGCCCGGAGGCGATTTGGCTGAACTATTACGCAGGCACGATGGGCAAGGTGATGCGCGATGGCATCAACCGTCTCGCCCACGTCAAGAAGTATTCCCGCCATAACGGCACGATTTGCGTCAATCTGGCCTGGCCGGGATTTCTGGCCGGAACCGGCAAAATGCTTGGGCCCGATCCGCGCGAAATGGCAAAATCCGATTGCGTTGTCATCTGGGGAACCAATGCGGTTGCGACGCAGGTCAACGTCATGACCCATGCCATGCGGGCGCGCAAGGAGCGCGGGGCGAAGATCGTCGTCATCGACATCTACCGCAACGATACAATGAAGCAGGCCGACATGGCGCTGTGCCTGCGGCCGGGAACCGACGGTGCGCTGGCCTGCGCGGTCATGCATGTGCTGTTTCGCGACGGCCTTGCGGACCGCGACTACCTTGCAAAATTCACCGATACACCGGAGGAACTCGAACAGCATCTGCGCTCCCGCGGCCCGGACTGGGCGGCGCAAATTACCGGCCTGACGGTCGCGGAAATCGAAGCGTTCGCCCATCTGGTCGGCAAGACCCAGCGCAGTTACTTCAGGCTGGGATATGGCTTTTCGCGCCAGCGAAACGGTTCAGCGAACATGCATGCCGCATCCTGTATCGCGGCTGTGACCGGGGCCTGGCAGTATGAAGGCGGCGGAGCGTTCCACAACAACGCAGCGGTCTATCGCTGGAAGCAATCCATGATTGCCGGGCTCGATGCCCTGGATCCGTCGGTCCGCGCGCTCGACCAGTGCAAGGTGGGTGATATCCTGCTCGGTGAGAAGCATGCATTGCAGGGCGGGCCGCCAGTCAAGGGCATGTTCGTTCAGAACACCAATCCGATGTCGATTGCGCCGGAACAGAACAAGGTCCGCGCCGGTTTCGCGCGCGAGGATTTGTTCACAATTGTGCATGAGCAATTCATGACCGAAACGGCGCAGATGGCCGATATCGTCTTGCCGGCTACCATGTTTCTCGAACACGATGACATCTACACCGGTGGCGGCCACCAGTATTTGTCGCTGGCGCAAAAGCTGGTTGATCCGCCAGGCGAATGCCGGTCCAATCATGAAGTTATTTGCGCCCTCGCCGAACGCCTCGGCGCTGCTCACCCCGGATTTGGGAAAACGCCGCGAGAATTGATCGATGCAGCGTTGCAGGAATCGGGATGGGGTGGATACGAGGAGCTGGCCTCCGAAAACTGGCGTGATGTCCAGCCTGTGTTTGAAGAGGCGCATTTTATCAACGGCTTCGCCTGGCCCGATGGCAAGTTCCGCTTCCGCGCCAACTGGCAGGATGTTCCCTTTGGCGGAGCGCCGGTCGGCCCGTGGCAGGAAATGCCCTCGCTGCCCGATCACTGGGAGGCCATTGAAAGCGCCGATGAAGCGCATCCGTTTCGACTGGCCACGAGCCCGGCTCGCAGCTTTCTTAATTCGACGTTCAACGAAACACCCGGCTCAATGCAGCGGGAAAAGCGGCCAACCTTGTTGATCCATCCACTGGATGCCGAAGGCCTTGGCATCGAAGATGGTGGCAAGATCGTCGTTGGAAATGCCCGCGGCGAAGTGCGCCTGCACGCGGAACATTTCAACGGCGTGCAGCGCGGCGTCGTGATCTCCGAGGGAGTGTTTCCCAATCACGCATTTGTAGACGGCAAGGGCATCAATTCGTTGACAGGATCGGACACGCCGGCCCCTTATGGCGGCTCCGCTTTCCATGATAACAAGGTATGGGTGCGCCCACGCTGAACTCGAAGGATTCTTAGCGTTTGTTTTGCAGCTCCGGCAGGTAACGCTCCTGCATGCGATCGATATAGGCCATGAGATTGGCGTGTGAGCCGACCGCCTCGCGCAGGCGCGAGGTAAAAACCGGGCAGGCCCCGGCCGCCAGGAATGCGTATATGGTTGCATCGGCGCCGCATGGCTCATCCCCCATGAGATAATTATTGCCGCCGAGAACAGTGGAAATTGCATCGATATCGCGCGCGCCGAGCAGCGCCATCTCGTCAGCGCTGTGGCGGCCCATGTCGTGCGCGTGCAGTGACTTGCGGATCTGGCGGCGCACCATGGATTTGATAACCGGGCGCACGGGGGCTGGCAGGGAATCGAAGAATTGCGCCGGTCCTTTTTGGAAATTGCCGTCATCGGCCCAGCGCTCGTGCATCGCGATCCAGTACAGGTGATCTTCGCACATTTTTTCCAGCGCCCAGGCTGCGGCTTTTTGCTCTGTGCTGAGATGCTTGTCGGGATCAATGCCATACTTCTTTTCGATATGAATTCGGATAAAGGTCGAATCGGGAATGGTCCGGCCGTCATCTTCGAGGACGGGCAATTTTTGCTTCTGCGCTTTTCGAACGTCGGCCCGCCGCGTCTCGAAATCCAGCCCGGCGATTTTGAGCGTCATGATCGCCTTGGCGCAAAACGGACTTGGGTCGATCAGGCCAAGACCTTCTCCGAAAACGTGCAAAACCAGCATGGGTCCATCCTGCATGTGAGCGCGCCCTGGCGCGCTTGCGTTGTTTCGATCCTACTGCCACATTCCTGACAATTGTTGTCAGGAACCAGGTTCACATTGTTGTCATGGCCCGTTCCGATCGCCTGCTATCACTGCTCCAGCATTTGCGCCGTTATCGTCGTCCGGTGACCGCCGATACCCTTGCGCGCGAGCTGGAGGTTTCGGTTCGAACGATTTACCGCGATATTGGCGCGCTTGTCGCCAGCCAGGTGCCAATTCGGGGTGAAGCGGGCGTCGGCTATGTACTGGAAGCCGGTTTCGACCTCCCGCCGATGATGCTGACGCCGGACGAAATCGAGGCAGTGCTTGTCGGAATGCGCTTTGTTCGCAATCGCGGTGATGCGGCGCTGTCGCGGGCGGCCGAAGACGTAATTGCGAAAGTTGGCGCGGTGTTGCCCGATGCACTGCGCCCGATGCTTTTTGACGGAACGCTTTATGCGCCTGCCTATGGTCCGGAGATTGCTCGCGAAACCATTGATATGGCCCCCTTGCGGGAGGCGATACGCAAGGGCTTGCGGGCGACAATCGACTATGAGGATGCCGGCGCCAAGGCCTCCCGCCGCACGATATTGCCATTCGCACTGGCTTACTTCGATACGGTGCGGGTCGTCATGGCATGGTGCGAGATGCGTGAAGATTTTCGAAACTTTCGTACCGACCGTGTTGGGAACATGAAGATCGGCGATCGCTATCCGGCACGGCGGTCTGACCTTATGAAACGATGGGAAAACCGGGAAGCCTGTGACCAGCAAGCGGCGAGGCAGCAGGGCGATTGAGACAGAACTCGCAGCTGCGCCAAACCGCCTTGAAGGTGCGGGACGTTTTTTGCTGCTCTTACGCTGGATTGACCAGGGCGCCCGCCGGAACGCCTGAACTGTCATCGGTGCAAATTACCGTCTGCCCCTCTACCCGGAGCTTGTTGGCCGCAACCCGCGCCAGCGCCTTTGCATATATTACATGTTCCTGCTCCAGCACCCGGGCAGCCAGCACATCGGCCGTGTCACTAACCAGTACGGGTACCGCTGCCTGGATGATGATCGGTCCCGCATCCATCTCTGGCGCCACATAATGGACCGTGCATCCGTGCAGTTTTACACCGTCCGCCAGCGCCCGCTCATGTGTGTGCAGCCCCTTGTATGAGGGCAGGATCGACGGGTGGATGTTGATCATGCGCCCGGTCCAGCGCTGCACAAACGCGCCTGTCAGTATCCGCATGAACCCTGCGAGACAGACAAGGTCGATATCGTGCAATTCGAGCTTGTTCTGCAACTCTGCCTCAAAATCCTCCCGCGAAGCGAATTGGCGATGATCGACTATCTCCGTTGCAATCCCTGCCTGGCGGGCGTGCGCGAGCCCGTCAGCATCAGCATTGTTGGACAATACGAGTGCTATTTCGGCCGGATAATCCGGATCTGCCGCCGCCGCGACTAGGCTTTTCATGTTTGAGCCGCGCCCGGATATGAATATGGCGGTGCGCGCGCGCGGGCTGCTCATAGCGCAAGCTTCCCGTTGTATACGACGGCCATTTCGGCCCGCGGGGCCAGATTGCCGATGCGCGCCACTTTTTCGCCCTGCTCGGTCAAGGCGCTTTCGACTGCGTCCGCGCATTCCCCGTCAACAATCGCGATCATCCCCACACCGCAATTGAAGGTCCGCATCATTTCATGTTCGGCTATGCCGCCCTCGCTGGCGAGCCAGGAAAACACGCTATGGGACCCGATCGCGTCAAGATCGAGGTGTGCGGCAAGATCCCTGGGAAGGATGCGCGGGATGTTTTCCGGAAACCCTCCGCCGGTAATGTGAACCAGACCCTTGATTGCACCGGTCGCGCGGATCGCCGAGAGCAGCGGTTTGACATAAATCCGGGTTGGTTTGAGCAGCGCTTCTCCAAGCGATTTGCCGTCTTCAAACGGGCAGGGTGCATCCCAGCCCATGCCGGTCTGCTCAATCACTCGCCGGACAAGTGAAAAGCCGTTCGAGTGCAGGCCCGATGAAGCCAGGCCAAGCAGGACATCGCCGGAAGCGATATTGCCCGATGGCAGTAGCGTCCCCCGTTCGGCAGCGCCCACGGCAAATCCGGCAAGGTCATAGTCGCCATCGGAATAGAGCCCGGGCATCTCGGCGGTTTCGCCACCGATCAGCGCGCAGCCGGCCTGGATGCATCCAGCCGCAATACCGGCAACGATATCCCCACCGGTTTCCGGTTCCAGCCTGCCGGTTGCGTAGTAGTCCAGGAAAAACAATGGTTCCGCGCCCTGAACGATAATGTCGTTCACGCACATCGCCACGAGATCAATTCCGACCGTGTCATGGATTCCCGTCTCGATGGCAATTTTGACCTTCGTTCCCACTCCGTCATTGGCGGCTACAAGGATTGGATCGGAAAATCCGGCAGCTTTCAGGTCAAACAGCCCGCCAAAGCCGCCGATTTCCGAATCAGCACCCGCTCGCCTGGTCGCGCGAACCATCGGCTTGATCCGATCAACCATCGCATTGCCGGCGTCGATATCGACCCCCGAATCGGCATACGTCAGGCCGCCTTCCGGCGAAGTTTTGTTCGGATCAGACATGTCTGCGGCGTACTCCCGTGGCCTGCCATTGGCAAGATTGGGCGGCGAGATTGCAGCAATCCTCCCCCGAAAAAGGCCCGTTCCGGGCAAATTGGACTATGACGCGGTTCACAAACGGCCTCGCAGCTTCGTGAAGCGATATCAGGAACCGTGAATTGTGGATTCCAATCGAAATCGGCACAAAGGTCACAGCTCTGCTGATAGCGCAGACAACCCCGGAAGGAGAATCCCATGAGCACAGTAAAGACCGTTTCCGCCGCCGCAATGGCCACTGCATTCGCCGCCGCAATGACCATGGCTGCGACCGCCCCCGCCCAGGCCCAGGGTAAGGAAAAATGCTACGGCATCTCTTTGAAGGGCAAGAATGATTGCGCCGCAGGCCCCGGCACGACATGTGCAGGTACCTCGAAGGTCGACTATCAGGGCAATGCATGGAAATATGTCGCAAAGGGAACCTGCATCAAGACCGCGTCGCCGAAATCGCCGACCGGCAAGGGACAGTTGAAATCGTTCAAGGAAAAGAGCGCCTGATTCAAAAATGCCCTCCAGGCAGGAGCCGACATGCACAGTCCATCTGAAATAGCGGCCGGCTCTGCCACACAATCCTACTCCGGCGCGAGCCTGCCCGCGAGCGCCGGAGTCAGCTTGAAGCATGAACACTATAAAGATGTATTGGCGATATCCAGTGCGGCCAACGCGCCCGGATTTTTCGAAATTCACGCTGAGAACTACATGGGCGCGGGTGGTCCGGCGCACCATTACCTGGAAGAGATCCGGCGAGACTTCGCGCTCTCGGTGCATGGCGTCGGGCTGTCCATCGGATCATCCGAGCCACTGGACGAAGAACATCTTGAGCGCCTGCAGCTGGTGTTGCGGCGCTACGAGCCGGAGAGTTTTTCGGAGCATCTGGCATGGTCGAGCCACGGTGAAAATTATTACGCCGACCTGTTGCCGCTGCCATATGACGATGCGACCCTAAAGCGGGTTTGCCAGCATGTTTCGCAAACCTAGGATGCACTGGGACGCCGTATCCTGATCGAAAACCCTTCGACCTATGTCGAGTTTACTTCCAGTACGATGGAGGAAATTGATTTTCTCAAGGAGCTGGTGGCGCGTACCGGTTGCGGATTGCTGCTCGACGTCAATAACGTTTATGTCTCCTGCACCAACCACAATCGCAGCGCCGCGGAATATATCGATCAATTCCCCGTAGAACATGTAGGTGAGATTCATCTGGCCGGATATGCGCAGGATAAAGATGCCAACGGCGATCAATTGTTGATTGATGCCCATGGCAGCGCGGTGTTTGATCCGGTTTGGCGCCTATACGAGCAAACCTTGGACCGCACGGGACCGGCTCCTACACTGGTTGAATGGGACAATGATGTACCCGGGCTTTCGGTACTTTGTGCGGAAGCCGAAAAAGTCCAATTATTGCTCGGCGCTGAAAAAAGCCGCCGTAACAGGAGCGCCGCCTGATGGGTGCGGCCACGCAACGGGAGCGCAATTGGCAATATGAATTTGCCAGCGCGTTGCTGGACGCCGGTTCCCCGGCGCCGGAAAACCTGCGGGCTTGGAACGGGTCTGACCCGACAGCACGGTTTGCGGTGTACCGGAACAATGTCATCGTCAACCTTGTCGATGGCCTTTGCGCTACCTTTCCAGCCTGCCTTGAACTAGTGGGCGAGGAATTTTTCCGGGCCATGGCTGGCGTATTCGTCCGCCAGCATCCTCCAAGGACAAAGATCCTCAGCGAATATGGCGGCGACTTTCCGCTATTCGTAGCCGGATTCGAACCGGCCCGGGAAATACCATACCTTTCCGGCATTGCCGAGATCGAGGCGGCAAGGGTTCGCGCCTGGCACGCGGCGGACGCCGAATCCGTTAGCGCAGCGGATTGGCAAGCCATCGATCCGGCGATATTGCCGCAATTGCGCGTCCAGTCCCATCCATCTGCGACAATAATTGAATCACCGTTTGCAGTGTTCAGTATCTGGGCTGCCCATCAGGTTGACGGCGAAGCCGAACTGGCGGGTATCAATGTCGAAGCGCCGGAAGCGGTGCTGGTATTGCGTCCGGAACTGGAAGTTGAGACTATGGTGCTTCCTCCGGGCGGGGCGCAATTTTTCAGGGCGGTTAAATCGGGCCTTCCGCTCGGCGAAGCCGCAGCGTCATCCCAAATCGACACACCGGAGTTTGATCTTGCCGCGAATCTTGGAATTCTGATGCACTCGGGATTCGCTGTTCGGCTGACCAGCTCCCACTCGCAAGCAGAAGAAGGATAATCTTCATGACCGATCAAGCAAACGCTACGTTCGGCGGAGGGCTGGCCGGATTGATAAATTGGGCCATCGGCCTGTGCGAGAAGGTGCCATATTGGCTGATTGCCCTGATCGGGAGAATTTCAGTTGCCGGTGTCTTCTGGAAGTCCGGGCAAACGAAAATTGAGGGCTTTGTAGTCAATATTGCGACCGGTGAGATCAGTTTGGGCCTGCCCAAACTGTCCGGATCTGCCGTGATGCTCTTCCAGGAAGAGTACAAGATGCCCTGGCCTGAGCTGATGGCGCCGTTCGCTGCATTGGCAGAGCACCTGTTCCCGTTTTTGATCGTGATCGGATTGGCGACCCGCTTTTCCGCGATCGCGTTGTTGATTATGACTTTGGTCATTCAGATATTCGTTTACCCATCCGCCTATCCAACCCATGGCGTATGGGCGACGATCTTCCTGATGCTGACCGCCTATGGTCCCGGTACGTTCTCGATCGATCACCTGATCAAGAGCAAGCGCTGACCGGCGCAGGCCCAAAGGACCCGGTAAGGGCGTTGCAGTCAAACAGGGTCTTTTCGCCGCCTTTGATAAGGCGGTGAAAAGGTTTCTGCCGCGAAGCTCTGAGATTAAACCGCCGCCCGGTTTGAAGGACCGGGCGGCGCGATTTTGTACGATGATGGCTTTGTGGCGTTTCCATAAATGGCGCTGCCAGTTGAGGCAGTCGCCGGTTTGCACAGCAAAAACGCGTCAAATCGGAAATCCGGTCTTTTCATTGCTGTAATGAAAAGATGAAAGAACCGCGGAAGTCCCCTATTTCAGGATGATCGGAACTCCCTTGTGGAACGCGTGCGCCACGAATGCGAATGTCACGTCATAATTCACATCGGCTATATTGCCATTTGCGCACGTGTTTGCACGACAACGCTGCCGACATCGCGGCCGCGCGAAATAACGCTGGTGTCCAGCGCCGACGCCTGGCCAGCCGTCCAGTTCAGCGTGACATTGTCGATCACCAGTTGTCGGGCTTTGCGCAAATGCGCCATTCCGACAATAAGCGGTTTCTTGCCCTCGCGCCGCACGACGACAACGCGGGCCAGCGGTTCGATGCCCTTCGGCATTTCCCCACGGTACAGGAACGGTTTTTTGCTGGTATCGTATCCGGCGTATGGATTGCGCCCGTAAGGGCGCGGCACCTTGGGCCGGGCCAGTACTTCGCCATTGGGGAAGCGGGCCTTGAAGTCCTTGAAGGATTCCAGCCTGGCCGGAATCGGTTTGAGTTTGGTTCCAGTGAATTCCCCGACGATGGCTTCGCCGGTAAATTGCTGCCACCAGCTCTCGCTTTGCCGGTCGTACATGACCAGGTCGGAATTGCGCAGCTTGCCAGAGGTGCCGAAGTCAAGAACCTGCCCGTTGACCGTGCGTTCAAAAACAATCCCCGAATTGCATAGCGGGCAATAGGTCACCGCGAGTGGGCGGCCGTTGAAAACGTCGTTGACGATTTCGTGCCAGATCAGGATTTGCAACGGGTAGGTCCGCGCCGTTTTGCCGTCTGCTACGGTCAATACCGGATCTGTGGGTGCCAGCCCTTTTGCTTTGCTCACCGGCACGAAGGTTGGCTTGTCGATTGGCGGGATTCCGTCCTTCGGCGGCCCGCCGGAGATGATTTCACTCAGCTTGACGCTAGTCTTGGAAAAGTCGGTTTTGCGCCAACCCTGACGGCGCCAGGCAGCTGGTTGGGCCGACGCCGCAGTTGGAAGAAACGCCGCCGATGCGCCAATCACAAGGGCCATCTTGAGGAACGATCGTTTTCCGGTTTCGAACCCGGCGCCTGGATTTATGTCGGTTTTGCTGACCTTCATGGTAGAGTCCTGCTCTGTTTGAGGCATTTAAACTGTATTTTGGAGCCTGCCGGCTTCTTCGGTACTGCGAAAATCAACCCGCCGCACGTTTGCGTGAGATCAATTTGCGCGCGCGGCGGGTGCGTTCGCTGTACTTTCGCGCTTGCCCTTGCACGCATTGTGAGTATGAGATGGATTCACCACCCAGCTTGGGGCAACAGGTGGTTTGCACTCCGGGCCGGCGCCAGGCGGGGGCTGATTGCCGGGTTCACCCTTGTCGGTGCCGCATGGTCGGGTGGATCAATAGCCGTGACTATGTGATGTGATCAGATGAGTGCCTACTCGTTATTTGCCAGCCTTCCCAATTTGATCACGATAGCCCGGCTTGGCATGGTTCCGCTGATAATCGCGTTGATTGTGCTGCCAAACTGGATGGCGGCATTCCTGGTATTCCTGGCCGCAGGCATTTCTGATGGCGTCGACGGATTTCTGGCCAAACGCTTCAACCTGCAGACGGAATTGGGCGCGGTTCTGGATCCCATAGCCGACAAGGCCCTCTTGGTCTCCATCTATGTCGCCTTGGCGATAACAAGCGAGATCCCCCCGATCGTCACGATTCTCGTGGTGTCGCGCGACGTCATGATAGTCGGCGCCTTCATCATAGCCTGGGCTATGGATAATCCGATGGAAGTGGCCCCACACTTCATTTCCAAGGCAAACACGGCCGCGCAGATTTCTCTCGCCGCTGCGGTTTTGGGTGTTCAGGCCTTTGGTGTGGATATCGGCGATTGGTTTTTTTACGGCTTGTATATATGCGTCGCGGTGTTAACCCTTGCATCGCTCGCGATCTATTTTGTGCAATGGTTGCGGCACATGGATATTTGACGCCGGATGGCGAAAGGCCTGGCCGGGAGGGCCAGAACCCGCAGGCGGTGAGGGGAGCGGGCGATGCGGCTGGAAAAACAGGCGACATTTTGGCTCGCGGCACTGGCGGTGCTGATCGCACTCTTGTGGATGTTGAGCGGCGTGCTGATGCCTTTCGCTGCTGGAATGGTGTTGGCCTATCTGCTCGACCCGGTAGCTGACTGTCTCGAGCGCTGGGGGCTTGGCAGGGTAGTTGCGACAACCTTGATCATTGGCGCGGCATTGCTTGTCTTTATCGTACTGATTTTGGCGGTGGTTCCGCTGCTCGTGTCGCAATTGGGCGGCTTTATCGAGAAGCTTCCCGGCTATATATCGCGCCTGCAAACCCTCGCAGCCGAGCAGGGCGGCGCCCTGGCCGACAAACTCGGTTTCAACATCCTGGAAAAGCTTGGCATCGGGAAAGACGGCTCAGGTGACGCCAGCAAGGCGATCGCCGGTGTCATCGAGAAGGGCGGCGCCTGGCTTGGCAGTATCGCTTCATCCTTGTTGAGTGGTGGCCAGGCCTTGCTCGGCGTGGTTTCGCTGCTGGTCATCACCCCGGTGGTCGCCTTTTACATGCTGGTCGACTGGGATCGCATGATCGAGACAATCGATGGTTGGGTGCCGCTCGACCAGCGTGAGACCGTGCGTGCGATCGCCCGTGACATCAACACGGCCATTGCCGGGTTTATTCGCGGACAAACGATGGTGTGCGTGTTCCTCGGCTTTTGGTACGGCGTTGGCTTGTGGTTGATCGGGCTGAACTTTGGCTTCCTCATCGGCATGATCGCGGGTTTGTTGAGTTTCATACCCTATGTCGGTTCGCTGACCGCGCTGGTGCTCGGGGCTGGCGTGGCGGTCGTGCAGGGCTGGCCAAGCCTGTGGCTGCTCCTGGCGGCAGTTGCTGTTGTCGGCGTGGGACAGTTTTTGGAGGGTAATTTCCTTACACCCCGCTGGGTTGGAAAGTCGGTTGGGTTGCACCCGGTCTGGTTGATGTTTGCCCTGATTGCTTTCGGTTCGCTGTTTGGTTTTACCGGCCTGATTGTTGCCGTACCCGTTGCCGCGACAATCGGTGTTTTGCTGCGGTTTGCCCTGTCGCGATATCTGGAAAGTCCGTTGTACCGCGGTGTGGGGGATGCTTCACTTCCCGATGGGATACAATCTGCCGCAGGCGATAGCGACGCCCCGGGCGGCGAACCTGCCAAGTAGAGGAATAATCGCCTGCGGGCCTTCGGTAATCCGCGTTGCAGTAAAGGACAGGATATTTAGTGAGCGTACATGCGAACAAACCGGCTAGGTCTCACGAAGCCAGCTCCGGACAGCTCCCACTGGAGTTGTCCCTTGAGCCGCGCCTCGGCGCTGAGGACTTTCTTGCCGCGCCCTCCAATCAGCAGGCTTTGGATCTCATTGAGCGCTGGCCGGACTGGCCCGCGCCCCTGGTGCTGCTCGAAGGGCCGCCGGGGTCGGGGAAATCACACCTTGGCATGATTTGGGCGCGCCGTGCCGGCGCGATTTTCCGCCAGGTTTCGCAACTCGACTTGAAGGATCATGAAAAGATTGCGTCGGGGCGGGCAATATTGCTCGACCAGGCCTGTCCTGGAGCCATTCCGGAACGTGAACTTTTTCATGTCATCAATTCAATGCGTGAGAAAGGTGGGCATGTTTTGGTGACCACTGCATTTCCGTTGGCGCGGTTGGAGATTTCGACCCCGGACCTGCTTTCGCGATTGCGTCTTGCGCCGGTCGTGCGTATTTCCAGCCCCGACGACACCTTGGTGCGAGCGGTTCTGGTCAAACTGTTTCATGACCGGCAATTGATTGTCGATGCCAGCGTGATCGAATTCGTCGCACTGCGCATCGAGCGTTCGTTGGCAGCCGCAAGGAGCATTGTCGATGCATTGGATCGCGAGGCCCTGTCGCGTGGGAGGGCGGTCACCAGACCAATGGCTGCGCGTTTGCTCGCGCGGCTTGCCGAACAGATTGGCGACATGCCGGAACCCGAACCAGGGTCGTCCTGACGTGAGACCAATGGCGCGTTGTCGGGGCCTCCAATTTGGCATACACGGAACTCACCGATCCGCTGGCGCCGCGCAATGAGGCGGGTTGAAATCGCAACGCTGAGTTACCAGGGCCTCCTTCATGCCTTTTCGTCACCTCAACGCGCCCGGTAGGCTGGCAAACCTCAAGCCCTTTGCGGTCGTTGACATTGGCTCCAACTCGGTACGCCTGGTCGCGTACGAGGGGCTGACCCGTGCGCCGACACCGATTTTCAATGACAAGGCCATGTGCGGGCTTGGCCGGGGAGTGGCAATAACAGGCAAGTTGAACGAGGAGGGCGCCAAGCGAGCGCTGGCGGCGCTGGAGCGTTTCAGAACGCTTTGCCATGTAATGCAAATAGAGGACATTCAGGTCGTGGCCACGGCCGCCGCGCGGGACGCAAGTAATGGTTCCGCCTTCCTTAAAGCCGCGCGATCCGCCATCGGCGCGCCAATCGAATTGCTTTCCGGCGCGCGTGAATCAAAGCTGGCGGCCAATGGCGTCATTTGTGGTTTCGAAAGTCCCGATGGAATAGTTGGCGATTTGGGCGGCGGATCGCTGGAGCTCAATCGCGTCAAAAATCGCCGCGCTGGCAAGGGGATTTCGATCCCGGTTGGAGGCCTATCGCTGATCGATATGACCGGAGGCTCGCCAAAGAAAGCGGCTCGTATCGTACGCAATCATCTCGATTCGGTGCCCTGGCTTGCGGACTTTCGCGGCAGGCCTTTCTATGCCGTTGGCGGTACGTGGCGCTCGCTCGCGCGTCTGCACATGGTTCAGCGCAACTACCCGTTGAACGTCATGCACGGCTACGAGATATCGCACCGCGATGCGGCCGATTTTGCCGTTCTCGTAGAGCGCATCAACGCTGAAGCGCTCGTCGGAATTGAGACCATTTCATCCGGCCGGCGCCCGCTTCTTGCGTATGGGGCTGTTGTACTCGATGAGATCATGCGGCGTGCAAAACCGTCCAAAATTGTTATCTCCGCCCTCGGCCTGCGCGAGGGCGTTCTGTTCGACCGGCTTTCGAAGGATCAAAAGAACAACGATCCGCTGGTCGAAGCCGCAAGCGATCTCAACATCTTGCGCTCGCGTGCGCCCGGTCACGGGGAGGAACTCGCGGTTTGGACTGACGTGTTCATGCGTACGACAGAACTCGACGAGAACGCTGAAGAAAAGCGGCTTCGGCGCGTCGCCTGCCTGCTGGCTGACATTGGTTGGCGCGCACATCCAGATTATCGCGGCGAACAATCGTTCAACATCATCGCCAATGCCGCGTTTGTGGGCATAGATCATCCCGGCCGGGCATTTCTGGCGATCGCTAATTTTTACCGGCACACGGGCGAGGCGGATGTGAGCATTCGCCTGCGCCAGCTTGCCAGCGCGCGCCTGTTGGACAGGGCGCATATTCTTGGCGCCGCCATGCGCGTCGCCTATGTTCTTTCTGCGGCCATGCCCGATGTCTTACCCCACGCGCCAATGAAGTGCCGCCGGGGAAAACTCGTTCTGTCGCTTCCAAAACGGCTCGCGGCCATGGGGCACAACCGGATTATGGGGCGAATGAAAACGCTGGGCAGGCTCATAGGGCGCGAAGCGGAAATTGTTACCACCGAATGAAGCCATTGGTTGGCAGGGCGAAGTGGGCTATTCAGCCGCTTCGTGCGATGTCGCGTCTTGCCATTCCAGCGTGACGACCTTGCCGCGCTCCAGCGTCAGCGCCAGCCGTCCGCGCTTCAATTCCAGGGCCTTCTTGCCGAATATGTCGTGCCGCCATCCCTTCAGGGCGCTGACGTCCGCCCGGTCGCTGGCGGCAATAGCCTCCAGATCGTCCACCGTCGCGATCATCTTGGCTGCGACGCCGTGGCGCTCGCAGACCTGCCGCAACAACACTTTCATCAATTCAACAGTTGCCCCGTTGCCGTTGTGATTCCTGCGGTCCTTTTTCAAACTCGGCAATGTCTTGAGATCGCGCGCGAGACCGCGTTCCACTGCTGCCAGGATGTCAGGCGCCGCGGGGGACTTTTCCATCCCCTTGGGAATCGAGCGCAGTTCCGCCAGTGCGGCGATTGTTGTGGGCGCGCGCACGGCTATGTCCATCAGCGCGTCGTCTTTCAGGACCCGCGAGCGCGGTACATTCCTGCCCTGCGCCTCGCTTTCGCGCCAGGCCGCGACATCCATCAAAACAGCAAGGTCGCGTGGTTTTCTTGCCCGGTTGCGATACCGTTGCCAGGCGTCTTCGGGGCGTTGCTCGTAGGTCGACACCGACGTTAGAAGCCGCATTTCGTCTTCGAGCCAGCTGTTTCGCCGGGCCTTTTCGACCCGCGTTTTCAACTGCCGGTATATTTCGCGCAGGTGGGTAACGTCTGCCAGGGCGTAAGCGATTTGCGATTCGCTAAGTGGCCGGCGCGACCAGTCTGTAAAGCGCGATGACTTGTCGAGAGATGCTTTGCAGATCGAGGCGGTCAATTCCTGGTACGAAACCTGATCGCCATAGCCGCAAACCATCGCGGCAACCTGGGTATCGAACAGCGGGGCAGGGATAAGCTTGGCCTGGTTCCAGATAATTTCGATGTCCTGCCTGGCGGAATGAAACACTTTCACAACAGATTGATTGGCCATCAGCTCATAAAACGGGGCCAGATCGATACCGTCGGCCAATGCATCGATCGCAACCGCCTCCTCGTCCGAGGCGATCTGGATTACGCAGACCATTGGCCAGAAGGTGGTTTCGCGCAGAAATTCGGTGTCAACGGTGACGAAGGAGTGCCGGGACAGGCGTTCGCAGACGGCTCTGACCGCGTCCGAAGAAGTAATGAGGCTCATGCGCGGCGTATAGACCAATATTGTTCGCCTTGCGAGAGCTTGCCGGGGAATTTTCAGAGGGAATTTCGTTGCATTGTGATTTCCTTCTGGCGCAAGCTGGTGGTCTTGCTAGTCTGGCGAAATTGCCGGAGTGCCTGCGATGTCACGAAGCTGCAAGCTTGCCCGCCCATTGGCTAAACCGCGCTTGAGCGGTGCGGAACGCGCGCGCCCGAACCGCCGCCAGGCTCTGGCCGGCTTGACCGGGATGGCGCTGATTGCCGCGTCGGGCCCCGGGCTTGCCCAGGCCGCGAAGCGCAAGGGATCTGATGGAAACCTGCCGCAAACGTCGACGGCCGTCGACTTGCTGCTGGTCCTGGCGGTTGATGCCTCCGGCTCGGTCAGCGAGGAACGGTTCACCTTGCAGCGCCAGGGATACGCCAGGGCCTTCCGGAGCCGGCGAATATTCCGGGCGATCCGCGGCGGGATGGTCGGCGCAATTGGCGTAACGATGGTGCAATGGACCGGCCCGGCACTCCATGTCGTCGCGGTTCCCTGGCAGCGGGTCGACAGCCAGGAGTCTTTGCGGGCTTTGGCGGACAAGATCGACAAATCCCCGCGCGAGCTGTTCGGTGGCGGGACCTCGATCTCGGGAGCCATCGACTATTCACGTCTGCTGTTGGCGAAGGCGCCCTGGAAAACGGCGCGGCGTGTCATTGATGTATCTGGTGATGGCTACAATTCCTCCGGGCGTGCCGCCGGTTCGGCGCGCGATGATGCGGTCAAGGCCGGCGTGGTGATCAACGGATTGCCGATCCTGTCGCTTGCTCCGGGCCTCGACCGTCATTTTGCCCAACATGTCATAGGAGGGCCCGGATCGTTTTCCATTCCGGCCCCGTCTTATGAAAAATTTGCCGAGGCGATCCAACGTAAACTTATCCTCGAAATTGCCGGGCATGAATCAGAAAAAAATATTATATAACAATATTGTAAATATTTTTATTCATGTCGTTTCGAGCACCCTGAATCATTTTATCAAGTGTGGAAATGAGGGCTGGCCACGTCGAATGGCCGCTTGATTAAGTCAATTCTTACCATTTTTCGTCATCCTCTGTTCAGTACAGTTTGCGTGTGAGTAGAGGTTGCGTCTGTGCCTTATTTGGCCCCTCCACCGGATCCGGCTCCCGTTGTCGTCGTGCGCGACATCGGTGGAGACTATTCGGTTTACCGCAAGCAAACTGACCACTTCCTGCGCCACAACCGCGAGGTGCAGTTACATGAATGCCGTTCTGCCTGCACGCTGGCCCTGTCGTTGCCGAAAGTATGCGTGTTCCGATCCAGCATTTTGCGATTCGCCAAAATATACGATCGCGACACCCGGCGGGTTGATGTTGCAGCTTCCGATGAATTGTTTAGCTCCTATCCCCAGGCTGTGCGTGAACGGCTGGGTTACCTGACGCGCCGTTACAAGGCGCTCTCGGGCGAGCAGCTCATCGCGCTGGGAATCCGTGATTGCAATACGGGCAATCATGGCGGTTCGCCAGGCGCCTCCGCCGCTAGGACGGCGATACGGCAACCGGTCTATGTGCCTCCAGGACATGGGCCAGTTGCCCGCTTCCTCAGCCGCATGAAATCCGGCCTGACTTCCCGTTTGTCGGGCGTTGTGCCGTCAGCTTCGACTATCACGGGACTGCCTGCCTCGATTGCGTCCAAGGTCGCCCACGGATTTTCAGCGCTTTTGCCCCGATCGGAGGATCCGGACGGTGAAATCCAGAACGCCTCACGCCGGGTGCAAAGAATAGCACACGGGCCGCTGGCAGGCCTCGGCGGCCAGCCTGGAGCGGTGGAAACCTCAACCCCAGGCCTCGTTTCGGATGGCGCCGGCGGCCATATTATCCCAGTGCGATTGGGGCGGGCCCCTCTACCACCGCGCCGGCCATCAACGACCTTGACGGCAAGGTACACGCGTTTGCCCAAGCTTATCACGGGCGCCCATGTCGTCCTGCCCCCCAGGTTCAGCGCCTACGCTCCGCTCCGTTAGTACGCGCAGGGTGATTTGGTGAACGCGCGCACGTCTGGACGACCAGCGCATTCAAATGCCGAGATGCGGCAGCGTCACGCGATCCGGAAACCGATAATCTGTCCGCGTTCGACCGATGCCAGCACCGCCCCTGATTGCTTCGCACTGGCAATTTGATTTCCGAACCAGGCAAGCTTGTCAGCATCGCCCTGCGCTGTGGCCAGACCGATGCTGTTTTCGCCAAACCGGTCTTCCAGCACGTGCGAACCAGGCAACTCCGGCAGGTAGGGCATCAACTGGTCGCGTGGCAATGCCAATGCGTCCGCTCCACCATTTTTAAGAATATCGAACGCCTGTCGCGGTATCTCCGAGCGTAGAATTTCGGCGTTCCGGATTTGCTTCTCAAGCGCCATTGTCGAGGCATGGTTGCCAACCGCCGATATTTTACGGCCCGTTTGGTCGGCATCGGATACCGTCTTGATTGGAGAGTTTTCAGGGACGAGGTAGGTGTAGTCGAAGCAGAAAATCGGCGCGGTGAAATCAAGGACAGCCTGGCGGCCGGGTTCGATACCGAGAAACTCGATATCGCAACCGCCATCGCGCAGCGCATCCACTGCCAGCGCCGGGTTGGCGTAACCGATCACTTCCAGGCGAATGCCGAGCTGGCTGGCAAGCTCGCGCGACAAGTCGATCCCGACATAACCGGTACCCTGGCCGCGTATCTCCCCGGTCGAGGGGTCCTCATCATACTGCGGCAGGAACAATCCGAGCCGCAACGCGCCGCGCGCAACGATGTCCCGTATGCCGGCGGGCAGGGCAGTATTTGATGGGTCATGTGCGGCTTCTGGCATTTCGTTCATTCTCCGGATTGTTATTAGCTTGGCAATAAGCCGTTTGCATTTCAGTATTTGCGCGAGGCCAGCCAGACTCCTGAAATAATCAGGACAAAGCCTGCCAAATGGAATATCCGAAGCATCTCGCCCAGCAGCAATATTGCCAGTATCACCCCATAAATAGGGACCAGATGAAGGAAAATGCCGCCGCGCGCGGGACCGACAGCCTCGATACCCTTGTTCCAGCAAATGTAGCCAACGATTGATGGGAATATCGAAACGTAAAACATCACCCAGAACGTCAGCCAGTCGAAGTGAAATTGCTTGCCGTTTACGTGCTCCCACAGGAACCCGGGAAACAAGACCACGCCAGCGGTGACGGCCAGCGCGAAAGTAAACGTGAGTGGGTGTATCTTTGGCCGCGAACGCAGCATCGCCGAATAGAGGCCCCAGATTGCCATGTTGATGACCAGGTAAATGTCGCCAATGTTGAACGACATGTTCAGCAGGATGGCCTTGTCGCCTCTGGACACGATTGTCAGGACGCCGGCAAGCGATATCATGATACCGAGCGCCTGGATGGCGTTCAGACGGTCCCGGTAAATGATTGTTCCGGCAACGGCTATGACGATCGGTCCGAACGAATTGAAAATTGCCGCATTGAGGGCGGTCGTGTATTGCAGCGCGGTATATTGCAGCCCGCTGAAGCCGGCACCACCACCGATGCACAAAATCGCCATGATAGGCCACTGCTGCTTGATCAGCGGCCAGTCATTGCGCAGCAGGCGATAAACGAAGGGGTAGAGTATGGCGGCGCCGATCAGCCAGCGGATACTTGCCATCCCGAGCGGCGGGACGTGTCCTGCACCGGCGCGCGCCGCGATATGATTGCCTGCCCAGGTTAGGCCGGCGATTGCAAGCATCAGGAACGGATGAAGCAACAGGCGCAGCAATAGCGGTTGATTGGACTTGCCTTCGGCATCGCCGGACAATTCGCAGGCTCCTGGTCAAAGTGACATATGCGCACCTTGCTCGGCCCGAGCCGGTGCACGGCTCACCTTTCCCAATTTAAGCCGCAAATGGCAATGGCGATGGACGCACGAGCAGGGACTTGTAGCCGCTCAAAGCTTGCGGCCGGCCCTCAGGAACCGCATCGGGTTTAGCGGCTTGTCGTTGAGGCGGACCTCGTAATGCAGGTGGGCGCCCGTTGAACGTCCCGTTGAGCCAATTTTCCCGATTTTGGCGCCACGCTTTACCCATTGTCCTTTGGAAACGCTATAGGCCGACAAATGGGCGTAGCGGGTTATGAGGCCGTTGCCGTGGTCTATTTCGACCATTTTCCCGTAGCCACCATGGCGGCTGGCTTGCACCACCCGGCCGGCGGCCGTCGAAAACACCGGGGCGCCATAGCGCTCGCGAAAATCAATACCGGTATGATTGGCGGCCCGCCCGTTGAATGGATCGATTCGCCTGCCATAGCCCGAGGTCAATGCCGCTTTTGCGGGTAGGGGTCTCACGACCGGTATGTAACGCAACAGGCGCTGCAACCGGGAAGCTTCCTTCAGATGTTCCTGCAAGTTCAGCACGGCCTTCTCAAAGGCAGAACTGTTGGCGGCTGCGCGGTAGGGAACGAACGGGCCACCGGCGGCGGTCTTGCCGCCTTTGTTGCCGGGAAGGCGCAGGCTTTTTGCGGACAGACCGGTCGTCGCTATGACCTTGCGCAGTTTGCGGGCTTTCTGACGCGCCACTGATCCGATAATCGCCACCTTGTTGAGTTGATCGGCCTCCACCTTGTCCAGCGACAGGGAAAGGGCATTGATCCGCATAGCGACCGGCAGCCGTGAATCCGTTGCAACTGCGTGAACATACGGGTCTTTCAAGCGAGTCAGCTTGTCTTTTCTACCGTTCTTGTTCGCCGAATTGTCCGGCACAACTTCGATCGCTCGTGGCTTGGGGCGTCCGGCAAGCGGATTGCTCGCGGAACCGCCCAGAGCGTTCCCGAGCGCAATTGAGGCTGGCGAAGTCAGGACGTTTGTTTGCGAATAACTTGTCGCGCCTGCCGGCAAGAGGCCGGCGCTGCTGTTCTTTGCCGTCGAAGCAGGTCTTCTCGGCGGGATTGGCGCGCTTGCCGTACGCTGGCGGCGGCTCTCGTTGGGACCCGTAACCGAATTGGTCAGTCTCGCTATTACCGCCGAACGGGTTTCGAGCATGGCCTGGCGTGAAATCAACCGGTGCAATTTGCCTTCGAGCGAATTCTGGTTGAGCAATTGCTTGCTGGAGACACGGTCAACCTGGGAGCGCATTTCCGCCAGCTTGTCTTCATAGGCCTGCTGCATGGCGCGCTGGCGTTGGTACATGCCGGTGACGACGTCGTCCCGCATGATGTAAACGAGCGAAGCCGAGAAATAGAGAACGCCACAGAGCGGAAAAATACCGGCCGCGGCGTATAGGGCCCATGGGCGCAAGGCAAAACAACGCATGTTTTCACCGCGCGCTAAGGTCAAGAAATAATGGGATCTGGAAAGTTTGGCCTTTGGAAAGCCCGCTCTCGAAGACATCAACCGTATCCTAAGCGTACATACTGGCACCAAATACTCAGCTGATTACGCCTTTTTAAGGTTAATGTTTCGCAAACTACCCGCTGGCAACCGTCACGAAAATCGGGAAATACATCTCAACCGTTTGAAATTGGGGAATAATTTTTGCCCGTGGACTAAATTGCCGGCACCCGCCAGCGGTTGGCACGCAGGTCAGTCTTGCTCCGCTGGCGCAGGCACATCAAAGCGCCCTGGCAGCCTCCAGTACTTCCGCCGCGTGGCCGGCGACCTTTACCTTGTTCCAGATCCTGGCAATTTTGCCGTTCTTGTCGATGAGCACCGTGGTCCTCACGACACCGATGTATTTGCGCCCATACATGCTTTTTTCCGCCCACACACCATATGCTTCGAGCATGGCCTTTGCCTCGTCGGAGAGCAATTCCACACCCAGATCGTGCTTGGCGATAAATTTTTCATGTTTTGCGACGGTATCCGGTGAGACCCCGTAAACGAGCGTACCAGCTTTCTTGAATTCTTTCAGGAGCCCGGTGAAGTCGATTGCCTCTCGGGTACAGCCGCTGGTGTCGTCTTTGGGGTAAAAGTAAAGCACAACCTTGCTTCCCTTCAGGGATGCGAGGGAGACTTGCTTGCCCGACGAAGACGCCAGTTTGAAAGCCGGGGCTTTTCCGCCCTCCTTGATTGGATCGCTCACGTGCCTTCCTTTCGACCAAAATTATGTGCAAACTCATGTTTCTGGCAGCAAATCGGGTCAATTGCGCACAGCCCAATGAACAATATATCCTGCGGCCTTGTCGCTGCAAGATCGCGAGGGCTCACGCGCGCTGTGTATTCGGGACTGACCTGCCGGGGTATTGTGACGGGCCGCGATTCGTAGATCAGTCATGACGTCCATGGCCCGGCGCTTGCCTATGCAGCAATAGGCCGTTCCTTTGCCGGATTGTGCGTAAGCGGCCAGTTAGGGGTGCAAGTATACTTGTCTTTTCGCGACAACCATAGCCACGCAGCGCAATCGGACCAGTCTTCGCCGGAAAATGAGGCAGTACAGACTGGCTCGGGAGTGTACGGCAGTGATGTCGATACCGGCGCCGAACACTTCCCCGATCAATCTACCCTGGTGCTCCGCAGCACGCGCTGGCGTCACAGGCGCTGGCGGTGGGCCCTCTACCTTGCGATTCCGCTTTTCATTATCGCGATAACTGCCTCTGGCGGTTATTGGTATCTCGATAATCGCCTGGCATCCGGTCCTGTCGAATTGCCTAAGTTGGGGCCCCGTATAGCCACTGCAATGTCGGCGCGGGTAGGTGGAGGTTACCGCTTCCTTTTCGGCAAGGCCCAGTTGCAAAAAGAGCAGGGCCGCCCGTCAATAGTCATCAACCAGGTATCGCTGACTGGCAGGGATAATGTCGTAATCCTGTCGGCGCCCAAGGCGATTGTTTCGCTCGACTGGCTTGCGCTGGCAACAGGCAGGGTCAAGACAAAGCGCCTTGCCGTTGTCGGGCTCGATCTTCATGTAGCCGTCGCTGCAGATGGCACACTTGGAATAACAGCTGGCGCTGCCGAGGTCGCGCTCGCAAAGCGCGCAGGTGCGTCGTCGGGTATCGATGCGCGCCGCGGAAGTCTTCCGCGCAATTCCCCATATCCTGTGGATGCAAAGGGCGACGCGGGCCGGACTGTCGTCCGGTTGCTTGGCGCGCTATTCAAGCAGCTGGGCGCTGAACAAGCTCTAAGCAGTTTGCGGCATATTGGCATAACCCGGGGCAAGCTGATTTTGAGTGACCCCAGCCTCGGCCGCCGGACCGTGTTCCATGGACTTGAGATGGACGTGGCGCATTCTCCGGACAAGCTTTCCATTGATGTTTCGGCCAATGGATCCCGAGGCAGATGGAGAGTGGTTGGTTCCGCGACCAGGAGTGGCGGGTTCAACGTGACAGCGCGGGCCGAGAACATAACGCTTAATGAAATATTGCCCGCCGCCGGGACGCGCCATGCTTCCGTGGACTTCGACAACAAGCTGGACGCTGAAGTCTTTTTTCAGTTCGATGAGGCGGGCACGATTCGCGCCGCGAGCGGCAAGCTCGTTGCCGGTCCGGGCTTGCTCGTGCTGCCCGACAGGGATTTTGAACCGCTGCAAATCGACAATGCCGCCGCCGTGTTTCGCTGGAACGCGAAAGCGCAGCACTTTTCTGTTCCCGAATTCAGGTACAAGGCCGGCGCATCCGAAGTTGCATTCAAAGGTTCGGTTTCACCGCCCCGGACTGGCCGGGCAGGCTGGCGAATTGAGATGAATTCAAGCGGCCCGGCGCGATTGGCCGATCAAATGCGCCGCGGTGGCCATGTGCGAGTTGAAAAAATTTCGCTCGCCCTCAGGGTCGAACCCGCGCGCAGGAGGGTAACAATTGAACGGTTTGGAATTGATTCCGGCGACGTGGATCTGCTTCTGTCCGGGACATATGCCTATGCACGCGACGAGCGTTATCTGACCGTAACCGGCCAGGTTGACCGCGCGCCCGTTGGCGCCGTGCTATCGCTGTGGCCGCCAATGGTTGCAGCTCCGGCGCGTTCCTGGTTCAGGCGTAACGTGTCTGGTGGCACCCTCGAGAAACTCAAAGTTCGCGTCAATTTTGACGACGCCGCGTTGCGCGCGCTCGTGCGGAACGATCCGCTGCCCGAAACCAGCACGGACATTGAATATGCCTTGTCAGGGGTTACCCTCCGCTACATGCCCGGAGCAAAACCATTGACCGCTGTTCGTGCCAGAGGGCGTACGCGCGGCCCAGTTTCTGAAATAACCATAGATCGCGCGGTGGCGCGGTTCGCGGATGGACGGAAAATGCATCTGAGTTCGGGCAAGTTTCGGCTGCGTGATCTTGGTCAGGATGTTCTTGCAGCCTCGCTTCGCTTCAGCATGGCAGGGACATTGGCAGGCTTGTCAGAGCTCCTGGCGCAACCGGCGCTCTCGCAATATGCGCCGCAAGGCATCGAACTCGACGACATGCGGGGCAAGCTTGCCGCCGACATGTCCTTGACGTTTCGAACAGGCCGGCCGGTGAAGGACCCGGGATTAAAACTTTCGGCTCGGGCCAGGATATCAAACCTCCACGTTGAAAAATTTGCGGCCGGCGCACCACTGGAAGATGCGAAGTTGGATGTGACGCTGCGCAACGGAGCCTTGATGGCGAGGGGCGCGGGACGCCTGAAATCGATCCCTGTGGGATTGAAGATCGACAAGCCGCGAGGTGGGGATCCGGTGGCGTTGTTGAATCTTGTCCTGGACGACAAGGCGCGCGCAAAGTTCGGATGGGACAGTGGCGGGATCGTTACTGGCCCGGTCAAGGTCGCTGTTAATACCTCGCTTGCCAGGAAGGACCGTAACAGCGTCAAGGTATCGCTTGATCTGACCCGCGCTGCTATCGGGAATGTAGCGCCGATGCTCGCAAAACGCGCCGGCGCATCGGCGCAACTGGCTTTCAGCCTGGTCCAGGGCGGCTCCGGGGTCGTGTTGAAAGATGCTGTTTATCGCAGCGCGTCGCTGTCTGCGCGCGGTACAGTAATGCTGGACCGCAACAACGGTCTTCTTGGCGCGCGCCTGTCACGCCTGAAATTTTCGCCGGGCGACGATTTACGGGCAAAAATCAACAAAACAGGGGGTGCGATGAAAGTCGCGATCACCGGTGCGGCGATTGATTTGCGACCGTTTTTCAATACCCAAAGCGGCGCAGCCCCGGGGCGTGGCGCCAAGCAGCAACATTCGCTGGACCTGTCGATACGAACCCGCATTGCCAGCGGTTTCAATGGCCACGTTTTGTCCGGTTTCGCGCTGGAGATGTCAAAGAAGGGTGAACGGGTCTCGAAGTTTTCGCTTGCCGCCCGCGCGGGCAAGACACCGGTCAGTGGCAGATTGTTGAGCAGCGGTGCAGATGGACCGGTCGTGGAAATCGTGTCCGGAAACGAGGCCGGCACAATCCTGGCATTTCTCAATGTCTACAAGCGGATGGTGGGCGGGCGATTGCGGTTGCGCGCGAAGATCGCCAGCGCGGGCATGTCGGGCGATTTATATGTTCGCAAATTTATTTTGCGGAACGAGAAGGCGTTGTGGCAGCTGGTTGCGCAGGGTGGCCCGCCATCCGCGGATTCCCGCCGCCGCCGGATTAATCCAACCGCCGTCGCGTTCGAGAAATTGCATTTCGGGTTTCAGCGGACCAGCAGGGTGCTGGTAATCAAGGATGGCGTACTCAGCGGCCCGGAAATTGGGTTGACCATTGCCGGACGTGTCGATTGGGGAAACAACCGGGTGGCGATGAAGGGCACGTTTGTCCCGCTCTACGGTCTCAACAACGTATTTGCCCGCATTCCCCTTTTCGGACCGTTGCTTGGCGGCGGTCGTAACGAGGGACTGTTGGGGCTCAATTTCAGTGTGTCCGGCCGGGTCGATCAGCCAGTGCTGAATATCAATCCGCTTTCCGCAATTGCGCCGGGCTTCCTTCGAAAAATTTTCGGCGCCCTTCCGGCTGAGAGAAGCCGGTAAATGGTGCAGGCAGCCGCCTTCGACACTACTCCGGCCGCAGCAGCACGTGCTTTTTCTTGCCGAGCGATAATTTGATGACGCCGTCAGCGGTAACATCGGCTGACGTCAGCGTCATCTTTTCGTCCTTGACCTGAATGTCATTGACACGCAGGCCGCCGCCCTTGACGTGGCGGCGTGCTTCACCATTGGAAGCAACCAGCCCCGCTGCCACGTTGGCGGCGAGAATACCGATGCCGGCGTCAAGTTCGGCGGCGGAGATGGGTATGGAGGGCAGGTCTTGCGCCAGAACGCCTTCTTCAAATGTCTTGCGCGCCGTTTCGGCTGCCACGTCGGCCGCTTCGCGGCCATGCACCATCGCAGTTGCTTCGACGGCCAGGATTTTCTTCGCCTCGTTTATCTCCGCGCCGTCCAATGCTTCCAGCCGGGCGATTTCGTCGAGCGGCAATTCCGTAAACAGTTTAAGGAACCGGCCCACGTCGGCATCTTCCGTGTTGCGCCAGAATTGCCAATAATCATAAACCGGTAGCATTGACGCATCGAGCCAGATTGCGCCGGCCGCCGTCTTTCCCATCTTGGCGCCCGAGGAGGTTGTCAACAGCGGCGACGTCAGGGCGTACAGCTGCGGCGTGCCCATCCGCCGGCCAAGATCGATGCCGGTAACGATATTGCCCCACTGGTCGGAACCGCCCATTTGCGCGATGCAGCCATAGCGCTTGTTGAGTTCGACAAAATCATAGGCCTGCAAGCACATGTAGTTGAACTCGATGAAGGAAAGCTCTTGGTCGCGTTCGAGCCGCAATTTCACCGAGTCCATCGACAGCATCCGGTTGACCGAAAAATGCCGTCCGACGTCACGCAAGAAATCGATGTAATTAAGCTGCGTAAGCCATTCCGCATTGTCAGGCATGACCGCATCCTGCGCACCATCGCCGAAATTCAGAAATTTGGCGAAAATCTGCTGGATGGTGGTCTTGTTTTCATCAATTTTTTCGATTGAGAGAAGTTGGCGGCTTTCGTCCTTGCCGGAGGGATCGCCGACGCGGGTGGTGCCGCCACCCATCAACGGCACCGGCTTTCCGCCGCCGGTTTTCTGCAGCCAGCGCAACATCATGATTGGCAGGAGGGAGCCGACGTGCAGCGAAGGGGCGGTGCAATCAAAGCCGATATAGGTGGTCAAATCGCCTGATTTTGCCTTCGCATCCAGCCCGGAGAAGTCGGAGCATTGATGAACAAACCCCCGGGCGATGAGCGTGGCCAGAAAATCGGACTGTGGTCGAAAGTCGTCGGACATTGGCGTCAACCTGGTGTATTTCGGTATCCTGGCCGGTGTTTAAGTGTTTGCGGCAGCTCTTGCAATGGCGGTTCCTGCGGGGCGTTGTGCGGCAATGGCGAATTGCTCGGGAAACCCGCCGATCGGGGCGTTGCGGCCAGGTTCCTCCTTAATTTCCGCATGATCATGGGTGAAACATTTCAACTCTGGCAAGAGTTCCGCCGATTTCGCCGCTGGGCGTCGGGCAGCGCCGTATTGCTGGCAAAACCGAATGCGCCTATACGACAAGATGCCGGACTTCAGATCGCCATGGCCCCCAACCTTGGCAGGAAAGGGTAGTTCGTTTGAATTTTTCATTTTTCACCCGTTGCACGAGCTTTCAGCAATCCGTTCGCGTTTACACCGTCTTTGCAAGCCTCCTGATCCTGGGAAATACCGCTGCCGAAGCGGCGCAGGATCCTCCAAACATCTTGTTGGTCATTGCCGATGACATGGGTCTTGATGCCAGTCCCTGTTACGCGAGGGGCAAGCACAAACCTAATATGCCGGTACTGGAAAAGTTCTGTCGCGAAGGCGTTGTCTTTGAAAACGCTTATGCTGCACCAACGTGTTCGCCTACGCGCGCAACGATGATGACCGGCCGGTACGGGTTTCGCACCGGTATCGGAACCGTCGTGCGTCCCGGCGGCGCACCTGGTCTGCGTCTTTCGGAGCAAACGATTTTCCAGTTTCTGGACAGGCACACGAGGCGCGGCTACGCCCACGCGGTTATTGGCAAGTGGCATCTGTCCGACCGCACGAATGGCGGCGCCGAACATCCCGCCAAGGCCGGTGTTGGATATTATGCCGGCGTACTGCGCGGCGCTGTACGCGATTACTATAACTGGTCGCGCGTCCACAACGGCAAGCGCAAGCAAATCACCTCCTACATAACGTCGTCGCTGACCCGCGAGGCATCGAAGTGGATCAACCGGCAGAAGAAACCCTGGTTCTTGTGGCTTGCCCACGTTGCTCCCCATCTGCCGCTGCATTTGCCGCCGAAGAACCTGCACAGCCGTTTTGAGCTTAATGGCCAGCCGGACGATTTGCGGGCCAGGCCGCGGGAATACTTCTTCGCCGCATTGGAGGCGATGGACAAGGAAATCGGCAATCTCCTGGCCCGGATGCCAAAATCCATCCGGGACAACACGGTCGTGATATTTATGGGCGACAATGGAACCCCGCCACGGGTTAGCCAGGATTATCGGCGCTCCCGTACAAAGGGTACGATTTATGAAGGCGGGGTGCGTGTCCCTTTGATCGTCTGGGGCAAGGGCGTATTGCGGCGCGGCGCCCGTGACCGCAGCTTGATCAACACAACCGACATGTTCGCAACAATAGCTGAGCTTGCCGGCGTCGCGCTGAACAGGACCGCGATGCCGGAAGATTCTGTCAGTTTCGCCAGGCTGCTCAGCCGATCTGTAAAAACGTCCAGAAGGTTTGCCTACGTCGAGCAGTTCGCGCCTAAGAGTTCATTGGCTCGGCTGCAGTCCGCCGGCGCGCAAGACCTTCCAACACGCATGCGCTGGCGCTTGCGGCGCCTGGCGCGCAATGTGGGTAGGGCGATCCGCGATTCGCGCTGGAAATACATAGAGTTTCAGAACGGGCAGCGGCGGTTGTACAATCTGAACTCGGATCCACTGGAGCAAAACAATCTCCTGGCTAGCCAGAAGACGATGTCAAAGGCAGCTCTGGCAGCCTTGGCGCGCTTGAAAGCCCATTTGGCGCGGTTGGGCGAAAGCCGCGGCCGCGGGCAGAAATCCAGGTAAATCTTCGCTGGTGGCCGAGCCATGGGGATAGGTTGCAGAGGTTCGTTGCATGTCAGATTCCGGTGTTCTTACCCGTGCGATCGGCTTCATGTCCGGTACTTCGATGGACGGCGTTGACGTCGCAATGATCGATACGGACGGTGAATATTTCGTCCGGCGCGGGCCGTTCCTTTCGTTTGAATATTCGTTCGCTGACCGCGCATTGTTGCGTGACGCACTTGAAGCGGCCAAGGCCATGACCGATCGGCGCCATAGGCCTGAAGCCGTTTTAGAAGCGGAGACAATGATCGATGCGCGCCACGCCGAGGCGCTTGGGGAATTCCTGAAAGTACATCGCATTAGCCGCGATGAAATCGATTTGATCGGCTTTCACGGCCAGACCGTGTTGCATCGTCCCGAACAACAATTGACGGTGCAGATCGGCGACGGCGCTGCCCTGGCGCGCGCGGTACACATCCCAGTAGTCTATGACATGCGCGCCGCCGACGTTGCAGCTGGAGGGCAGGGAGCGCCGCTTGCGCCGGCCTATCACCACGCTCTCGCGGCTAGCGCTGAAGTTTTCGGACCGGTTGCCGTTGTCAATGTCGGCGGCATTGCCAATCTGACACTCGCTAAAAGCCGCAATGACGATCCGATTGCATTCGATACCGGTCCTGGAAACGCGCTGCTTGACGACTTGATGCACGCACGGACCGGAGAACCTTTCGACCGGGACGGCAAGGCGGCACTTGCCGGTATGCCCGACAGAAATATTTTGGGAAAATTGCTGGGGCATCCGTATTTCGGCAAAGCCTGGCCGAAATCGCTCGACAGACTGGATTTTACCGGCGAGGCGGTCGCTGGCCTGTCGACGGAGGACGCGGCGGCCACCTTGACGGCGTTTACCGCCCTGTCGATTGCGCTGGGGATCGGAAGGTTGGAGGAAAAGCCGGCCCTGGCTGTAATTTGTGGCGGTGGCGCAAAGAACCCGGCTTTGATGGATGAATTGCGGCGGATGCCGTGCGATATCAAGACGGCTGACGAAATGGGCTGGTCGTCGGAGGCGATGGAAGCCGAGGCTTTTGCCTATTTGGCGGTTCGCTCAAAGAAGGGACTGCCGATTACCTGGCCGACGACTACCGGCATTGGCAAACCGCTCACCGGCGGCGTCCTGGCGCCGCCATGAGCGAGCAGTCGATTTCACTTCGCACCGCTGTGCCCGCTGATATCGCGACATTGCGCTGTTGGCATGCGCAGCCGCATATTGAGGCTGCAACCGGCCGTGCTCCCGGCGAGCCCGGAGCCTGGGACTGGGAAAATGAAATTTCGCAAGTCGTACCGTGGCGGGAGATGTTGATTGCCGAGTGTTTGGGGCGTCCGATCGGTTTCGTCCAAATTATCGATCCTGCCGAAGATGAAAGCCAGTATTGGGGTGATTGCGCGCCGGATTTGCGTGCCATCGACATTTGGATCGGCGAGCCGGCTTTCCTGGGCGGCGGGTTTGGAACGCAGATCATGTCGGCGGCGCTGGAGCGATGCTTTGCCGTGCCGCCAGTCAGAGCGGTGCTGATTGACCCGCTTGCGGCAAACATCCGGGCGATTGAATTCTACACGAAGATGGGTTTCCGGGTGCTGGGCCGGCGGATGTTCGGAGAAGACGATTGTCTGGTCATGCGGATTGACCGCGCGTCATATGCGGTTCAGCGGCGTAAATCTTGAGATAACTTCACACGATAAGTTCGGCAGGGACATTGGCTGGGTCGAAGGCGACCTTTTTGTTTCGCCGAACCTGTCTCAGGAGGAACGGTATCAGGACCGCCAGTCCCAGCAACATTGGCAATGCGCCGAAAAGCTTTTCCATCACGATCCCGGCAACCAGGAAGAAGATGCACGTCAGCACGGCAAGGACCAATATGACAATGTAAGCATACCACATTGCAGAGTGGCCTGCCTGGAAACGCGCATCGGGATTTGTGCCAGCAAGCGCAACACATAATTCCCGGATGAATTTCGAATAACTTTCGATGCGTGGTTCGAAATTTCCGAGACTGCGATAGGAATGCGAGCGGAACTTCAGTTTCCTGCCAGCCTTGTCGCGAAGCGTACATTGCCCGATGCGCCCGTCCGGGCCGGGGTAGGTAATCAGTTCGACGCTGGAGATATCGGGAAGGGGCAGAGCGCCATTAGCCCTGTTATCGGACCAACTGATCATGCCCTCGGCCAGCACGAAGGTTCGTTCATTTACCAGCAGGCTGTTGCGCACCATATGGACGATGCCGGGTTGAGGCGTTTCGGCCTGCTGTTCCATGTGGTCCGACAACCTGAATTATGCGCTTTCGGATGAGCGGGTGCGGGCTTAATGCCGTGGCGATGGCCCGCGCACGGCCCGTGTCGGCGTCTCGCGCCTCATCGGGCTGTCCAGTCGCTTGTCGAGGTAGGCGCCGACCTGTTCGATCAAGGGGTCGACGCAATCTTCGAAGAAGTGGTTGGCGCCTTCAATCACGGTGTGTTCAATCAGGATCCCTTTTTGGGTCTTCAGTTTTTCGATCAGTCCCATGACCTCGCGCAACGGCGCAACCCGATCCTGGTCGCCGTGGACGAACAGCCCGGAGGACGGGCATGGCGCCAGGAACGAAAAATCAAATCGGTTCGCCGGAGGGGCAATCGAGATAAAACCCTCGATCTCTGGGCGGCGCATCAGCAATTGCATGCCGATCCATGAGCCAAATGAAATTCCCGCGATCCAGCACGCCCTTGCTTCCGGGCATATCGACTGCACCCAATCGAGCGCCGAGGCGGCATCGGACAGTTCGCCAGCGCCGTGATCGAATGAACCCTGGCTGCGGCCCACGCCGCGAAAGTTAAAGCGCAAAACCGAAAAGCCCCGCTCGGCGAACGTGTAGTAGAGGTTGTACACAACCTGATTGTTCATGGTGCCGCCAAATTGCGGATGCGGGTGAAGAATAACCGCGATCGGCGCCCCCTTTTGTTTTGCGGGATGGAAACGCCCTTCCAGCCTTCCGGCGGGTCCATTAAAGATGACTTCAGGCATGCTATCTCCTGGCAAACGGGGCGCTGCTGCCAGTGCGCGCTCCCGAAATCGTATTTTCAAGGCGAAACAGGCCTCATTTCTTGACTTAAGCTGCAAAAACCTTCAAAATATACTTAGAATTATTCTAAACTAAGTCCTTCGGCAGAAGGTGTTCGAAGCGGTCCATTTGCCCGGAGGCGTGTGGACGTCAGGTTTTGGTGCTCGAGTCAGAAAGTGGCATTTCGCGGGTGAAGGCCTTCTAGCATGGCTCATATAAGCATGTGCAAGCATTTTGCGACCAGGCGCCGTTTCCAGGAAGCATGGGTACCGGGAGCGCCATGACTGGCGAGCGAGTTTATCTGGACTATAACGCAACCGCTCCGGTGCTGCCCGTGGCGCGGGACGCAGCCCTGCGCGCAATAGACGAGATCGGCAACCCGTCCTCTGTCCATGCCGAGGGGCGCGCTATACGCCACATTGTCGAGCAGGCGCGTGAAGATGTTGCGGCGCTGGCTGGCGTTTCGGCCAGCCAGATCGTTTTCACCTCCGGCGGGACGGAGGCGGCAATATTGGCGTTGCAGCCAGCCGCGACCGGTGCTGAAAACCTGTTGCTCGCAGGCGCCGGTGAGCACCCATGCGTATTGCAAGGCCACGGATTTGCTTCCAATTTAACGAAAATGGTGGGGTTGTTGGCGGATGGGCGCCTGGACCTGGCCGCGCTTGTGTCCGCGATAGGCGATGCCCGCGGTCGGCCGGTCACGCTGGCTTTGCAGGCAGCCAATAACGAAACCGGTGTGGTGCAGCCGCTGGCGGAGGCCGCCGTGCTCGTACGCTCGGGCGGCGGCAAGATCGTCTGCGACGGCGTGCAGGCATCAGGCAGGCTGGACATTCCAGAACTCGCCGCAAGCGCGGACCTGATCGCGCTATCAAGCCACAAGCTGGGCGGCATAAAGGGGGCAGGGGCCCTGGTGGCAAGCACTGGTTTGCCGGACCCATCGGCCGCCATCTTGACCGGTGGTGGCCAGGAACGCGGTATACGCGCCGGCACCGAAAACGTTCCTGCCATCGCCGCGTTTGGGGCGGCGGCGCGATGGGCGATTGACAACAGAATGGCCGAGGTGGCTCGCCTCGCACGGATCCGTGACGGGTTCGAGGAGGGGCTGACTGAGCGCTGGCCCGATACCGTCATATTTGGCCGGTTAGCCCCGCGGCTCCCCAATACGTCGGCATTTTCCATTCCCGGTGTCGCCGCCGAAACATTGCTTATCGCCCTCGATCTGGCCGGGATTGCCGTATCTTCCGGCTCCGCCTGTTCATCGGGTTCGGTAAAATCCTCCCACGTCCTTGACGCGATGGGTGTCGAGTACAATCTGGCAAGGGGAGCGATCCGAACCAGCATTGGGCATCAAAGTTCTGAAGACGACATCGCCAGGCTGTTGCTGGCGCTGGAACAAGGCTTGGCGCGAATGAAATCCAAAGAAGCCGGGGTACTCCCGGCGGCATGAAATTGGCGGCGACGCCAAGGCACTAAATACCTTCATCCAGCGGTCCTTGAAACCGCCAAGGTGGGAAAGAAAAATGGCTGCAGTGCGTGAAACCGTCGAGACGGTCAAGTCGATCGACGTGGACGCCTATAAGTACGGGTTTGTCACCGATATTGAATCGGAAAAGGCGCCCAAGGGATTGAACGAGGACATCGTCCGCTTCATCTCTTCCAAGAAGAATGAACCGGAATGGCTGACCGAGTGGCGGCTGCAGGCCTACCGCCAATGGCTGACCATGGCCGAGCCCGATTGGGCGCGCGTGTCCTATCCGAAGATCGATTTTCAGGACCTGTATTATTACGCCGCACCGAAATCGACGCCCGGCCCAAAATCCCTGGATGAGGTCGACCCGGAATTACTGCGGACCTATGAAAAACTAGGCATACCCTTGAAGGAGCAGGCGGTGCTTGCCGGAGTGGAGGGCGCCAAGATTGCAGTCGACGCGGTGTTCGATTCCGTCTCCGTCGCGACGACCTTCAAGGAAGAACTCGCCAAGGCCGGCGTCATCTTCTGCCCGATCTCCGAAGCCGTGCATTCGCATCCGGAGCTGGTGAAAAAATACCTCGGTTCGGTCGTCCCCCTGGGCGACAATTATTATGCCGCCCTCAATTCGGCGGTATTTTCCGATGGTTCGTTTGTCTACATCCCCAAGGGCGTGCGCTGCCCCATGGAGCTGTCCACCTATTTTCGCATCAATGAGCAAAATACCGGTCAGTTCGAGCGGACATTGATCGTTGCGGATGAGGGATCTTATGTCTCCTACCTTGAAGGTTGTACCGCGCCCATGCGCGACGAGAACCAATTGCATGCGGCAGTTGTTGAATTGGTCGCGCACGACGATGCCGAAATCAAGTATTCGACGGTTCAGAACTGGTATCCGGGAGACGCCGAGGGCAGGGGCGGCATTTATAATTTCGTGACTAAGCGCGGTGACTGCCGCGGCGCACGCTCGAAGATTTCCTGGACCCAGGTGGAAACCGGCTCGGCGATTACCTGGAAATATCCATCGTGCATTCTGCGCGGTGACGAATCCCGTGGCGAGTTTTATTCGATCGCTATATCCAATGGCCGCCAACAGGTCGATAGCGGCACCAAGATGATGCACCTTGGAAAGAACACGTCGAGCCGCATCATCTCCAAAGGCATTTCTGCCGGCCGTTCGAACAACACGTACCGGGGCCAGGTATTTGCTCACCGCCGCGCAGTTGGCGCGCGCAATTTCACCAATTGCGACTCGCTTTTGATTGGCAATGAATGCGGCGCGCACACCGTCCCGTATCTCGACTCGCGCAACCGCAGCGCCGTCTTCGAGCATGAGGCCACGACCTCGAAAATATCCGACGATCAATTGTTCTATTGCATGCAGCGCGGCCTGGATGCGGAGGAGGCGACCGCGGTTATCGTCAATGGCTTTGTCCGCGAAGTCTTGCAGCAATTGCCGATGGAATTTGCCGTCGAGGCGCAGAAACTGATCGCAGTGAGTCTGGAAGGGTCGGTCGGGTAGGCGACTGCAACAATGTATTGTCAGGAACAGTGATGATCGAAATAAGGAATCTCCACGCGAACGTGGCCGGCAAGGAAATCATTCGCGGCCTCAATCTGACGGTTGCAGATGGTGAGGTTGCCGCGATTATGGGGCCGAATGGCTCGGGCAAATCGACCTTGTCCTACGTGATCGCCGGGCGCGAGGGATACGAAGTTACGTCAGGTGAAATCATCATCAATGGCGAAAACATTCTGGAGATGGAGCCACATGAGCGGGCCGCCAATGGCTTGTTCCTCGCGTTCCAGTATCCCATCGAAATTCCCGGCGTGACGACGATGACGTTCCTGCGTACCTCGGTGAACGCCCAGCGCAAACATCGTGGCGAGGCGGAACTGTCGACGCCGGAATTCATGAAGGTCGTACGCGAAGCGTCCGCCAAACTCGGGGTCGCGCAGGAGATGTTGCGCCGCCCGCTGAATGTCGGGTTTTCCGGAGGCGAAAAGAAGCGCATGGAAATTCTCCAGATGACGCTGTTGCAACCGAAATTCGCCATCCTGGATGAGACGGATTCGGGCCTCGATATTGATGCACTGCGTATCGTGTCCGAAGGCGTTAACGCATTGCGCGATCCCGGCCGTTCGTTTCTGGTAATCACGCACTACCAGCGTCTGCTGGACTACATCAAACCGGACGTAATCCATGTCCTGACCAGCGGACAGATTGTTCGAAGCGGCGGTCCGGAACTCGCGCTGGAACTGGAAAAATCAGGATACAAGGATTTTGTCGGAGCTGCTGCGTAGCAGCGCTGGATGCATTGCTGATGAGCGACACGAAAACACATACTCACAATCAGGCCGAGACTGCGCTCGCCCAAGCTTTTGAAGCCAGCTCGGCTGCCATGCCGGGAAGCGCAGCGGTTTCGGAAATGCGCCGCGCGGCGTTCAACCGGTTCTCCGCATGGGGGTTGCCAACGCGCCGTCTCGAGGCGTGGCATTACAGCGATTTGCGGTCGGCGATGTCCGACGCATTGCCGCTGGCATCTGCACCGGAGGCGGCCGCAATCGCAGCGGCTCGGGGCGCGCTGGCGCAATTGCCCGCGTCCACCAGCCGGATTGTTCTGGTAGACGGATTTTTTAGTGACGAACTCAGCACAGTTGACACCACTGTAAGCATTGAGAATCTGGATTCCGTGCTGGGCGCTGCTGGCGCTGAAATTGTTGACGAGATTGCGCCGCCCCATGCCAGGGTTGAAGATGGCGCACTTGCGCTCAATGCCGCATTGATGAGCGGCGGCGTAGTCGTCGACATTTCTCCTGGCATCAAGCTCGAGACGCCGCTGGAGATTGTTTGTCTTGCCACGCGCGCCGCGGAGCAGGCGATCTATTCTCGCTCGATGGTGCGCGCAGGTTCTGGGTGTGAAGCGACTGTCGTCGAGCGGCATATCAGTATCGGCGGCGCCCAAACGCAGATTAACGATGCACTCGTGCTGCATCTGGCGGAATCGGCAAAGATTGATCATCTGATGATTGGCCACGAGAACGGTACAGGGCTGCTGCACGTCAATTCGCTGCTGGTAACTGTCGGTGCGGTCGCACGTTTCAAGTCGTTCGGTCTGCTTGATCACGGCGCGTTCGTGCGCAAGCAAATATTTTCCCGTTTCAACGGCGCCGACGCGTCGCTGGAACTTGCAGGCCTGGCTCTCGTGCGCGGCCGTGATCACGTGGATACCACGCTCGTCGTCGAACACCGCCATCCGGGCTGCCGGAGTAGCGAATATTTCAAGTATATCGTCGAAGGGGCGGGCACCGGCGTGTTTCAGGGCAGGATATCGGTGGCGGCGCAGGCCCAGAAGACCGATGGCGCGATGAAATCCCAGGCTATCCTGCTTAGCGACGACGCCGCCATGTACAACAAGCCGGAACTGGAAATTTTCGCTGACGATGTCGCATGCGGACACGGTGCGACCTGCGGGTCGCTGGATGAAGACCAGTTGTTCTACACAATGGCGCGTGGAATCCCGCGCGTTCAGGCCGAGGCCCTGTTACTTGAAGCATTCGGCGCCGATGCAATTGATGGCGTTGAGAACGAGGCCTTCAAGGAGGCGCTGGTGGAACGATTGCGCAATTGGCTTGCGGGGAGGCAATCCTGATGGATGCTGCTACCGCGCCATACGACATCGACAAGGTTCGTGCAGATTTTCCGATTCTCCAGGAAAAGCCGTACGGGAAGCCGCTTGTCTATCTCGACAACGGCGCCTCGGCCCAAAAACCCCGGCAGGTTATCGACCGCCTGGTACACGCGTATGAACACGAGTATTCCAACGTGCATCGCGGCCTGCACTATCTGGCAAATGCGGCCACCGACGCCTACGAGGCGGCACGCGAAACCGCGCGGGTATTTTTGAACGCTGCGACGAGCGAAGAAATCATATTCACGCGCTCCGCCACCGGTGCGCTCAATGCCGTCGCTTCATCGCTCGGGCTGGGCCGGATCGGCGCGGGTGATGAAATCGTCCTGTCGATCATGGAACACCATTCCAACATCGTTCCTTGGCACTATTACCGGGAGCGTCATGGCGCGATCATCAAATGGGCGCCGGTCGACGATGATGGAAATTTTTTGCCGGACGAGTTTGAGAAGCTTCTGACGCCGCGTACCAAAGTTGTTGCACTGACGCACATGTCCAATGTCCTTGGAACGATCGTTCCAATCAAGCGATGCATTGAAATGGCGCATGCCCGGGATATCCCGGTGGTAATAGACGGGTCGCAGGCAGCAGTGCACATGCCCGTCGACGTGCGCGATCTCGATGCCGATTTCTACATCGTAACCGGTCACAAGCTTTACGGGCCGACCGGTATCGGATTGCTTTATGGCAAGAGCAAATGGCTCGAGACCCTCCCTCCGTACGAAGGCGGCGGCGAGATGATCGAGACCGTTACACTGGACAATGTCACCTATAATACGCCGCCGCATCGTTTCGAGGCTGGTACTCCACCGATTGTTCAGGCCATCGGTCTTGGCGCTGCCCTCGACTACATGATGGAGCTGGGGCGTGATAATATTGCTGCGCATGAGAACAAGCTGCGTGACTATGCCCATGAGCGGCTGCGTCAGATAAATTCACTGCGGATATTTGGTGAAGCGCAGGACAAGGGCGCCATTATCTCATTCGAGATCAAGGGCGCCCATGCCCATGATGTCGCGACCGTTATCGACAGGTCCGGGGTCGCCGTGCGTGCCGGCACCCATTGCGCGATGCCGTTGTTGCAGCGCTTTGGCGTGACATCGACCTGCCGGGCCTCATTTGGCCTCTATAATACGTTGGAAGAAGTTGATATTCTCGCCGAGGCGCTCAAGCGCGCCGAAGCCCTGTTCTCGTGAAGGTGCGTTATGAGCGAATCCACATCGGCCTCCGAACCACGCGAATTTCAGCCCAACCGGCCTGATCTTTCGCTCGCTCCAGCGATTCCACCGGAGGAACTGGACAGGCTGACCGAGGACATCACCGCGGCGCTAAAGTCCGTCTACGATCCCGAGATCCCTGTCGACATCTACGAGCTCGGTCTCATTTACAAGATTGAGATCGACGATTCCCGCTTTGTTAACGTGCAAATGACACTTACCGCTCCAGGATGTCCGGTTGCCGGCGAGATGCCGAAATGGGTTGAGGATGCAGTAGCGACGGTTCCCGGTGTGGCAGGATCAAGGGCTGAGCTGGTTTTTGACCCGCCGTGGGACCAGAGCCGCATGTCCGATGAGGCGCGGGTTGCGCTGGACATGTGGTAAGCAGCAAGTGCGTGAAATCGTATTGCCGGCTATTGAGCCATCTTGATTTTGACTGGCATCAGCCGCGCGATGGGAAAGGATATGGACATGGCGACTGCCAGACCGAAGCCCAAGGTAGTGACGTTGACCGACGCGGCAGCCGATCGCGTCCGCGAAATCATGGCCAGCGAAGACGACCCGAAAGCCGGATTGCGCATCGGCGTGAAGAACGGCGGTTGCGCTGGAATGTCCTATACAATGGAATGGGCTGACAGCGTCGATCCGCTGGATGAAGTTGTTGAGGACAACGGCGCGCGGGTGCTGATCGACAAGAAAGCAGTCCTTTTTTTGCTTGGCACGCAAATGGACTACCAGATCGGGAAACTGTCTTCGGGTTTCGTTTTCAACAATCCGAACGAAACCTCCGCCTGCGGTTGCGGCGAAAGCGTTGCGATCACGCCGGCAAAGGACGAGAGCGGCGAGTTGACGGTGGGGTAGGGCGCAATGGACCAAGAGGCGCTCGAAGACCTTTTTCGCCCATTCGGCGCTGTGGACATAAAGCGCATGTTCGGCGGATTGGGAATCTTTGCGGACGGTATGATGTTCGCGCTCGTTGCCCATGGCGAAGTGTATATGAAAAGCGAACCGGATACCGAGGCGCTGTTTGAAACCGCCGGGTCCGAACCCTTTGTTTATTCCCGCGAAGGCCGGCCGCCGGTAAAGATGGGTTACTACAAGCTGCCCGGCGATGCCTACGAGGATGCAGATGAACTGCTGCGATGGGCGAACCTGTCTTTCGCCAGCGCCAGGACAGCCGCCGCAGCCAAGAAGAAGAAATCCGCGCGCCCCTTGTCCAAAAAACGTCAGGCTGGAAACGCCTGACGCAATTCACTGCAGGAATCGAATGCCTTACGGCTGTTCTTCGACTGCCGGAGCAGGCTTGCGGGCTGCGCGGGTCGGAACCGGCCGGCTGAGAAAGGCGGGCATGTGATCGCCAAAGCCGACGGGGGAATTGCCGCCATCGTCCCGGTTGTTTCGCGGGCTTTTTCCCTTGCTGGCGCCGGCATCACGCCGCTGGCTATCGCCACGGGCATTCCGGCGTGACCGCGTGGCGCTGGATCGTGCTTCATTTCCAGCAGCTGCCTCTTGCTCCGGTTGTGTCGCGCTCGTTTTCGCGCCGCCGCGTCCCCGGCTTGCATCCCTACGTCGCCGGGCTGGCGTTTTGTCCTCAGCGTGGTCGGCGGCGGGAACGTTTTCATCTGATCCATGTGCCGGCGTATCGCTCGCATCGTCCCGCGCCGAAGCGGCTGCCAGGATTGCATCGCGCCGTGCGCCGCGCCCGTGGTTGGGGTCTCGATCACGGCGGCGGCTTGTGGAACCCCTGGTCCGCTCCCGGCCGCGGCCGCGACGGCCGTTCAGGGTGAAATCGGTTGGCTCGCCAAGTTCGTCGAATCCGGGACCCTCCCATTCAATCTGCTTGTCGATCAGCTTCTGGATCGCGTCCAGGTACTTTTCGTCTTCCGGAAGGCAGATTGTCTTGGCGACGCCGCTCTTGCCGGCCCGTCCGGTGCGTCCAATACGATGAACATAATCGTCGGGATGGTAGGGAACATCGAAGTTAAAGACGTGGCTGACATCGGGGATATCGAGGCCGCGCGCGGCGACATCAGAGCATATCAACAGCTTTACTTCGCCGCTCTTGAACGCCTCCAGCGAAGCCATGCGCGCTTTCTGGTCCATGTCGCCATGCAATGCGCCCGACGAGAACCCGTGCTTGGACATCGACTTGTGGAGAATTTCGACGTCGCGCTTGCGATTGGCGAACACGATGGCGTTGCGGAAATCATCCGCATCCCGCACAAGCCTCCGCAATGTTTCACGCTTGTCTCGGCCGGGATGGGAGGCGACGAGATTTTGCTGGATCAGTGCGGCTGTCGCGCCAACCCGCGCAACCTCGATACGCATCGGGTTCTGCAGAAATTGCTGCGTCAGCCGGGTAATTTCCGGCGGCATGGTCGCCGAGAAGAACAGGGTTTGCCGTGTGAACGGCACCATCTTGCAGATCTTTTCAATGTCGGGAATGAAGCCCATGTCGAGCATGCGATCGGCTTCGTCGATGACCAGGATGTCGATGCCCGTCAGCAGCAGTTTGCCCCGTTCGTAAAAATCCAGAAGGCGTCCGGGTGTCGCGATCAGCACGTCGGCGCC
>CAZTMN010000028.1:19976-40647 GCA_964615275.1 uncultured Beijerinckia sp. | reverse complement strand
GGCTTTTTTCACCATTGGCGTATTGGTAAATATTTCCGGCGGTTCGCCGTTTGGACCGGGCCTCATGTCCCGTACGGACATCGCGCAAGATGCCGCCGGCTTGGGCGGGCCACCCTTCACCTCGACAAGGCACATGCGGCAATTGCCCGCGATCGACAGGCGCTCGTGAAAACAAAAGCGCGGCACCTCAGCACCAGCTTCCTCAGCCGCCTGCAACAGCGTGTATTCCGCTGGAACATCGATCTCTTTGCCGTCGACGATGATCTTGCTCATGCGCCCTACTCCGCCGCTACCGGCACCGGATCGGAATGCGGGTTTGCCGCATATTGATCGATACGCTTTTCAATTTCCGGACGGAAATGGGTGATAAGTCCTTGAATCGGCCATGCCGCCGCGTCTCCAAGTGCGCAAATCGTATGACCTTCGATCTGCTTGGTGACTTCAAGCAGCATGTCGATTTCACGTTTTTGGGCTCGGCCTTCCGCCATCCGCATGACCACGCGCCACATCCAACCGGTTCCTTCGCGGCATGGCGTGCACTGGCCGCAGCTCTCGTGCTTGTAGAAGTACGACAGCCTGCCGATGGCGCGGATGATATCGGTAGACTTGTCCATCACGATCACCGCGGCGGTACCAAGACCCGATTTCAGAGCCGACAGGGAATCGAAGTCCATCGCACAATCGATGATCTGATCGGCCGGAACGCAGCGAACCGACGAGCCACCGGGGATACAGGCCAGCAGGTTGTCCCACCCGCCGCGCACGCCGCCGCAATGCCTGTCGATCAATTCGCGGAAGGGTATGCTCATCTCCTCTTCCACGTTGCACGGATTGTTGACGTGACCGGAGACGCAGAACAATTTTGTACCCGCATTGCGCTCAGCGCCAAAACTGGAGAACCAGCCGGCCCCGCGCCGCAGGATGGTTGGAGCAACGGCAATCGATTCAACGTTGTTAACGGTTGTCGGATTGCCATAGAGCCCGACATTGGCCGGGAACGGCGGCTTGAGCCGCGGCATGCCTTTCTTACCCTCCAGGCTTTCGAGCAGTGCGGTTTCTTCGCCACAGATATAGGCTCCGGCGCCGTGGTGCACATACAGGTCAAACGGCCAGCCGTGGATATTGTCCTTGCCGATCAGCCTGGCCTCATAAGCCTCCGCGACCGCTTTCTCCAACGCTTCACGTTCGGCAATATATTCCCCGCGGATATAGATGTAACAGGCGTGCGCATGCATCGCGAAAGAAGCAACCAGGCAGCCTTCGATAAGCAGGTGCGGATCGTTGCGCATGATCTCACGATCCTTGCAGGTCCCCGGTTCTGATTCATCGGCGTTCACCACCAGAAAAGATGGCCGCTTGGGATCGGGCTTGGGCATGAACGACCATTTGAGCCCTGTCGGGAAACCAGCGCCGCCGCGCCCGCGCAACCCGGATGCCTTCATTTCATCTATGATCCACGGCTGGCCGCGATCGATAAGCATCTTCGTGCCATCCCAGGCGCCACGCTTCCGCGCAACCTCGAGCGACGGCGAATGAAAACCGTACAGATTGGTGAAGATGCGATCCTTGTCCGCGAGCATCCGCCCCACCCTCAATTCGTCTTGTCCGGCCGCGACGGGCCACCGGCTGAAGATACAACTTCACCTGCATCGACCCGCTGTGAAAATTCTGTCACGCCGCCGGCGGCCAGCACTTTCGCCTGGCCAACCCAGTTTTCTCGGTCAATTCGACCCGCGAACGACAAGAACGCTCCAGCCCAGCGAATTTCGGGGCGCGTCCAGGCAGCGACTTGATCGAAATGGTAGATACCAAGACCATTCAGCTTGCCTTCATTGACCTTGCCGATGCCCTTGACGCGCTTCAGGTCGTCGGCCACACCGCCGCGCGGCGCATCGAGCCCCGCTGGCCGGGTACCGACGGCATCGCCCTTCTGCTCGGGTGTCGCGCCACTGCCGAGGGCAGCGACCTTCGCCTTGATGTCTGCTTCTTCTGCGGCGGGATCGACCTCTTCTTCCTCGCCGGTTGCCGCAGGCGCCGTAGACGATGCTGTATCGCTTTCCGGTTTTCCTGCGTCTTTGGACGATTCCGTATACGCCGTTCCGGCGGCGTTCGGTTTCTCGGCTTCCGACGCATCAGCTTTTGAATTTGCCTCAGCGGCGGCCATTTCGCTTGCCTCGGCATCCGCCTTGGCTTTCTGCGCCGCGGCATCTTCTTCGAAGCGCTTTTTCCAGGCGCCGACCTGCGAACCGTCGTAAAGCGATCCATCTGTCAGTGTATTCGACTTGCCTGGCTCCGGCTCGGACGATGTCCGCCCCGTTTGCGATCCTTTTTTCACCGGATTGCCGGCGGCTAGATCATCGAGCAACTTTTCGAAATTCTCGGGCGTCAGATCTTCGAAATAGTCATCATTGATCTGAACCATGGGCGCATTGCAGCACGCACCCAGACATTCGACTTCCAGCCATGAAAATTTGCCATCAGCGGTTATCTGGCGCTGCGGGCCAATACGCTTTTCCAGCACGGCCTTGATATCGTGTGCGCCGCGCAACATGCACGGCGTAGTGCTGCACAACTGAATGAAGTGATGTCCGACAGGCTCCAGGTTGAACATCGAATAAAACGTCGCAATTTCGAGCACGCGGATATGCGGCATATCCAGCATCTCAGCGACTTTCTCGATTGCCGGGCGCGGCAGCCAATAATCATGTTGCGCCTGAGCCCGCCACAACAGCGGGATTACGGCCGAAGCCTGGCGCCCCTGCGGGTATTTCGCAATCTGCGCTTCGCACCATGCCTGGTTTTCCGGCGTGAATTCGAAGCCATCGGGTTGCTGTTCTGCGAGTCTGCGAACGGTCATGATCAGTCCCGGACCGCCTAGCGGTCCACCTCCCCAAACACGATGTCGAGCGAGCCGAGAATGGCGCTTACGTCTGCCAGCATGTGCTTGCGGCACATGAAATCCATCGCCTGCAAGTGCGCAAAACCCGGCGCCCGGATCTTGCAGCGATAGGGTTTGTTGGTTCCGTCGGCGACGAGGTAGACGCCGAATTCGCCTTTCGGCGCCTCGACGGCGGCATAGACCTCGCCTTCCGGCACATGGAAACCCTCGGTCATCAGCTTGAAGTGATGAATCAGGGATTCCATCGATCTTTTCATTTCAGAACGTGACGGAGAGGAAATCTTGTGGTCGACCACCGATATCGGTCCCTGCCCCTCCGGGCTCTGCAATTTGGCGACGCACTGTTTCATGATGCGCACCGACTGGCGCATTTCTTCCATCCGGATGACTTGACGATCGTAATTGTCACAATTCTTGCCGACTGGAATATCGAATTCCAGATCGTCGTAGCACTCGTAGGGCTGGCTCTTGCGAAGATCCCAGGCAGCCCCGGAGCCACGCACCATCACGCCGGAAAAGCCCCATTTCCAGCAATCTTCAAGACTGATAACCCCGATATCGACATTGCGCTGCTTGAAAATGCGATTGTCGAGGAAGAGATCCGTCAAATCGTCACAGACCTTCAGAAACGGGTCGCACCACTCGTCGATATCCTTGATCAATTCCGGCGGGCAATCGCGGGCAACTCCACCGGGACGGAAATAATTGGCATGCATGCGCGCGCCGGAGGCTCGTTCATAGAATACCATCAGCTTTTCGCGCTCTTCAAAACCCCAGAGCGGCGGCGTCAGCGCCCCGACATCCATAGCCTGCGTCGTGAGATTGAGAATGTGGGACAGAATTCTCCCGATCTCGGAAAACAACACGCGGATCAACTGCGCCCGGTAAGGAACTTCAACGCCAAGCAATTTTTCGATTGCAAGGCAGAAGGCGTGTTCCTGGTTCATCGGCGCGACATAATCAAGCCGGTCGAAATATGGGACATTCTGCAGATACGTGCGCGCTTCCATCAGTTTTTCGGTACCGCGGTGCAACAGGCCGATATGCGGGTCAACGCGTTCGACCACCTCACCGTCCAGTTCCAGCACAAGGCGCAAAACGCCGTGCGCTGCCGGATGCTGCGGACCGAAATTGATCGAGAAGTTGCGGACGGAGGAGGCCGATGTGTCTGTCATTAGCGGACTCAACTCGCCTTTTCATCACCGGGTAGCACGTAGTCCGTACCTTCCCAGGGTGAGAGAAAATCAAACTGGCGGAATTCCTGTGTCAATTTTACTGGCTCGTTGACAACCCGCTTCTGCTCATCGTCATAGCGAACCTCGACAAAACCGGTCATGGGGAAATCCTTGCGCAGCGGGTGTCCGTCGAAGCCATAGTCGGTCAGCAATCGGCGCAGGTCCGGATGACCGGAAAAGATCACCCCGAACATGTCGTAAGTTTCACGTTCGAACCAGTTTGCCGCAGGAAAAATATCGACAATCGAATCGATCGCTTCATCCTCTCCAACCGCCGCCTTGACCCGGACTCGCCGGTTATACTTCGGCGATTGCAGATGATAGACAACGTCGAACCGCTTCTCACGTGCTGGATAGTCAACCGCCGTTATGTCGATGGGATTGAAAAACAGGCAGTCCTCGTCGCTGGCCAGGTGTTGCATTACCGCAGCAATCTCCGCGGCGTGAGCCACGACGTTCAATTCACCGAATTCCACATAACAGCGCGTCACCTTGCCGGTCAGGGCCGCGGCGACCCTGTCCCCAAGCGCTTTCAGGTCCTGTTCAGCAGACATGTCAATATCCGGCATATTCAACCTGTTTTCCAATCCGGATCTCTTGCCTGAGCCGGACAATTCGTTCCCTAGCGCTCAATTGTTCCGGTGCGCCGAATTTTCTTCTGCAACAGCAGAACGCCATACAGCAGGGCCTCGGCCGAGGGCGGGCAGCCCGGCACGTAAATATCAACCGGCACAACGCGATCGCAGCCGCGAACCACTGAATAGCTGTAGTGATAGTAACCGCCACCGTTGGCGCAGGACCCCATTGAGATCACGTAGCGCGGCTCCGGCATCTGGTCATAGACCTTGCGCAATGCCGGCGCCATCTTGTTCGTAAGCGTGCCTGCGACGATCATCACGTCCGACTGGCGCGGGCTGGCGCGCGGCGCAAATCCGAACCGCTCCACATCATAGCGCGGCATCGACAATTGCATCATTTCCACCGCGCAGCAGGCCAAACCGAACGTCATCCACATAAGTGAACCGGTACGCGCCCACTGAATCAGATCGTCTGTCGCGGTAACGATAAAGCCCTTGTCCGCCAGCTGATCATTAATCTGCATGAAATAGCGGTCATCGGCGCCGACCGGTTTGCCGGTCGCTGGATCGAGGATGCCACGCGGCGCTGGCGCCACGAGCGGGCCGACCGGTGTCTGTGATGTGGAAGCGCCTGTTTCTGCCATCAATCCCACTCCAGCGCGCCCTTCTTCCACTCATAGATGAATCCTATGGTGAGAACGCCGAGGAAAATCATCATGGACCAGAAGCCGAACCAGCCAACGCTCTTGAACGCCACAGCCCAGGGGAACAAAAAAGCCACTTCGAGATCGAAGATGATGAACAGCAGCGAAACCAGGTAGAAGCGCACGTCAAACTTCATTCGCGCATCGTCGAAGGCGTTGAATCCGCACTCATATATGGATAACTTCTCGGCATCGGGGGCCTTGAACGCCAGAATAAACGGCGCGACCAGCAGGGCCCCCGCGATACCCACGGCAATCGCTATAAAGATCACCAGCGCAAGATATTCATTCAACAAGCCGGACATGGGATATTCCGCAAGTATTCTGTCGCCAATTGTCCAGATCACGGAGCGAAATTCGCCACGGGCGGCCACCCGATTCCGCAGATACCAGACCTGCGCAGACCTATCGCAGTGGCGTGGCCGGTGCAAGCGGACATAGCCGGGATTGGACAAGATTTGCCCTCGAATTTGATCAATATCTGCAATTCGGCCATCACGGGCCTATCCGACAGTATAGATTCCCATCCGCGCTCCAATTACACCTGCCGCCGCCCCGGCAAGAATGGCCCACAACGGATTGCGGCGAGTAAAATATATGAATACGGCTGTCGCTGCGGTCAGGATATAGCCCGTCCACTCATGGTTGGCTGCGCGGGCAATGACCGTACCCGATGCAAGCATCAGCCCGACAACCACCGGGGCCAGTCCGGCCTTGACCGGGCCAAGCCACCAGGCCTTTTGCAGCTTCGTAAGCGCCCGGCCTGCAAAGAACGCCAGGGTCCCCGTCGGTGCAACCAGCCCGAGCGTCGAGGCAAGCAGACCCGCGACGCCTCCGACCTTGAAGCCGATCAGGCTGACCACCAGCATGTTGGGCCCTGGCGCGATCTGGGCTAGCGCCAGCATGTGGGCGAACTCGCTGCCACTCATCCAGCCGCGCAACCCGACGATCTGGCGGTGGAATTCAGGCACCAGCGCATTGGCGCCACCCATCGACAGCAGGGCGACAGTGGAAAAAATCAGCGCAAGCTCAAGCACATGGGATTCGGCAGCCTCATCCATCGACCTGCCCCCCGGTTCGCGCATGGCCCTTTTCCCGCGCCTTCTGGCGGCTTAACTCCGCCCGGGCGCTCAGGATCGCCAGCAATACGGCGAGCGGCGCCACTATCAGCACAACCGCCGCCAGTGGCGCCTGGAAAATCGCGATCGCCGCAAAGGTCGCCAGTGCCGCGGCAGGGCTCGTCCAACTTCGTTTGAGACCATGCGCCATCTTGGCGGCCGAGCCAATTGTCAATCCGGCAACCGCCGAAGCGCCGCCGGCAGCAGCCGCCTTGACGTCAGGAAGGTACGAAAACTGGTCGTAAAGCACCGAGACCGTCATCAGGATCGCCAGCGGCGCCAGCATCAGCGACGACAGCGCCATGATAGAGCCAAACGGCCCCTGGTAACGATCGCCAAGCACGACCGAAGCGTTCAGCACATTGCCACCCGGCAGCACCGAGCAGACGCCAAACAATTCGACGTAATCCTTGCGGTCGAGCCATTTGTTACGCTCGACGATGACGTAAAAGCCGCTGGCGGCAAGCCCGCCGAAGCCGAGCAGGCCGACCAGCAGAAACCCGATGCACAATTCGAGCATGCCGACGGGGCGACGCTCGCCTTCGTCTGAGGGATTATCGGATGGACCGGATTGGACAACGATATTCGACATCAAGACCGGCGCGAATACGGGACGGCGGGCCGTATAATCGTCAGCGGAAACATTACCCGGCGGCCATGTTTGGGAAGTGGCGAGGATGACCGGACTCGAACCGGCGACCTTCGGCGTGACAGGCCGACGCTCTAACCAACTGAGCTACACCCCCGCAGGCGCCCCTGCGCAATCGTCACGCGCCGCAGGAGACCAGCCGGATATGACAGACCGCCGGGCAAGTCAAGGACATTCCCGATCTCGCGCGGTCGCATCGCCCGCCACGGCTTCGCGGGCGGGTAAACCGCATTCCTGAACTCAGCGCCGGCCGCGCCGCTCGAATACCGGCACCTCGAATTCGCTGTTCACTGCCTTGTCGAGGATCGATCCTGCCTTGAACGACAATTTCCAGATCACCTGTGGATCGTCGAGTATATCGCCGCTTTCCGGTTGCCCTGCAGGCAGCGCAATATCGACCGGTATGCGGGCCCCGTCACTGCCAAACATGGTCTGCTCCGGCCGGATCGTGGTCTCAACCGTCCATAATTCTTCGGTCACAAGCTCGCTGTGCCAGTTGCCATCGGTCCCCATCACCCGCTCCAGGCGGGTCAGGCCACAGCTAAGTTTCACGCGCACTGGTTCATTCGGTTTTTCTTTGAGCGCAGCTTCCAGCGTTCCACGCAAGTGATCGCCAAGCCATCCGGGCAGGGTAGCAAGCAGGAATACAGCGTCACCGCCGAAAAACCGCTGCCATGTCAGACTGAGCGCCGCGAGGAACCCGATTATCCCCGCCACAAAGGGCATAGACGCCGGGATTGCCTCCGACCACGGCCCGCGCAGCGCAGACAAAATGGCGTCGTGGTTTACGTGGAATATGAAACCCAGGATAAGCCACCACGCAAAGCGCCAGAACCACATGAACCAGACCTGGTGGCCGGTGGAGTAGATAATGCGCCGGTTTCGCCACGACCGTTTTGCCAGCCAGGGCTGCTCGCGATGGCGCTCGCGATTGCGAGCAAGACGCGCGAGGTAGCCTGGAGCGCCGATATAGGCGGCATAGAAAAAGGCCAGCCCGACCAGGGCCATGACCATCGCGAAGAAACCGAGAAAAAGGAAATCCCGCATCGCCATCGCACCGCGCCACCAGCGGACACCGGCATCGTAAACGACTGTAAAGCAAGCCAGCGCAAGAAGCGCAAACAGCCCGTTGATGGCAAACGCGATAATCGCGGTAAATATGGCCTGCCGGCGGCTTCGTGGCGGAAGCTCCGGCGGCCGGGACAAGTCAGAACCGCGGCACGGCGAGCCGCCACCTGCGCAACTCGCGCTGCGACAAAACACGCACCTCTTCGGCAGGCGTGCTCTCAGCTGCGTGAATTACCCGGCTGCTGACACCCATCATGCGGGCGTAGCGCGTCAGGTCACGGTAAAGCTTGCTATTGCCATAGGTCTTTTGCCGGATCGCGGCCGCGCCATCGGTGCTTCCCAGCATCTCGTAGACGAACATGCGATGGACCACGAGTTTGCTTTGCGGAGGAACAACCCGCTTCTTGGCGCCCATCAGCGCATAAACACAGGCAGAAAAACACCGCCCGGCTGTGAAAATCGTACGGCCGCGACCATTCGGTGGGACATGAAGCCGCGCTACCACGACCGCTGCCCCCAGCTTTCGAAACAATTTACCAAGCCGCATCGAGGCAACGACGAGCCCGCCGGGAGAATGGACAAGAATTACCGCCCGTATGCGCTTTTTCCGCAGATTGGCGCGTATAAACCTGGCGAAGTCACGCGGCGTTTCCCGCCGTATTTCACCCTCAGCAACGATCACCAGCGGGCAGCGGCGGCCGCAACGGCTCAAATTGCCGGTCGGCGCCAGGCGGAATGTCATCGCCGGGGCAGCCCAGGCGGAACCGGATGCAATTCCCGGAGCCCAATCCCTGCTTGCGCCGCTGGCCAGTGCGGTCAGAACGAGGCAACCAGCACCCGCAACAGCAGATCGGAACAACAACGTCGCCCCCCGGATGATTAGCCGGAATCTCCCCCTCGACCCAATATTCATACGCCCAAACCCAGCTTCGCATGAATTGTTCCGCCCTCCCCGGACGGTTTTGCCCCCGAATAATATCCGATTTCCAGGCGTTGCATACCTGCCTTAAACCAAAAATGGTAAATTCGTCCCCCGGGCCAGCAGCCTGGCGGCCAGTCCCCGCCCTTTCCCTGCAACCGAAAATGCGATTTAACGACCTCTGACCCAGCTGAGCGCCGATAGCGATCCGGCCCGCTCGCTCATGAATCATTTCATCCAGGCAGGCATTGTCATGACACAAGCTTCAACCAAACCCTATCTCAGCCCGTTGATCATTGAGCCGGCAGTTCGCGCTGCGCTTGCAGAGGACATCGGCAGGGCCGGCGACATTACCTCGATCGCGACGATACCATTGGACATGCAGGCCCGCTGCGTGCTGGCGCCACGCAAACCCGGCGTATTATGCGGCCTTGCCGTTGCGCAAACCACGTTTCAACTGGTGGATCCGGACATTGAATTCGAACCGCTAGCATCGGACGGGGATGAGTTTTCCGTACCGCGGACACCGGCTGCGCGGATCGTTGGAAATGCACGCGCCATCCTGACCGCGGAGCGGACTGCGTTGAATTTCATCTCGCACATGTCCGGCGTCGCGACAGCAACGGCTAGTTACGTCGCACTGGTCAAACACACGAAGGCGAGCATCATCTGCACCAGGAAGACAACGCCGAACCTGCGCGCGTTCGAAAAATACGCCATCCGCTGTGGCGGTGGTCTCAACCACCGGTTTGGCCTTGATGACGCTTTCCTGATCAAGGACAACCATATCGCGGTATGCGGCGGTATCAAGCAGGCGTTGCGCGCCTGCAAGGCTCACGCCGGTCACCTGGTCAAAATTGAAATAGAGGTCGACAGCCTCGAACAACTCGAAGAGGTCATCGCGGAAGGCGCCGATGTCGTTCTGTTCGACAACATGTCACCCGAGCAGATGGCAGAAGGCGTGAGAATGATCGCCGGCAGGATGAGCACCGAAGCATCCGGCGGCATCAACATCGACAGCGTCAAGGCCGTCGCGGAAAGCGGCGTCGACATGATCTCGTCAGGCGCTCTGACGCATTCTTCGGCAATTCTCGACATCGGTCTTGATATTGAACTTGGATAAGGCTCAGGCCGAACGTTCGGGAGTAGTTGTGTGACGGGCATAGAATTCCTGGACGCTTTTGCCTTTGTGTCAATCGGCGCTGTTTCAGGATTGATCGCCACGCTGATTGGCGGGGCGTCACTGATCGCATTTCCAGCGCTGATTGCACTGGGCCTGGCCCCGATCGAAGCCGCAATCGTTCAAATAATCGCCCTCTCCCCAAGCGGATTTGCAGCCGCCTATTTCGATCGCTCCATGTTGCCGAACATGGAGCGCCCGGTGCTGACGATGCTGCTTGTCGCGATGATATGCGCACCGCTTGGCGCACTGCTGCTTGTTCTTACTCCGCCGGGCGGTTTCAAATTGCTCGTCCCTGTATTGCTGGCCCTGGCAACAGCCTTGTTCGCCTGGGCCAAGCCGATCTCGGAATTCATCGGCCGCAAATTGGATTCAGAGAAAAATGGCCACAGCGACTGGACCACCGCAACCTTTGGCATAATTCCTGTCGCAATCTATTCGGGGTATTTCGGAGCCGGCGCCAGCGCAATTTTCCTGTCGATATTGATGATCGGATCGGGCGGCGAGTACCGTTCCGCCAATGCAGTAAAGAACCTGATGGTCGGCCTGACGATCGGCATTTCAACAATCGTTTATGCGATGTCGGGTTCTGTGAACTGGCCCGTCGCAGCACTGATGATCTGCGGAACCATCTCCGGCGCATGGGCAGGATCAAAGCTGGTCAAACGTGCGCCACGGGACGCAATGCGCCTGATCATCTTGCTTGTCAGTGTCACGCTGACAGCAGTTTACACTTGGCGGTTCTGGATAGAGCCTTGGATATAGAACTGCCGCACCCTGATTTGTGAGATTTCGCACGGCAACCCCGTCACCTTGTTTTCATGTTGGCGCTTGGCTCACGATACAGGCAATATTGCCACTTCAATCGCGGAACAGGGCAACGCGTGTTTTTCTTTCTTTGCTGGCCGCGCTGGCCGGCGCAATCCTGGGGTTTTTCCTCGCCGCGCTGATAGCAACAGCTTTCTTGTCGGCGTCAACAGGCGGTGGAGACAATGGCGGCGCGGCAATGGGCGCATTCTTCTACTTCGCTCCGATGGGGACACTCGGTGGTTCGCTTCTGGCCATGCTCTTGGCAACCCGTCCCTATGTATTGCCAGCAGAATCCGCTGTTAACGAGGACGGGGAAAGCTCTGACAATGGAGAAGGTGAAAAGACAGAATCGCGCAACCATCCAAAAAGAGTTTCCCCAAAATACAAACTCAATCCGCACACGCTAATTGCGTTTGCGATCTACATAATCGTGGTCGCCCTGATCTGGTACGCCATCTCGCAATTGATGGGCTCTACACCCCCGGGTGGCCCATCCCCGGACGGTTTGCCCAAAGCCAATTGAATCATTGCGTTTTAACCATCAGCGAAAGACAGAAGGGAACAAGCGCCAGGAATTGAACCAAGCTATTTCGCATCCGGATCGAACCCAACCCAGACCCGGCCGGTCGCGCGATTGGTTATATGGAATATTCCCTCGGCAGCAGAAAACCAGGCCGCCCTGTGCGCTGCCGGCCATGGCGCGCCGCCGGGCGGGACCGATTTCATCAAAGCCGCAACCAATGGGTGCAATTGCTTTTTATCGTTGCCGACTGGCGTTTCCGCAGTTTCTTCAAGAGATTGCATCGCGGTTTCAGACGTTCCACATTCGGGCAAAGGCGCTGGTTGTACCAGGGTATTTCCAACTGCCGTTGACGGCGGCATCTGCGTGACCGGCGGTAGAGGCGGAACAGCCCGCGGCTCACCTGGGAACCATTGCACATTGTCAATACCGGATTGCTGCGTATCAACCGGCGCAGGAGCACTGTGAAGCGCGGCAGGCAATGCGGCCTCGAGCGGTTCGAGATTGCGTGCATCTCCATCGTTATGGTGTATGGCGGCCAAGTCACGTTCAAGCGACGCAGCTTCTTCCTTTCGCGGATCGCGAGCCTTATTTGGGTTAATCATGAGAGGTGACATCTTCCCTCCTCTCTGCTTGTTCAACATACAAAATCGTGCACCCGTGAGAGTTGCCAATCACTTAAACTGAATGCCGATCCGCCTGCGGCCAGCGGAAACCCGCGGATAAAATTATCTTCTGCTTTCGCAGGCTTTAAATTCAAATGCGGATAAAAATTGCGATGATTCAATTTGCATTAACGAGGAATGCGCGGGCTATCGGGCAATGTCAGGCGCAAACAGAAAGTCGGAGTTCCGGTCCAAAACACCGATCATTGAGAACCTGATCAGGTCAATTTAATTTCATCGCTCGACGAAGCTGGCACGCTGCTTCACCGCCGATTTTCCAAATCAGGTTTGCAACTTAACCCGAGCCGCGAATTGCGCTCCTGAATACGCCTCAGCTCTGGGTTAAAGGCGCAATCTCGATTTCTACACGCCGGTTTTGCGCCTTGCCATCACGCGTGTTGTTGGGAGCGATCGGCCGCGTCTCGCCATAGCCGACAACGTGGTACCGGCGGGAATTCGTGCCTTGCTTAACCAGATATTCAGCAACATTCACCGCCCGACGCTCGGAAAGTTTCTGGTTCGAGGCGTCACTGCCATCACTGTCGGTATGACCATGCACGTTGATAATCGTGCGATTGTATTCCTTCAGAACCAGAGCTACGGAGTTCAGGACATTGTAAAACTCGGGGATGATCTGGTCGCTGCCGGATGTGAACGTGACATTGCTCGGCATGTTCAGGACGATAATATCGCCGCGGCGCGTGACACTGATTCCTGAATCGCGCAACTGGGCGCGCAATTTCGCCTCCTGCCGGTCCTGGTAATTTCCGATTGCGCCGCCGGTCAATGCGCCAAGGCCTGCACCGATCAGAACTGCTGTGCGCTTGTTCGCACCCGTCGCCGAACCGACAAGCAAGCCGCCTAGCGCCCCGACCGCAGCGCCTGCGCCAGCCCCGATTACGGTGTTCGATACTTTTCGTTCTCCAGTGAAGGGATCGGTTGCACAGGCTCCGAGCATGACCGCAACGCCGATCACAGCGATCAATGACTTTTTCATGGAGAACTCCTCTTGCTTGCACAATCCAACCGGAACAATTGTGCCAGATTTCGCGGCGCTTGTCACATCCCGTCCCCGGACCGGGGTCTGGCCGGCAAAAGTGGCCGGGATAGAACCTGCTGCGCGTATTACTCGGCTGCCAGTGCCGAATGCGGCGGCCGTAACCTGTCACCACGACCGAACAGCTTGTTCCTCAGTGACCCCTCCCGGTACGCGGTTTTGTACAGCTCGCGGTTCTGTAATTCCGGCACGACGTGGTCGATAAATGCGGAAAGGCCTGCCGGTTCTACCGTCCGATAAAGGTTAAAGCCATCGATACCTGTCGCCTCCACCCAATCGGCCATCTGATCGGCAATCGACGAACCGGAGCCGACCAGAAAAACACCCGCCGTCGGCGATTCCTGATTGAAAGCGGTCAGGTCTTTAACCCGCCATCGTTTGCCTTGCGACAGGATCGTCATGCGTTCAACGAAGGACTGGTTGGCGTCGTTCTTGATATACTCGATATATTCGTCCGGATCATATTCGGCGAAATCGATGCCCGCCAGCGCGGAAAATACCGCCAGTGAACCCGGTACGCTGAGCCAACCTTTCAATTCTTCGTATCGATCGCGCGCCTCTGCATCGGTCGCACCGGTGATTACAGTGCACCCGGCTATGAACGCAACCGACGTGGGATCACGCCCCAATGCGGCCGCTCGTTGCCTGATGTCCTCAACATGCGCCTTCAGGGTTTCCTTGCGGAAAGCGGTAAGAAACACACATTCCGCGTGGCGCGCAGCAAAATCGCGGCCGCGCTCGGACGTACCTGCCTGAAACAACACCGGCGTACGCTGGACGGACGGTTCGCACATGTGCACGCCATGCATCGAGAAGAATCGCCCCTCATGATCGATCTGTCGTACCTTGTCGGGATCGGCAAATTGCCGTTCTTGCCTGTCGCGCAGCACGGCATCATCGTCCCAGCTGTGCTCCCATAACCGGTAACAGACGTCCATATATTCATCGGCCATGTCGTAGCGCTCGTCATGGCTGCGCATCGCCTTGCCCCCGGTCGCCCGTGCTCCGGAATCGACAAATCCGGCAACGATGTTCCAGCCGATGCGTCCGCTTGTCAGATGGTCGAGCGTCGACATTCGCCGCGCCATGATGAAAGGGTGCTCGTAGGACAGGTTCGCCGTCACTCCGAATCCCACGTGCTTCGTAGCCTGCGACATCAGCGGAATAGCCAGGGTCGGATCATTCATCGGCGCCATCGCACCTTCACGAATTGCCGCCCAGGGGCCGCCACCGTACTTGTCCATCAAGCCTATGGAATCGGCAAAGAAAATTCCGTCCAGCAATCCGCGTTCAGCATTTGTCGCCAGATCGATGTAATACTGCGCAGTGTTGTAATTCAGGCATTGATCATCGGGATGCGCCCACATCCCGGCCCAGGACTGGCTCGGACAGCACATCTGGAACGTATTGACGATCAGTTCCTTGTTGGACGAAGCCATGACGATCCTCCCGCGAGGTCGCGTCACGCCAGGTTGGCAACAGCACCCTCAAGCCAGACCTCGTCGTCGCTAAGCGTACGCAACTCCTCCAGCGCTTCCTGCGCTGTCTGGGTGACGCCTGGTACGATCGACGGCTCACTTTCGCTGTCCGCCGGCTGGCAGGAAAACTCAAGCCGAATGCCGTTGGGGTCGATCACATACATGGATACCACGCCGGGCAAAACCTCCAGCGGCCCGTCATAATCATAGTTGGCTTGTGTCAACCTCCGGCACAACTCTTGCTGAGAATCCGGCGTCACGGCGAATGACACATGTTGCATGGCCGCCAATGCATTTCTGTCGCCAATCTGCTTTTCACCTTTAGGCATTTCGAAGAAAGCCAGCAGCCCGTCTCTTCCCATGTCAAAGAAATAATGACGCAATTGCTCATAGGGCGGATTGCCGCGGTTGCCGGGACCAACACCGATTCCGGGCGGGACCTTCATCGCATGCACGAGTGGCATACCAAGCACGCCTTGATAAAAGTCGACCGTCATTTTCATGTCTTCGGTATTCAGCGCCAGATGGTGCACGCCAAAATAACGGACTGGCGCCCGGCTTCCACCTTGTGATCCGGCAACGCTCATTTCATCCTCCCTGCTCTGCGGATTTCACCAAGATCATTGTGCGACGGGTACGGACGACGATCAACAAGTTTCCCCTAAGTGAGGCATTGCCCCACAAAGGTCACCCGCGCCAGCGCAAGAGAATCTTTTCCGCCCGACCAATAAGCCACCCTACTGTCAATCCAAGACAGGACAATATGGCAACCCCCGCAATCAATTGATCGGTTGCCATCAAATTACCGGCCATCAGCACATAGGCGCCAACCCCATGCTCGGCCCCAATCATTTCCGCTGCGACCAGCAGGATGATGGCAATCGAAGCGGAAATGCGTGCTCCGGACAATATTGCCGGCATCGCGCCCGGCAATATGATCTTGCGCACGATGGACCACCAGGACATGCCGAAGGACTGCCCCATGCGCACCAATCCACGATCGACATTGTCAACGCCACCATAGGTAGAAATAACAGTCGGAAAGAATGTGCCAAACAGAATGGTCGCGACTTTGCTTTCCTCACCGATACCAAACCAGATAATGAACAGCGGCAGCAACGCGATCTTTGGTATTGGAAACAGCGCCGAGACGAGCGGAACCAGGCCCGCGCGGGCGAGCGAGAACAAGCCAGCGGCAAACCCGACTGCGAGCCCAAGAGCCATCCCGAGCGTCCAGCCGATGATCAGCCTGTAGAGCGAAGCGCTCAAATGTTTGAACAACAGGCCCGAGGTCACGAGTTCCCAAAATGCGATTGCAGCCTGGGACGGCGCCGGCAAAACAATCGCGCTGATGTAACCGGTGCGCGAACCCGCCTCCCACAGAAGAATAACCGCAACGAAAACGATCGGACCGACAAATCCAACCGGCCGCGGAGCGAAGCCGCCACCACGAAATGCGACCGGTTTTCCGCCGGGGCTGCCAGCTTCAGGCATCGGTCAATTCCTGATCGGCGGCAAGCGCCTCCTCGCGCATCAAATTCCACAACTGCTGTTGCTGCTCCTGTAATTTTGCCTGGTGGCGCACACGTTCGGCAAGCGGAATATCAATCTCGATGACGTCGCGAATACGGCCTGGACGGCGCGATAGGACAACTATCCGGTGACCAAGGCGGACAGCCTCGGCCAGGTTGTGCGTGACGTAACAAGCGGTAAAGCGCTCGCGCTCCCACAGTTCCAGAAGATCATCGAGCAGCAGCTCGCGCGTCTGGCTATCCAGTGCCGACAGAGGCTCATCCATCAACAGGCACGCAGGACTCACTGCCAGCGCCCGCGCAATAGCAACGCGTTGCTTCATCCCACCAGACAGCTGGCGCGGAAATGCCCCTTTGAATTCGCTCAGCTTGGTGCGGCGCAGGACATCATCAACGATCGCGCTACGCTCCCGGGCGCCCAGGCGATGATCTTCGAGTACCAGCGATACGTTGTCTTGCACCGTGCGCCACGGCAGCAGCGCAAAATCCTGGAAAATATACGTCAACGGATTGAGCGAACCGCGAGGCGCCTCTCCTATCTGCAGCACATTTCCGCGCTCGGGCCGCTCGAGACCGCCGATAAATCGCAGCAAGGTCGACTTGCCGCAGCCGGACGGACCGATAATGCAGACGATCTGGCTTTCGGGGATTTTCAGATCGATATCCGAGAGGACCTGCAAATCGCCATAACGATGGGATATGCCGGCGATGTGCAGATCCATTTCAGATGCCCACTTCGAACGGGTGCCGCCGGTGTCACCTAACCGGCGCGAACCCCTTGGCAATCAGATCGCCAACCTTCAAACCAGCCGGCGCAAGTTTCTGGCTCTGAAACCATTTGAGCTGTGCCGCGATATTACCGGCATCCAGCGCCGCGCCTGCGTTCATGTGCACAGCGCCTGCCTTGATACCACGTGCCGCCTTTTCGTATGGGCGGCTGGCGTAGACGTATTTGTGGATCAATTTCACCATCGCCTCAGTGGCGGCAGGATCCTTTTTCTGGTCGAGCATCACGGCGCGATAATCGGCAATCGCCTTGGTGTAGGCTTTCATAAAGCGCTTGACGAGGTCCGCCCTTTGCTTCGCGTTTTTCGTCGAGGTAAAAATCGTCGTTACCTGATACGGGCCCAGTTCGTTGACCCAGCCGATGATCTTTGCTGCACCGCCCTTCTGCAACGGAATCGCGACATGCGGCACCATGGTCATTGCGTCGACCTGTCCGGACTTTACCGCACCGATCATTGCCCCGACCTTCTGCAAAGGCTTCAACTTGATATCCGAGATCTTGAATCCATTGGCCTTGGCGATCATGCCTGCCATGTAGTGGAATGACGACCCGACCTGGGTCAGGGCAAAGCTGCGCCCCTTCAATTTGGCGACAGACGTCACACCGTCCTTGTAAGCCTTGTTGGACACCATCACGGCCATGCCGTTGATACCCTTCTTCTCGGTATAAAGACCGCCGATCACTTTCAACGCGCCTTTTGAAGCCAGATTGTAATAACCTCCCGTCAGGGCGGTGACGCCGAAATCGATATCGCCAGATGCTATAGCGACGGCAATTGGCTGGGCGGCCTGAAAGAATTTCAGCTTTGCGTCGATGCCTTCAGCTTTGAAATAGCCTTTTTCGACGGCAATGAAAGTCGGAGAATGCGAGGTGAAGCGCAGTGCCCCGATGTTCACTTTGTCGGCTGCCAGCGCTGGCGCACCAACTGCGGCGGTTACGCCCGCGAACAGGCAGAATTTCGCAAAACCAAATACACTGGAACGGATCGTGGTCATGTTTTACCTCTTCTGGCCAAATCTATTGCAGGCAAGGTGCGGGAAACCGGATGTCCCGCCTTTCCGGATCCAGAATAGACAATTTCGCCCGGGTCTGGCTATAGCAGACCCGGGCGCAGTGTCCATGTACTCAAGCAGCGTACCGCAACGCGGCTATATCAGCGCTGGTCCGGGAACCATTTGTCCATTTTTGGTTCCACGCCGTTTTTCTTCATTTCTTCTAGCCATATCTTGTGGATGCGCTCATCCTGATCCTCATAATCATACTGGTCGCCGCCTTCCTTGATCGAAGTCGAGACGGCGCCTTTCTCGCCATCCTTCAAGCCCCAGATCGAACGGCGCACGGACGTCGTCAGCGGATATCGCAAACCGCCGGTTCCAGTGGCAAGATAACGCGCTGGTTCCGGACTGGAGTTGAAATGCTGATGGAACTGCTGGTCTGCCGGCGGGAACACCACGCCATGCTTCCAGTCAATGCGCAAAAAGTCCTGCTCCTTTTCGAACCACAACAGCGAATAACCGTGGCCAACAACGCACATCACATGAAAGCCCGGTCCATGGCGATGACCTTTCTTGTAGGTGCCAACCGGCATTTCCGAAATATGCGCATGCATCGTGCTGTCGGCCAGAACGAACATGATATTGGAGCCGCCTGCACCGCGATCACTCCAGGATTTCAGCTCAATCGCACCAAGATCGGGGACGAAGTTGGTCTCCCACATGTGATTGCCGGGGCGCACGCTGATCAGCTCACCCTCACCGCTGAAAAAACTTTCCTTGCCGGCCCGCTCTGAAAAGTCAAAATTGTTGTCGAATATGAACTTTTCATTATGGAACGTATTCATCACAAGCGGCATATCGGTCGTGGTAACGAGCAACGCCCGCTCCTGGCCCGAGCCGTTAAAGTGGCGGTGCTTGGCATTCAGCGGGATAGCAAATAGTGAGCGCGGCCCCCATTCGAAGCTGCGCTTGGTGCCATCCGCCATTTCAATTTGCGTGGAGCCCGTACCTTCCAGGCAATAATACACATCATCATACAAATGTTGCTGCGGTTCGGTCGAACCGCCGGGCGGAATATCGAGCAGGAACATGCTGGCGAAATCGCCACGGCCCTTCATGTGCACCGCGGCGCCCTTGACACCATACCGAGGCCACAACTTGGTTTCGACCTGGAACAGATCGATTCCATAGTCCTCTGCAACCGGAATACCTTCCTTCTCGACCCAATCGAGGTAGGCGTCGATATTGTAGTTCGTACCCTTGTTGATCGGGCGGTTAGCTGCGTCATCCATGGTAGTTCCCTCCACTTGAATGTGCCGGATAGTGTAACGGCATGATTACGAAAACAACAGCGACTTGATCACGACCGGCACAACACCGGGCGGCGTTATCATCTCGCCAACGTCGACAAAATCCAGTTCCTGCAGCTGGATGCCATCGATCGACACCAGCTTACCGGGCATGTGCAACTCCTCGCGCAAGATACGGCCCATGGTCTTGGCAATATCGCCGTCTATCATCAGCACCAGCAATTCATCGCGGCCGCCATCCTTGGTGAACGCGGTCTTGATCGCCTTTGCCGCTCCCGCGATTTGGGAATATTCCGGATCACCATCCCAGGTCAGCGCGAGCGCCAATTTCTGCATAGGGTCCATATCGAGTTTGTCGATTGAACGATGGATTTCTGCAAACATCTTGTCATGGTCGACTGGCTTCTTGAAATGAAGGTGCGGCCGAATGACGGGAATATTGTGCACCGGCAGTGCGTCTTCGTCGCCGATGTAAATTGTCTTGCCGCTGACCTGAACCGTGAATTGCGATGCACCGATGACCGTTGCGCGGATACGATGGCCGGGATCGATGAGCGGCAGCCCGGATCTCTTCGGCAGGATATCGGTCAGCGCATGCGCCAAATGTTTGGCAATGTCTCCATATTCTGCGTCTTCATAGGTAAAAATGTATTCGCCAACGCCGCCGGAAAACGTGTAGCCCTCGATCTTGCGATCCCGTGGTAGCGGCTCGGTCAATCCCAGCTTCTTGCCGAGATCATCGAGATCGGAAAACGTAATGTAATCGGCTGCAACTTCGGCAAGGCGGCGCGCGTATTTCTTGCGCAAAGTCTCGTCCGTCAGCGAATCTGCATCCGACGGCCAGCCCTGCTCCTCCGCGATCAATTGCACAGAATCGTCAAAGCGAGACCAGCGGCCTTCCTCATCCTGAGCAATCAAGCGGCCGCCAACGGCAAATGCCTGCAACGCCACGACATGGCCCTTGTCGATCAGCGCCAGCTTGGTAGTGCCGCCACCAATATCGACGTGCAGCACGCAGCTTTGTCTGGCGCGCGAGAGCGCCACCGCGCCAGACCCATGCGCGGCAAGAAGACATTCCAGCTTGTGCCCGGCAGTTGCGCAAACAAACTTGCCCGCCTCGGCGGCGAAAATTTCATCTATCGCGCGCGCATTGGTTTTCTTGATGGC
>CAZTMN010000028.1:0-19966 GCA_964615275.1 uncultured Beijerinckia sp. | reverse complement strand
TGGCTTCGCCGGTCAAAATAACCGCGCCGGTATCGACATCGGATTTCTCAAAACCTGCTTCCACGTACGCGCCGTCGATGAATTCCTTTAGCGCACCGGCATCAATGGTCCCGTTGGGCAGGAACGGCGTCAACATGATCGGCGAGCGCCATATTACTGTCCGTTCGATTACGACAAACCGGCTGGAAAGACCTTGAGTTTGGCGCTGCATGACGACTTTTGCAAACAGCAAGTGGGAAGTCGACGAGCCGATATCGATACCGACAGTCTTCAACTCCACATTTTCCTGCTCCCAGATCGACTGCGCAATCGCGATGCGCGCCTCTTCCGGAATCATTGCATGTTCGTGATCATACTCGACGTCGTGCATGGTGTCTCTTCCCAGCCAGATTAGCGGCTCCGGCGCGCAGCGGCCTGCACCAGACAGCCAATCCCATCTTCTCTTCAGTTTTCCACAGCAGCTACTGGAGCCGATGTATTCGAACGCGGATGCTTATTGTCGCCCCTTGTCGATTTGCTCTCATCCTTGAAACCGGACCGCTCAAGATCATCGGCCGCCAGATTTTCAATAATGGTCAATAGGACCCGCCGGGTCAAAGCAACGTCTTGGGCCGCAATGCCCCGAACCATAACCTCATTGACGTCCTCGGCCAGCGGCACCAGAACGTCCTTCAGGGACCTGCCCTCGTCAGTCAGAAAGACATACATGTTCTTGCGGCTGTGAGGCAGCCGCCGTCTCTCGATGTAGCCAAGTTTTTCCATCGCAACCAGTGCGGCGAAAGTCGTCGGCTCCATCAGGCCCGCTTCCACGGATAATTCGCGCTGGGTCAACCCGTCACGAACCCACAAAATGCGCAAAAATACCCAATGACCAAATGCAACGCCATGCTCTGCTAGACGGGCCTGCAGAGCCCGGCCGGTGCCCTTTGAGGCGTCCTTGATCAAATGGGCAAGACGGTCATTCGGTACGGCCTCGCGCCAATGGCGCAATACGGCTTCGCTGGACCCTGGTACATTTGTCCGCCTGGTCATGCCCTCAAGCCTCTTCAGTTTGAAGTAGTGACGGTGTCTGTATTTGGTGCTTCAACATGATCTCGCGCCCGGAGCGGGCCGATTCCAGGATCGCAAAGCAAACTTCCATGGTCGCGAGCCCCCAGCGGCCGTCATGCACGGGTTGTTTGCCGAAAACAACCGCATCATACAACTCATCCATGACTTCCATACGCGGAACCGGCCTGGGCTCCAGCACCCGAAACTCTTGCCCCTGATCGGCATAAATCGAGACTCCTTTCGAGGTCGGTCGAATATCCGCACGGTCGCAGGAGGCAATCAGAAGCCCGAAATTTTGATGGAAGCGCCCACCCGTCGATTTCCCCGTGCGCGGATCGATGTCGGCGCTGGCGCTCTTCGGATCAAAGCCTCGGTAGCCGGGACCGCCGTAATTCTGCCTGGCCTTGAGCGCAAGCTCGTCGTCCTTCGACATTCCAGCCAAAGCACGGCGTGTCGCGCCGTAGTTCTCAGGTCGCGAGGGCATGCCGCTTTCCGCGATCCAGTCAACGAATTCATTGGAATCAAAGTGCGCGTAGCCAGAATACGTCATGCTGGCGAAAGCCCCGCTGTCAAACGTGAGCAAGGCCGAGCATGCGCCTTCAGTGCCGCGACCGGCATCCCAGGCTCCGGTTATTGCCCGCACCGATTGAACCAATCCTCCGCCGATGAAGCGGATATTATCGACCTGATGCGGCACCTGATTGTAGATGATGCCGCCACCTTTTTCAGTATCGAGTTCCTCCGGCCGGCGCGGACGAAACAGAAAATCTGTGTAGTTCAACGCATGGATCATGCGAACATCGCCGAATTCACCGCCCTCCACGAGACGTCGCGCCTGTTGCACCGGCCCGTCATAGGAGTGGCTATGGCCAACCAGGAGATGAACGCCGGCCTTATCGGCCGCCTCAATCATGGCCAGACATTCTTCCACCGATAAGGCCATCGGTTTTTCGCAAAGAACGTGCTTGCCTGCAGATACGCTGGCCAACACGTTGACTGCATGGAACTGGTGCGGTGAGGACACGTAGAGCGCATCAAAATCGGCTTCACCGCACATGGCCTCAACGCTGTCAAAAGTTCGGCCGCCAAAATCCTTCTCAAATTGCGCCCGCGCTTCCGGCCGCGGATCAGCCCCTGCCACCAGCTCAATACGCGGATCGAGCGCCAGCGTCGGCAACATCAGCGAGAATGCCCGGCCCAGCGCAGCGGCGCCTATGCGGATTTTCTTCTCTGCCATCAGATGCGGAATTCCTTCACCGTCCTAACGGTCGATTACAACTTCGCCGCCGCGTCCGCGCGACACGCAAACCATAATGTTGTTGTCCTGCTCCTCATCCAGGAGCACAAAATCTCGGTGATCCACGTCACCAGAAATCAGTTTGGTGCGGCATGAACCGCATGAGCCCGCCTCGCAGGAAAACGGTACGTCATGGCCGTTTTCCCGCAACACTTCCAAGATTGGCGTCCCTGCGGGAACCTCGTAGGACACGCCGGACTTTGCCAAGGTAACCGTGAACGGTACATCCTCGGGCTTGATCGTGTGACCATCCGTAAATGCTTCGAAATGCACAGCATTCGGCGACCAATGGCCGGTCATGTCCCTGACCGCCTCCATAAGACCCGCCGGCCCGCAGCAGTAGATATGACCCTTGGACTTCTCGCAAACCGGCCACAAATCATAGGTATTGCCGGGGTCGCCACCGTCGTGGTGGATGACAACCTTGCCGCGCCATTCCGGACCGCTCAATTCCTTCAGGAATGCTGTCGTTTCCGGTGAGCGAGTCAGATAGTAGATTTTGAAGCTCTTGCCCTCGTTGGCCAGATGCCGGGCCATGGCGAGAATCGGCGTAATGCCGATCCCGCCGGCGATCAGCGTATATCCGGCAGGCGAATTACCGAGGGGAAAGTCGTTTTGCGGCTCGGAAACCTCGATCGAATCGCCGGTTTTCAGCTCATCGCACATCGAGGCCGACCCGCCACGACTATTCTCTTCGCGCTTGACGGCAATAGTGTAATTATCTGTTTCTAATGGGTTATTGGAAATTGAATATTTGCGATCAAGGCCGGACGGCGTTTTCACCACGACGTGTGCGCCTGGCGTGAACTCAGGCAAATCTCCACCATCCGGATCGACGAGTTCGAACAGGTGGATACCGTCAGCGATTTTCTCGGCGCGGCCGACGCGCAACAGGGGCATGAAACTTCCGGAAATCTGGGCCTAGGGCCGCCTCGCGGCGGCGCAAACAGGCACTTGTTTAGGCGTCTAACGATTTTTTGGCAAGGGGTGGCGCGCCGCCCGATACCTTTAGCCAAATTTGGCCGGCGGAAATCCAGCGCTGCCGCGCATCTCCGGTCGTCCCCAAAACGGGCGGGAAAATTACGTCAAAACCCGGAAACTATCCTTCCGGTTGCCACAGCCTGTCGCCCAGCACGGTGCAGCGGCGCAGCATGCGAGTCTGGTCCTGGGGCCAGTCGGTTCGTGCGTGCAGGCATGCAAGATTGTCCCACATCAGCAAATCGTTGACCTGCCAGACATGCTCATAGGTATTGGCGGGATCCTCGGTAAAGGCGAACAATTCTTCCAGTATCCGCTCACTCTCTTCTGCCTCGACGCCCTCGATCCACATGGTGTTCTGCGCCGCTACGTATAGAGCCATCTTGTCGGAATCCGGGTTCTTCACAAACATTGGCTGGCGATAGTGATGGATCGTTTCCAGCGGCGCCGTGATGTCGATGCGCCGGCCGACGTCATATTGCTGACCCTGCATGACGAATGTGTCCTTGAACCGCTCCTTGTATTTCGCCGGCATGTTTTCATAGGCTGAATAGAGGCTGGTGAACTTGGTGTTGCCGCCGATCGTCGGGCATTCGATCCCGTAGAGGAACGAGAACCGGTGCGGGCGCTCGACATAGCATTTGTCGGTGTGGAACCACATCTCGCCATGGCCGAGGGAGCCGACAGGCTTGCCCTCTTCATCGACATGGTCGGTGATCAGCATCAGGTGCTTCCATTGCACCGCGCGATCCCGGGTTTCCTGTTTGGGCGGGATCAGGCGCTCAGCAATTTCGCCGAAACGGGCTGCAAAATCGAGCTGCTGTTCTCCCTCCAGACCCGACTGGTTGCGAAACACAAGCATGCCGTGCTCGCCAATGGCCTGGCGGATTTCGGCAAATGTTTCCGCGTCAACGTCTTTGGTAAGATCGACGCCACTGATCTCGGCGCCGATCTGCGGGTGCAACTTGCGGCTTTCCAGCCTTGTAGCCGGACGAACTGCTTCTGCCATTGACATGAGAGGCCTCCCAAATCCGGGGATGGTATTCGCGCGCAAGCGCACGCAAACCTTTAGAATGGAGGAAGGTAGGCCCGGCCCGTGCACCTGTCAAATGCCGGGCTCCAACTGGCCTGACACCTCTTGTTGTCAGGCAATTGCCCAGGACAGGGCGACCTGAAGGCGCTACTTGTGTGTCCAACCCAAAGTAATCGGATGGGCTTTGCGCTGTTCCGTCGCCTCGCCCTGATGTTTGCCGCGATTCCATCCGACCGGTTCCAGAACACGCTCGGCATAGTCGATGGATTCCTGATCGGTGACTGTCGCAATCGTGTCGTTCCAGCGATTGAGAAAACCGCCGATGGCGATCACGGCCACGATTTCAATTATCTCCTCATCCGAATAGTGTTTGCGCAATTCCTCGAAATGCTCGGGCTCGCTGGCATTCGGCGCAACGCCCGCGGCAAAGGCAAGGTCAAGGGCGGCACGCTCGGCATCAGAAAACAGCTCCGATGTCTGATAGGACCACAACGCCTGGATCTTCTCATCGGGAATCCCGATCCGGTGCAGATGGTAGGAACCATGCGACTGGCAATGCGTGCAGCCGCTGGCGAGACTTGCCGCGGTGAACACAAATTGTTTCAATTCACCGGATACGAGCCGGGTCGGAAATATAAGTTTGAACGCATTGTTCATCGTCTCGCGCAGTTCCGGCCAGCGCTCCATCTCGAAATTCTGCCGGTCGTGGTATTGTGCGTCATCCATAAGCATTCTCCTGGATTGTCTAGCAGGCGCTTCATCGCCCAGTAGTCATTCAGTCGCGAATTCCTTGCGATCGCTGAGAAGCGCCCAGGCACACTTTATTTCTTCGCCTTCAATGCTTGAACCTCCCTGGCATAGTCTGCCAGAACCGCCTTGCCATCAACGCCCAGGGTTTTTACCCGCTTGATCCAGGCGTTGATTTGCGGCTTAGCTGCATCGGTTAAAGCTTTCTCGAATTCCGCGCTGGCAGTGATCTCTTTCATACCGACCTTTGCCAATTTTTTCTTCGCACCTGCTTCAAAGGCATCGCCGACTTCCCCTGCCTTGCGGGCGAGCTTCTCTCCGGAGACAGAAAGAACCGCCTTTTGCAACTCCGGCGACAACGCGTTCCATTTTTTCAAACTTACCATCCATGCGAAGGACGGCATCATGATTGTCCGGCGTGTAAACGTGCCGTGCTTGGGAAACTGAACCCCGGCGAAATTGACCATACCGCCGCGCGTGGCGCCGACTATCCCCTGGATCACCTTGGTTTGCGTGAATTCAGCCATTCGCGATGCGGGACCGGACACGTGATTGACGCCAACCGACTTCATCGTGCGTGAAGACGTTCCCGCCAGCGCCCAGACCTTCTGGCTCTTCAAATCGGCAACCGAGTTTATCGGCTTGTCCCGCGCGGTAAATATATGCACGCCGGGGAACTGAAACATGCTCAGTATCTTGATACCGTCATCTTCGAATTCCTTCTTGGCGGTAAAATACTTTTTCCAAACGCGCCAATAGGCTACGGACCCTTGCGCCGATGTTCCCTCGCTGATGAACGGAAGAATACCGAACATCTGGCCAATCGCCCGCTTGGCAGTAAATGCGTGAAAGATGAATGCGCAGTCGAATGTGCCGCCCACGATCCCGTCAATCTGCTTAGGAGCCGGTGCAGCTTTTGCCGGCAAGAAGCGAACCTTGATCGCGCCCTTCGTGACTTTCGCGACATCCCTGCCCCAGGGCCGTAACGCCTTGTTGATATAATGCTTGGGCCCGACAAACACGTTGCATACCCAGGTTGTCGCTGCTTGCGCATTGCTAGCAGCAAGTGTCGAGCCGATAACAATTGCCGCAAGACACAGGTTCGTCTTTGCCATGTTTGTTCCCTCCCTTGAGTATTCAACCAACATTCCGAAACTGGAGATCATTCCTAGATCGCCGCCGGATTTAGCTGTTTTCACACTGACGGAACCAACAAGCGTCGAAGCTCGCTGGCGCGCACAGGACTGCTCACCCGCCAACGACCCTCGTCAGCGCTTCCTCGAACTCATCAACGTTGAAGTACAAGGGCCCCATACCGCCCTGATACGCAATCTTGCCATCGGGCCCGATGATGTAGAGCCGATCTGGCCAGGAACAATATTTGTCCTCGGCTTCGTTATCCATGCCATCCAACAACATCGGAAACGAGAAATTGTAGCGAAGCATGCATGCCGCCGCGACTTCTGCGCGTTCGTCCGCAGTTTCCGGCTGGGTGAAAATCACACCCTCATCGAGATTTCTTATGACCTGATCTTCGCCCTCGGCATGGGCTTCGCGGATGTAAACCCCAAAAAGCTTTACCTTGTCACCGAATGATTTCGCCAATTCATCGAGGCGCACGGCCCCGTCCCTGAAAGGCGGTCACGTGTACGAGCCAAAGACCAGCCCGATCGGCGAGCCGAAATGTGAAGACAATCGCAGCATCTCGCCGGTGCGGCCCCCACGCTCATCAAGCCGCTCGATTTCGAAGTCGGGCGCGTCGTCGCCCACCTTTGGGGCCTTTTCACGATCCCGGATCACCCGCTTCTCAATGAAAGCCCTGAGTTGATCGCGGGTAAGGCCGCGCGTATCAAGCCATTCCTGAGTGGCATTGACCACGATGGCCTCAAACTTTGCAGGTAGTTCTACCGACATTGCAGTCCTCCGTATTCGGTTGCAGAATAGACAATCCACCAGCGTTTTATTAGACTGTTTAATTCGAATTAACTGTCCTAATTTATCGAACAATGCTGGATCAGCTTCGTCCCCTCGCCATATTTGCAAAAACCGTCGAACACGGGTCCTTTCGCTCAGCCGCGCGGGCGCTGAATCTATCCCCCTCCGTGGTCAGCCACCATATCGCCCAGTTGGAGGAGCAACTTGGCGTGGCGCTGCTCTATCGCTCGACGAGAAAACTGTCGCTGACGCGCGATGGCGAACGCTTGATCGAGGCCGCGCAGACCATGCTGAACGCAGCCGAAGGCGGCATCGCTAACGTACTGAACCAGGCGGCAGTGCTGAGCGGAGAATTACGCGTGACGGCGCCTGCTGTTTTGGCGACTTCCTTGCTGACGGAAAAGATTGCATCATTTGCCAGCTCGCATCCCAACGTCAGGTTGACCATCGACTATTCAGAATATCCCCGTGACATGATCGCCGAATCCATCGACGTTGCAATCCGGATGGGGCAATTGCGTGATAGCCGGCTCAAGGTGCAAAAACTCTACGAGGTGGAACGCTGCCTGATGGCGTCCAGCACCTACCTTCTGGGCCGCCCGCTGCCAAATTCACCGAAAGACGTTGAGCACTGGGATTGGCTGGAATTGTCACAGGTATCTTTGCGGCCCGCCTTTCGCGGCCAATCCGGAAAACGCATCACCCTGCGGCCATCGTCCAGAATCTCCGCAAACAATGCTGTTGCGCTCTACCAGTTGGCGCGAAACGGCGCGGGAGTGGCTGTTCTCCCCCGGTTTCTAGCCGATGAAGACATCTCGACCGGTGCAATGAAGATATTGCTTCCAAAATGGAAATTGCCGGCCTTGGGCGTTTTTGCGCTCCGGCCAAACAACGCGCCAAGCAACGGTTTGGCTGCCGGGTTTGTCCGCGCGCTTGCCAGCCGAACCTGACGAGATACCGGCGGGCGCGGTATGGACTTGAACCTTCTGACTGGCTAGGTAAGGCGCGAAAATTTGCGGCACTGGTATATCCAGTGGCGGAAAAAGCGCCGGAAGATCATGAGGACGGAAAATGACGGGCAAAAAGCAGATGATCTTGTCAGCAGCGCTGATGCATGGCCTTGGCCACCAGCCGGGCGCGTGGCGCGCGCGCAAGGGCCCTTCCACCGATTATGTTTCCGCCGACATGTACGGCGCCATTGCGCGCAAGGCGGAGGAAGGCAAACTGCATGTCCTATTCCTGGCCGAGCAGATTACCAACCAGGAAGTCGGCGCACGCCGACCCTGCGGCGCCATGGATACCGCTGCAGTGCTGTCTTACATGGCCGCCGTCACAAGCCGGATCGGCCTCGTCGGAACCGCTTCGACAACCTACAATCAGCCCTATAACATCGCCCGCAAATTCGCCACTGTGGACCACTTGTCCAAGGGTCGCGTCGGCTGGAACTGTGTAACGACAGCCCACGCCGTGGCCGCTAAAATGTTTGGCGGCGGCGGACATCCCGAAGCGGCGGATCGCTACGCCCGCGCCGACGAGTTTCTCGAGGTCGTCACCAGACTTTGGGAAAGCTGGGAACCGGATGCGCTGACCGACGACAAGGAAAACAACCGTTTCGCCGATCCGGACAAGATTCACCCGATAAACTATGAAGGTGAATATTTTTCCGTGGCCGGACCGCTTCCGTTTATCCGCTCACGCCAGGGCCGGCCTGTAATCTTTCACGCCGGATCTTCGCCCCGTGGTCGCGATCAGGCCGCAAAATACGCCGACGTGATCTTCACCGCGCAGCACACGACCGCCGGAGCCAAGGCCTTTCGGGACGACCTGCGCAAACGGGCGCAGGACCACGGCCGCCACCCGGATGCGATCAAGATCCTGCCTGGCATGAATGTCGTGCTTGGCGAGACACTGGAAGAGGCCAAGCGCAAGAAGCTCGCCCTCGACAATGCTCTCACGCTCGAACAGCTGCTGACGACTATGGGCCGGATCTGCGGCATCAGCGGCGAAGTACTAGGCGAGTATCTGGATAAGCCATTCCCGCTTGATCTGCTGCCACCGGATGAAGATCTCAAGAACGGTGTTGGCTGGCGGCGCAGCGTCATCGACCTGGTGAAAGAAGAAAACCTCACGGTCCGCGAGCTGCTCACCCGCTCGCCCAGTTCACATCAGCATATTGTCGGTACTGCCACGGATGTTGCAGACGCCATGGAAGAACGGCTGGAAGCTGGAGCAGCCGATGGATTTACGATGATGGTCGACATGCTTCCCTACGGGGTAGACGACATCGTCAATCTGCTGGTGCCGGAACTACAGAGGCGCGGGATGTTCCACACCGAGTACGAACATGAATATTTGCGCGACTCCCTTGGCCTGGAAAGCAAGGCGCCCCTTGTAATGCGGGAACTCGAAGATGCTTAACTCGCTGGCGGTGCCGGGAATATCTTGCCGGGCCGTCCAGTATTGACATGCGCAGGCGGGCAAAACTCCACCCAAGTCAAAGGCCGGACCTTGTAAAGATCGGCAATAAAAGGCAATTTAGCCGGCATATTTTCCAGGCTGCAGCTTTCGGCTATCGACAGGATTTAACTGGCAGGCACGGCCCGGGCTTAAAAACCGCCCAAAACAACCGACTGAATTCAATAGGGATTGCAGGATATCGCAGTACAGTAAAGTGTGCCGGAGTATCTTCCGGTCGGCAATACGACAGGGAATGGCAAGTCATGATCAAGAATAGCGCAAGCGACTTACCCCAATTGAATCAAGGCTCTGATGCGCGGTTTGCGCCGCAATGCCTCGACCGCCGCTCGCTGTTGCTAGGTTCGGCCGCCAGCATCGGCGCAATGGCGCTTGGTGGATGCGCAGCCGGTGGCCTGAGCGATTCACAATTGGCCCTGATGTACGGGCCGGTCGCGGACAAGAAATTTCCGATCCCGGCGGTCGATTACAAGAAGATCGACCCCAAATATTACCGCCAGAAGGTGCCTTTCAAGAGCAATGAGGCGCCCGGTACGATCATCGTCAATCCGAAGGAATTCTTCGTCTACCGCATAGAAGGCGGCGGTTTCGCCACCCGCTACGGAGCGAACGTCGGCCGCCAGGGCTTTTTGTGGAGCGGCGAAGCATATGTTGGGCGAAAGGCGGAATGGCCGACCTGGACGCCACCGAGGGAAATGATCGCCCGCCAGCCGGAGGCTGCAAAATACGCCCGCGGCATGCCCGGCGGCCTCGACAATCCGCTGGGCGCCCGCGTGTTGTATCTGTATCAAAACGGCAGATACACGCTCTACACGATCTACAGCACCATTTTCCCGGACACGATTGGCCGTGGCATTACCAGTGGCTGCACTGGCATCATCACCCAGGACATGATGGACCTGTACGCGCGTACTCCCATCAAGACCAAGGTGATCGTACTACCGGCGTAACCGGTGATCGGGCGGAAATAGTAGGACTTGGGCTCGTCAACACGCGACCATGAGTGGATTGTCGCGAGCCTGATGAACGCGAATAAACGCTATGCCAGCTTTTCGCTGCGGGAGGCAACTCGCCTGCGGAGTTTCATCCGAATTAAGAAACGTTCCAAACGATTGCGCTTACGATACAAATCCAGGCTGCAACAGACTAGGTTTCTCTGGTTTCGTCTTGGCGGGAAGTTTGCCCACGCTCCAGGCGCTCTAGCAAGTTACCGTGTCGCATCAAGCTCGGGTTAGCTGCTTCACATCCTCGGGTTAGCTGCTTCACATCGATGACTTGCCAGCATTTTTTTCAGCGGCAAGCGTATCCAGAAACAAACGAACCCTTGGCAGCGTCAGGCGTCGCGCGGGCATCAGGGCAATGACCTTTAACGGCTGACATTCATAATCGGTAAGCAATTGTTTCAAGCTCCCGTTTTCAACTTCGTTTTGGCAAAACGTTGACGTTACCCGAATTACTCCGACACCCTCCAACGCCGCCCGTTTTCGAAAATCGGCATGTGATGTACTCAAGCGTGGTTGACCAACATCAACATAGATTGGTTCGCCATCACCGTTTGCCGAGAAAAACTGCCATGTTCTTTCATCTGCTGCGCACAAAAGTGGCAGTTCCATCAAATCTTCGGGCTTTGATGGAGTTCTGTATTTGCAAAGCAATCCTGGTGCAGCAAATATTCCACGATCCAATTCAAATACTTTTTTCATTACGATACTGGAATCGGGCAACTCCTCGTCAATCAATGAAAACATGATGTCGTAGTTTGTGTTGAAAAAGTCAGCCGGCCCATATTTGATATCCAAGATAATCCGCAAATCGGTATGTTCAGCCATCAAACGCGCCGCAATCGACGAAAGGTGGTGCGCCCCAAGCTCATAAGGCGCAGCAATGCGGAGCGTACCCGAAATCGACCGGCTTTGCGTCTGCGCAGACTGCATGAGATCGCGCAAAGCATCCAGGTGCTCTGCACTGTCGTTGTAAAGGTTCGTTCCTGCATCGGTCAGCCTGATGCGGCGGGTTGTTCGTTCCAGCAAACGCAACCCCAGAAATGTTTCCAGACGGGATACTGCCGTGCTGATGCTCGACTTTGGCCGCCCAAGTTTGTCGGCAGCTTTTGTGAAGGATCCATCGGCCGCAACCTGGCGAAATACGTTCAGATCATCGTAGCTCATTGTTCGATTTACCGAACAATTTGTTCAGAGATCAAGGATTTTCGCGCTAATCCGCACATGATTATATCCAAAATGAACAAAATCTGTGTTTGGGCGCTACCACCAACTTTACGCTGACTTTGATGAAGTCTGGTGGAAAGCCTCGAAACGCAGACCGCATGTTCGAGATGTTGGTCACGAGCCATTTTCGTCGAGGGAGGGGAAAGATATGCGAGCAGTGATAGTTGGCGGGGGCATGGGCGGATTAATGACGGCTTTGGCGCTGCGGCAGTCCGAGGCCTTTTCCTCCGTCGACGTGTATGAACAAACCAAGGAGCCCAGCACGGCAGGCGCTGGTCTAAACATCGCCCCCAATGGAGCAAGGTTATGCCAATGGCTGGGTGCTGATCTCGATGGCGGGGACCCCAAAGGCCCCGACGGAGCGATTGACGGAGGTCGGGCGGCGATTCTGAAATCATCACGAGTGTTCCACGAAGATGGAACGATGACCGAAAGACCGTTCGATCATAACACCGCTGCAAACGACAATGCCGGATATCATCACATGCACAGGTTGGACCTGTTGATGTGCCTTCACAAGCGGGTGATGGACTTCGGCCCCGACAGCGGTCAGGCATGCCCTATTACCGTGCATATGGGCAGCAGGCTGACGGAATTGCAGCAGACGGAACACGAGGTTACAGCAACATTCTCAAATGGGAAGGTTGCAGTGGGCGATGTTCTAGTCGGCGCCGACGGCATTAACTCGATGACATTACAACTGGCCTGGCCAAATCCGCGCCCCAAACGCTGGACCTGGGTGACTTGCTTTCGCGGGCTCATACCGCGTGAGGACGTCAAGGCGCTTCGCAAGTCTGACGGCAGTCCGCTGGATTATAACCCCATCGACTCCTTTAGTATGGACCGCCACAAAGTGGACGCGGGTGGCGTGGTCACATATTAGGTGCGTGGCGGCGAATTACTGAATGTTTGGATCGCGCATTACCAGCCTGATTCTTCCGAGTTTGAAAAAGAGGAAGGCGATTGGTTCCCCGTAAGTCGGGAGGAGATCGTTCAAGAAGTGAGCGAAGCATTCGCGAATAGTCCTACCTTGGAAGAAATTGTCGCTATGGCAGGAGCCATGGTGCGCCCGACAAAATGGGGTCTGTATGATCGTGACGCGCTCGAAACATGGTTGCAAGGCCGCATCTGTTTGCTTGGAGATGCGGCGCACCCGATGCTGCCAACTTTTGGTCAGGGCGCTACGCAAGCCTTCGAAGACGCGGCAGCATTGGGCAGCGCCTTTGCATTACATGGCAACGACGTGAAGACAGCGTTGCTGCACTATGAACATGTACGGCATTACCGCGCGAACCGCTTCCAGCTGATGTCCAAATTTGCATTCGATCACTTGCGGGCTGAGGACACCGAAGCCCAGCGCGCGATTCTCGAAGGATTGGATGAGCGTGTCAGCCCATCCTTTGGCCACGACAAGCGGGGAGGCGAAAATGACGATTGGATATATGCCCATGACGCCCGCGACATTGGCGATAAATTGCCTCCCAAACGGCTAGGTCCCTGGGACTTTCGCAAGGCGACAAAGGCAGACCTCGCCGAAAGTGCGTCCAAGCTTTGGAAACCAGATACGCCAATCGCTGAAACCCGCAGCATCACACGCGAGGAGGTCGCTGAGCACAACACCCAGGACGATTGCTGGATCATTGTCTCTGGAAAGGTCTACGACATTACCGAATGGGCTCCGCATCACCCGGGTGGGGCCGGAATTGCGCGAATGTATGCAGGCAAGGACGCTACATCCCAATTCGGCGATTTCCATAGTGCGGAGGCCGTTGCACACATGGTTCATTTCCATATCGGCGACCTGGTGGAAACGAAGTAAAGCCCCATGTATGAACGATAAAAAGCCCGTCCGGCATCATTGAGTTAGGCTCAGGAGTTAGGCTCAGGAGATTGCTGTCGCCGGGAATTGGGCGGCATTCAGAAACTGGTGACCCGCGACGAGCTGCTTGTCAATCCAGCAGCCAGGGTGCGGCGGCAGCCTGGGCGATCTGGCGTATCTGGGACAATAACCCGTCGCCCACCGGAATGCCGTCGCGCATGCGGTCCTCGGCGAGCTTCCATTGCGGATCACCCGCGACCATGACAGGCCGATCCGGATCAATCGGTTGGGTCGAACGAAGCTCACCCAGGAACAACGAGACGTCAGCCTCAAAGTCCCCTGCACTGCGAAATATTCCCGGATCGATTGCCAGAAAGAAATGACCGATGTCGTTGCTGTCCCCGGTGCGGGTGCCATTTGCCCGTTCGGTGATCTGCGTTGCGCCGGATAGACACGAACCGAGGATGTTCACCATCGTCGCGAGCCCATATCCCTTGTAGCTGGAGTTTTCCGGCGATCCGCCGAGCGACGTCAGGTATCCGCCCTTCTGCATGATTTCAGGATCGCTGGACGGATTGCCGTCGCTATCGAGCACCCACCCGTCCGGCGCCGGCAGGCCCTCGTTGGCCTTGTTACGGATGCGGCCCGCGGCTACCGTTGTCGTTGCCATGTCGAGCAGAAACGGCTTGCCGTCGGCGGTCGGCGCGGCGAACGACCACGGATCAGTACCGAGACGGGCTTGCTTGCCAAATGTCGGAGCTACCTGGATACCGGCACAGGCGGTGCAGGCCATACCAACAAGCCCGGCCTCCGCCGCCATCAGCGTGTAAAACCCCGTGGCGCCGAAATGCGCGGAGTTGCGAACCACGACGGCCGCCATGCCGGAAGTCTTGGCCTTGGAGATTGCTGTCGACATGGCGAAATGGGCCGGTACATGGCCAAGTCCACCGCCACCGTCGACCACCGCCGATACTGGCGTTTCCATCGCTATGCTGGGGCGGGCATCCATCTTTGCACGGCCTGAGCGGCGCAACCGGTCATATCCCGGAACCATTGAGATGCCGTGACTGTCGACACCATGCAGATCCGACCAGGACAGGATTTCCGAGGTAATCTCGGCATTGTCCTCGGGCATTCCCCAGCCAAGCAGGATTGCTTTGATCTGGGCGCGATGATCGGCGTAACTGGCTGACATAGGCTTCCTCGGCATTTTCTTGTTGATTGCAAATTCCTTTATTGGCCGGGAAATGGCAAGACCCGCGCTGCGCAGGTGATGGGGCCGGACCCTGCCGACGCAAAATCCACGCTCGACAAAGGCTGCCGGTTCCCGTATGAATGGTTAGAAGACTAATCAAATAGGGTCGCTGATCCGGCGGCGTGTTGGTGCTATAAGCTTCCGCAAGCAGTCTGGTAATTCCTGGTAAACGCGAGGTCCACCGATGATCACCCGTGAAGAAAACGACCTGATGTGCCGCGTCGAAAACGGCGCACCGATGGGCGAGATATTCCGCCGTCACTGGATTCCGGCCTGCCTGATCGAGGAGGTTGCCGAGCCAGATGGGGATCCGCGCAAGATCAAGCTTCTGGGCGAGAATCTCGTCGTGTTCCGCGATTCCGATGGCCAGTTAGGCATCATCGACGAGGCCTGTCCGCACCGTCGCGCCTCACTGGCATTTGGGCGCAACGAGGAGTGCGGATTGCGCTGCCTCTATCATGGCTGGAAATTCGACGTTAACGGCAATTGCGTTGACATGTCGTCGGAGCCGCCGGGCTCCGAATTGCCTGAAAAAGTAAAGATCAAGGCATATCCGGTACGCGAAGCGGCTGGCTTTGTATGGACCTATATGGGTCCTGCCGAAACCATGCCCGAGTTCGAGCCCCCGGTTTTCCAACCAACGCCGGATACACGCATCGCCACTTCAAAAATGGTAGTGAACTGCAACTGGGCCCAGATCCTTGAAGGCGCGATCGACTCGGCCCATTCATCTTCGCTGCATTCGTCCGACATGTTGCCGGCGCGCGTTCCCGGCGCGGCCGCTGTCGAAACACACTGGCAGCGGCCATCCACTGACAAGTCGCCGCGGCTGGTTGTCAACCGCACCCCATTTGGCTTCCGCTATACCGCCATTCGGCGGCCGATCCAGAACGCCAAGACGCACGAATACTTCCGTACAACGTTGTTTATTGCGCCCTACACGGTGCATATCCCGTCAAACGACATGTACAACATTGCCATCATGCATGCGCCGCTGGACGATGAGCACACCTATTTCTACTTCATCGCCTTCGGCGGCGAGACCTGCCCGGATACCGAAACATGGCGCAAGTTCCTGCACATGCAAGTGGGCATCGACGTCGACGAGAATTTCGTCAGCAAGAGGCAGTTGTCCAACAATTACCTTCAGGATCGCCAGGCGATGAAACTGGGTAATTTCACCGGCGTGCCGGGAATTCCCAATCAGGACGTGGTCATGTGGGAGACGATGGGCGGCGTCGCCGATCGCTCTCTTGACAGGCTGGGCGCCAGTGACCTGGCGGTGGTCGAGTTCCGCAATCAAATGGTTGAGGCAGCGAAAAACTACCAGGCGGACGGCACGGTTATCGGCCGTACCGACCCGGCAATCCCGCAGCGCTTCCTGCGTTCATTTGAGGGCGTCGTGCCAAAAGGCGTCGACTGGCGCACAGCCGGATGCACCGACGAAGAGCTGGAAATCATGGCTGCGGCGGGGCCGAAAGTGGACGCAGCAGAATAGCTGGTCATTCAATAGGCAATACCAGGACGGCGCACTAACCTGCGCCGTTTTTTGATGGCCGAATCCCCGCCTTGTGAACCACCCCTTCACCGCGCTATATCTATCTCCATGAAACGACCGGTCGGATGCCGCAGTCAATTCCGGCCTATTTTCAGGAGGGAGCCATGAACAAGACAGTCAAGATTGTACTATTTGCAGCCGGATCGGCAATTGCTTCAGCGCCGGTCGCCGCACAAACCGTTGGCTTTGCCACTTTGCCGCCCGGCGCGCTCTACAACATTACCGCGCAGGTCATGTCCAAGGTCATTCAAAAGAAGTCCGGTCTCAAGATGCGTGTGCTGCCGTTCCGCGGCGGCGCAGCGGTGCATGCGGCCGTCAACGCCAAACGCGCCGCCTTCGGCGTCACAGAAGTTGCCAGCCTGACTTGGGCCTATCTGGGCAAGGCCGAGTTCAAAGGCCGGGCGATGAAAAATCTTCGCGTGGCGATGATGTTGCGACCGCTGACGGTCGGTTTCTACGTTCGCAAGGACTCCGGAATCAATTCCCTCAAGGACATGAAAGGCAAGAAGTTCCCGACCAAATGGTCCGCCTTCCCCAATTCCATTCCATTGAGCGAAGGAATTATGGCGACCGCCGGACTAACCTGGAAGGACATGAAGGGCGTGCCGGTCACCAACATCATTCGCGCAGCCGATGATTTCAAAGCTCGCAAACTCGACATCAGCTTCTTCGCCATCGGGGCGCCAAAAATGACCGAAGTGAATTCGGCCGTCGGCGGCATCAAATTCCTGCCGGTGCCAAATACACCCGAAGCGTTGAAGGCAATGCAGTCGGTTCGCCCGGACTACTACATCCGTGTCATCAAGCCTGCACCAATCAACGCTGGCATCGCCAAGCCGACACCTGGACTGTCCGTAGATACGATCATCTCGGTTGGCGCTCACGTCAAGGACGAGGTTGTAACCAAGTTCCTGGAAGCGGTTCTTGCCTCGAAGCCTGAATTGATCAAGGGCCACCCACTGTTCCGCGCGCACAACCCGAAGGATGCGGGCAAGGCATTTGCCATCGCGAAGCACCACCCGGCTGCTATTGCCTTTTTCAAGAAAAAGGGCCTTTGGAAGGGTAAGTAACTCGACCTTCCTTTGACGACACAGGCGTTGTTGCATGACAGACACTGAGGCTGCTCCCGCGGCTGAAGCAAGACCGGCAGGGCCGGTCTTGCGCTTTATCGGGCCTGTACTGGCTGCAGCCTTGACAACGGGCTCGCTCGGCTGGGCCGGCGACATCTATCGTGACATCGGCATCGTCATGCTTACCGAGCAATTCCTCGCGGCCATGCTCGGTATCGCGCTTGCGCTCGTATACATCTATTATCCTCCGGTGCGGGGAAGCAGCCGCGACACCGTCCCCTGGTATGACCTTGCGCTCTCTGCGATCGGGCTGTTTTGCGGATTTTACGTATCCTATCACTATCAGGACTTGATCGACCGGCTGATTGACGCGCCGTGGGACGCCGTCCTGCTCTCGATCGTTCTGGTTGTTCTTTGCATCGAAGGCTTGCGCCGCACTGTCGGTTACGCCCTGGTCATCATCGTTCTCTTTTTCATGTTCTTCGCCCTCATCGGCCACATGATGCCCGGCGACCTGGAAACGATCGAAGTGCAGCCGGCTGCGTTTATCGGTTATATCGGCCTCGATACCAGTTCGCTTCTTGGCCTCGCAATGATCGTCGGCATGACCATCGTGATGCCGTTCGTATATTTCGGGCAATTGCTCCTGCGATCCGGCGGATCGAATTTCTTCAACGATATTTCGCTGATTTTGATGGGCCGCTACCGAGGCGGCTCGGCAAAAATTGCCGTCATGGCATCCAGCCTGTTTGGCTCGGTTTCCGGTGTCGCGGTTTCAAATATCGTGGCGACAGGCGTCATCACCATACCCATGATGAAGCGCTCCGGATTTTCGCCGCGCTTCTCCGCATCGGTGGAAGCGGTCGCTTCAACCGGAGGTCAATTAATGCCGCCGGTCATGGGTGCCGTTGCATTTCTGATGGCGGACTTCCTGGAACGGCCGTACCGCGATATTGTTGTTGCGGCCCTGGTGCCATCGATATTGTATTACGTGGCGCTGTTTATCCAGGTCGATTTCGAAGCCGCCAAAAACGGGATCAAACGCGTTCCGGCAATCGATATTCCCGCAGCCACGGCGGTTTTGAAGACAGGCTCCTTCTACCTCCTGCCGTTTGTGGCGCTGATCTATGCACTGTTTTGGCTGAATTGGCGTCCAGAAACGGCAGCGCTGGGCGCCTGCGCCGTCGTCTTCCTGGTTGGCCTGATCATTGGCTATCAGGGCCAGCGGTTGAAACTGATGGACCTTTGGGATTCCCTCGTCGAGACTGGCCGTTCTGTTCTGGACATCATCATGATCGTGGCAGGAGCCGGCTTCATCCTCGGCACGCTGCAGGTTACCGGTCTGGGATCGGCGCTGACCTCAATGATATCGGGCGTCGGAACCGGCAACCTGTTTTACCTGCTCATCATATCCGCGATCCTTTGCATCGTTCTCGGGATGGGCATGCCGACCGGAGCCGTCTACATCCTCCTGGCAATCCTGATCGCGCCATCCCTCGTCGAAGTTGGCGTCGAACCGATCGCCGCTCACATGTTCATCCTGTATCTTGGAATGATGTCATTGATCACACCGCCAGTGGCGGTCGCGGCCTATTTTGCAGCCTCGATCGCCCAGGCGCCGGCGATGGCGACAGGCTGGACCTCGATGCGCTTCGGCTGGACTGCATACGTCGTACCGTTCCTGTTCGTATTCTCCCCGAGCCTGTTGTTGCAGGGCGACAACTATTGGTCGCTTGCGATAGCGGTCGCCAGCGCGGTTGGCGGCGTCTGGCTCGTATCGGCGGGCATGATGGGTTATTTCACACGGGCCATGGATTGGGCGACCCGCGTCCTGTTCCTCGTCGCCGGCGTCCTGATGCTCATCCCCTATGAAATGGCAGACTGGGCGAAGTGGACCGACATGGCGGGTCTGGCTCTCGGCATTGTTGCGATGGTAAAAGAATACCTCGCACGCCCGCAGTCGCCGGAGGCCACCGCCAGCACTGCCGCAAACTGATCGCGAAAACAACGGCCCGAACGGGCTACTTCACTGGCAATGTCTGGGCATAGGCAAGAACATCAGCGGCAGCACGCATCGGCATCGTGCGCAAGTTGATCATCATCGCACCGGGATGACCGTTGCGGATTTTGTGCAGCACTTCCTCAGGGTATTTATACGCCGCGGTGCCGACAAACTCGGGCTCCTTGTCCGTACCCCAATTCAGCAACTTGCCATCAAAGCCGTGGCATGCGGCGCAGGTTGTCTGGAAGACCGCCCTGCCCCGGATCTTGTTGCCAATCGACTTCCGGGTCTTTGCATCAATCCACTGCCGCGCATCGTGCTGGCCGCGGGTGATAAACAAGGCCAGTCGCGCCATCGCGGCATCATCGATCATCTTTGCCGAATAGTTATGCGGCGCGGCCCGTAGAATTTTCGCAATCCTGGCCCCATCCGCACCTACAAACTTGCGAATTCCAACAATGCCCGTTGCATGTTTACCCGTCTTGTATACGCCGTCCCTGCCACGATAATCCCAGCCAT
>CAZTMN010000027.1:5220-42507 GCA_964615275.1 uncultured Beijerinckia sp. | reverse complement strand
CGCCTGCGTTTTGCAACGCAAGGACCGCGCTCAGTTGCGCGGGAACGCCAACACGCCGGAGGGGTCAATCTTCAGGCCGGATTTTTCGCCGGGCGGAGGAGAATATCCCGCGGGCAGGCGCACGTGGAGCAGTTGGTCGACCCCCTCAACACATATGGATACGAAATCCACCTCGCCGAGAAACCGCCGGTTGACGATTGCGCATTCGGCGGAAACCGTGCCGGCGATGACGAAGCTGATGGCATGCGGCCGGATGCATACGAGGCAAGGACCATCGGCTATTCTGTTTGAGGCCTCAAACCGCCCGAGCGGGGTTGTGACGATGTTTCCGGCGGCCTCGCCCGCGATCTCGTTCAAATCGCAGAAATAGCGGGCCGCAAACAAGGATTGCGGCTTGCTGTAGATTTCCTCGGCTGTTCCGGTCTGGACGATTTTACCGTCCCGCATCAGGGCAATCCGATCGGCGATCGCCATCGCTTCCTCGGGGTCGTGGGTGACGACCAGCGACGTTGTCCCGCTCTGGCGCAACAGGGTCATGGTTTCCTCGCGAATCGATTCGCGGGTGCGCTGGTCCAGGTTTGAGAACGGCTCGTCCATCAAGAGTATCGCCGGGTTGGGCGCCAGCGCCCGGGCCAGCGCAACCCTTTGCTGTTCGCCGCCGGAAAGCATGTGCGGGTAGTCGTCCGCATATCGGCCAAGGTGCACCCGCTTGAGCGCCGCAAGGGCTGCATCGCGAGCCTTGGCCGGCGTCAATTGGGGCAACCCGAAAGTTATGTTTTTTGCGATCGTAAGATGGGGGAAAAGGGCGTAGTCCTGAAAGACGAGGCCGACGCCCCGCGCTTCGGGAGGCACAAACACCGAGGCGCTGGTAACCACCCGGCCACCGAGCCGTATTTCGCCACTTTCGGGTCGCTCGATACCAGCAACCACGCGCAGCATCGTTGTCTTGCCACAACCTGACTGGCCCAGCAGGCAAACGGTCTCACCCGCTGCGACCGCAAGCGACACGTCGTCGAGAGCCAGCGTGGTCGCAAACCTTTGGCTGACATTCTCGATCTGCAGTGTCTTGGCGCCAGGCTTTGGCCCTTCAGCGGCGCGTTCCGCCTCGTTCAACCTTCGTTCTCCATGCGCCAGCAACGCTTCGAGCAAAGAATATCCAGCTCGGGTGAAGCGGACGCATCAAATCTGTGCCCTGGTTCGATGCAGCCCCCGGGAGTGCCTGCAAGCGTATCATGCGATTGCAAGGCCCGCTTATCGTACATTTTGGGTGGCCGATGCAACGCCTTGCGCCGGGTCGGGTCCGAGCATCATATCGTCTAGGGCGCCGGGACGGCCCACCTGGCGCGCGTCATAGGCGAGCGCCGGGCGCCGCGACAGCCGTGCCAGCAGGATCACCGGGATCAATCCAAACAGGACAATGGCAAGCGCAGCGATGGAGCCGTCCTCATAGGTGCCTCGAGCGGCCTCTCCATACAAGTGGGTTGCCAGCGTTTCAAAATTCAGAGGCCGCAGTAGAAGGGTCGCCGGCAATTCCTTCATGCAGTCGACGAATACCAGGAGCGCCGCGGCCCCAAGTGCTGGCCGGATGAGCGGCAGGTGAACGCGCCTGATTGTTCCGGTTGCCGTCTGGCCGAGCGTACGCGATGCGAAATCCAGCGACATCGGGAGTTTGGCCAGGCCGGATTCGACCCCGCCGGCAGAAATGGTCAGGAAGCGCGTTGAATATGCATAGATTAGCGCGGCGCCGGTGCCGGTCATGATCAGTCCGGGCGTGATGCCGAGCAGATATTCGCTGGCGTCTGCGAACGCATTGTCAAATGCCGTCAGCGGGGCCAGCAGTCCGATGGCAAGCACGGTGCCCGGTACCGCGTACCCAAGGCTGGCGATGCGTAAAATGACCTTGGCGCTGCGCCCCCGGGTAATCCGCGCCGTGTAAGCGACGAGTAACCCGATCGTAAGGGCAACGGCGGTTGCGACCGCCGAAATCGTCATCGTATTGACGATTTCGCGGCTGATGTCTGCAGAGATGCCGGCGAACTTTATCCGCGCGAGCGCCTCGCGGGCAAGATAGGCCGCTGGCATCAGGAATCCGAAGAATACCGGAATGAGCGCCAATCCGATGGCGGCTCCAGCACTCCAGCCCCGGAGTTTGCGCGGTGCTGCCCGGCGAGTTCTCTGCGCCATCGACACGTATTGCTGACCGTGCCGGGCCCAGCGCTCCAACATCATCAGGCCAACAATCAGCAGCAGCATGAACAGCGCAATTTGGGCTGCACCGGGCAGGTTCGACTGATTGATCCACGTGGAATAGATCGTCACGGACATGGTCTTGACCCCGAGGAATTCTGATGCCCCGATATCGTTCAACGCTTCGAGCAGCGCCAGGGTGACGCCTGCTGCGATAGCTGGACGGGCCAGGGGCAGTGCGACCCGGAAGAATACCCGGGAGCGGCCAGCACCAAGGGTGCGGGCCGCCTCGAGAATGGAGCCGGCCTGCATTAGAAACATCGCACGCGTCGACAGATAGACATAGGGATACAGGACGAAGCTGAGCACCAGGATGCAGCCGCCCATACTGCGAATGTCGGGGAATACCAGGTCGCGCGGGCTGGTTAAGCCAAGTGCAGCGCGAATGCCCGTCTGGACCGGTCCTATGGGATGCAGCAAATCCAGATACGCGTATGCAACGATGTAGGTTGGAACCGCGAGCGGTAGCAGCAGCGCCCATTCGAAAATCCGCCGCCCCGGAAACTCATAGGCAGTCAGCAACCACGCCAGGCCGGTTCCGATCGTGGTCACGATGATACCGACACCGACCAGCAGGGTTACCGTGTCCGCAAAAGTGCTCGGAAATACATCGGTGACGATATGGGGCCACAAGTCGCCTGTGCCTTGCAAGGCAATGAATGCCAGTGCGACGATCGGAGCAGCCACAAGGCACGCGACCACAGCCGACGCGACCAGCCAGCCCCGGTCGGAGCGTCCGGGAAATATGTGACGGAGCGTTATGGCCACGCGTAATTTCCGGGAGGTTGTGTCATTGCTAGAAGGACTGTCACGGGTTTCTACCGGTTGCTGGGAGCCCTGCCAATAAACGATGGGCCGGAACAGATCCGGCCCTGTCTATAGCAATTACCACGGGCAGCAAAGATTGGAGCCCAAAACCGGCTATTCCGAAGTTACCTCTGTCTAGTTGTTGAAGCGGACCTGATCGACCAGCTGGCTCGCCTGCTTCCGCTGCTTCAGAATTGTTTTCAGCTGTGTCGGGTCGATCTTCAGCTTGCCAAGCGCGCCAATGATCGGATCGACCTTGGCATCGGCCCGCACGGGATACTCGTAATTCACTTGCGCATAATCAGCCTGCGCGCCCGGCGAAACAAGGAATTCCAGCAGCTTGATTGCATTGCTCTTGTTCGGTGAATTGAGTGCAACAGACGCTCCGGAAATATTCACATGCGTGCCGCCCTGTTTGAACTCGGGCAATATCACGTCAATTCCATTGCCCCATACTTTTTGACGGGGACCGCCCTTCCCGGATCGCATCAGTCCAACGTAATAGGAGTTTCCGATCCCGATGTCGCAGATGCCTCCGAGTATATCACGCGCCACGTCGCGGTCGCCGCCGCCAGGCTTGCGCGCAAGATTGGCCTTCATGCCGTTCAGCCATGCGACCGTGTTCGCCTTGCCATTATGGACGAGATAGGCGGCGAACAGGGCCGTGTTGTATGGATGCTGGCCGGAGCGGATGCACAATTTGTTTTTCCACTTGCGATCGGCTAGCTGGCTGTAGGTGAACGATTTCAGCTTCAACGATTTTGCGGCGTACAAGACCCGGGCCCGCATCGACAAGGCGAACCAATGTCCTTTCGGGTCGCGTAGGTTGGCCGGTATGACCTTTGAAAGCGTTTTGGAGACGACCGGCTGCGTCACGCCCTGATCGACAAGGTCGAGCAATTTGCCGAAATCGACCGTCATCAGGATATCGGCCGGTGATCGGCGGCCTTCCGCCTTGACGCGTTCGACCAACCCGTCCTTTACGAACACCGCGTTGACCTTGACGCCAGTGGCCTTGGTGAACTTGGCGAATAGCGGCTTGATCAATCCCGGTTCGCGCGTGGTGTAAACATTGACCGAGTTCTGCGCGAATGCCTGCGTCCCGGCGGCGGCGCCACAGGCGATGAGGAGCACGCCGGTGAAACAGGTGCGGATAGTGAAATTCATTGCAATCTCCCGAACATTTCAACACGCCAGCTGTCGATACCGGTAATTTCCAAGAAATGCAAATAAAAACAATAGTTTAGAAGAATTATAAATTTGAATTTTTCTAACTTCAATATCGTATCCAAGGTACAGCGTGGCATTTATCCGGTTCAAAAACGCCATGTGAATGCCATGTGCTTGAATCTGAAAAAAACGCGCGATCCATTGGACCGCGCGCCTTGGAAACCAGCCCCAATGCCAAATCTATTCGGGGCCGTCCTTGCCGGTCAGCAGCCAACCGAATTTCTCTTTCGCCTTGCGGGCGACTTCTGCGCTTGGCGCATTGCTCGGCGGGAATTTGTCGCGCCAGCGGAATGGGCGGCAGGCATCTATGATGCACATGGAATGCGTCATGTCGCCGGCGGCCCGCTGCTCCGGTGAAAGTCTGGCGTCGGCTGGCGAGTCCCATACACCTTCCAGGAACTGTATTGATTGCTTGGGGTCGGTGCGCGTGCACATCGCCCACAACAATTGTTCCAGATTGGTGACATCGACGTCGTCGTCTACGACTATGACGTACTTTGCCGCATAAGCCGCCGCGCCGCACTGCGCTGCCACCACGCCAGCCTGGACGCCGTGGCCGGGATGGCTTTGTTTGATCGACACGCCATGCAGCAGCCGCGATGCGCCAACCTCGTGACACCAGACCTGGTGCACGCCGCCAACGCCGGCGCCGACGAGGTTCTGTTTGATCATTGCCGAGCGCATCACGGCGCGGTATCGCGCCATTTCGTCCGGCCCGCCGCCCATGGGTGGAACGCCGTGCAATATCGGGTCATTGCGGTGGTAGATCGCCTTGATGTCGAGCACGGGCACCTGCGTCGCGCCGCCGGCGTAATGGCCGGTCCATTCGCCGAAGGGCCCCTCCAGATGCGTCTTGTCCGGGTAGACGAAGCCTTCGAGAACGATTTCCGCATTGGCGGGAAACGGCAGTCCGGTGAACTGGCCTTCAACCATCTTGACCGGTTTGCCGCGCATACCGCCGACGATATCAAGTTCGAAAACGCCATATGGCGCTTCCGTACCGCCGTAAAAGAACACCAGCGGATCGCCGCCCAGGACCATTGCCACCGGCATTGGCTCTCCCTTGGCGAAATATTTTTCGCGATGCACGTGGCCGTGGTGACCGCGGGCGATCAGCATGCCGACGCTCTTCTTGTCATGGACCTGCGCGCGATAGGCCCCGGCATTCAGCCAGCCCTCTTCCGGGTCGCGGGTAATGGAGTAGGTGCCGGTGCCGATGTAGCGGCCGCCGTCTTTCTCATGCCAGACCGGTGAGGGAAATTTCGTGACGTCGATGTCATCGCCGGTCAGAACGTTTTCCAGGACCGGACCGTCCTTGACTATCTCGTGCTTGATGTATTTCGGGTCTTCCAGAAACGCCTTGCGGAAACCGTCGGACAATTCCCACTTGTCATAGTGATCGGGCATGCCGAGCGTCATATTGCGCCGATTGCCGGCAAAAACGTTCAGCAGCAGCCGAAAGCCCTTGGGGCAGCCTGGAACCTCGTCGAAAACAGCGCAGGGCCCATGTTCCGCGCTAAGCAATGCTTCAGCGGCCAGGCCAATATCTTCTTCCCAGCTGGCGCCCTTGATATGGCGCACTTCGCCCAACCGCTCGGCATGCTCCAACCACTCGCGCATGTCCTCGTAGGGGATATTGGCGGCTGTATTGGCCCTGCTGTCCATGATCGTTTCCCTGTATTTCAATGTTCTGTGGCTGGCTTGAATAGACCAGAACCGGCCGGTTCTTGCAATGCCGGGCACAGCGCTTGCCACAGCGTGGACAATGCAGGGCGATTACGAAAACCAGTAATACCCCGTCATCAAGCGCACAAAAAACCGGCCCCGCGTGAACGGGGCCGGTGTTTTAGCCAATTTGGCGCTTTGCTTATTTCTATTTCTTCTTTTTGCAGTTGATGCAGGCTTTCTTGTAGCCAGTGGTCATACCTTTGGCAGCAAGTGCGACAATGTCTTTCGGAGCAGCGAGAATGCGTGCCGCGATCTTGTCCATTTCTGCGCCGGGAGCCGGGTCAAACAGGAAGCCACGTTTGATAACGTCCTTTTCGAAAGCCTTGTCCTTGATGAGGCTGTCGAAAGCTGCGCGAAGGATCTTCACCTTGTCGGCCGGCATGTTCGGTGCGCCAAACAGCGAACGCCCGATGTCAGCGCCCGCGCCAGCCCATTCGTAAAGCTGCTTGGTATCCTTGGTTCCGATCACTTCCTGAATCAGCGGAACGTGCGGAATTGCCTTGTTCCGTGTAAGGCCAACCTGCATGTAGACCTTGTAGGCGCCGGACTTGTACTTATCTAGCAGCTTGGCGTTCCAGGTTGCCCAGTTCAGGGAGATAGCGTCCACTTCGCCGCGTTCCATGGCCAGCATGTAGGGGCCGGAACCACGATAACCGCAGACCATGGTGAACTTGGCGCCTTCCAGGTTCTTGATCAGCAGCGGAATTTGCGAACTCTGGGAGGTGCGGCCGGTGCACCCCACCTTGATAGGCGTGGTCATCAGGCCTTTAATGTCCTTGATATTCTTTTCTTTGCGGACGCCGAATGCCGAGTTGGCCGGCGCGAAGCGGCCAATATACTTGACCTTGCGCATGTCCCAGCGGCCGCGCCGCGGATCCATCAGCTGTGTGTGCGCCATTGTCTCCGGCAACAGCGAAATCATCGTGCCGTCGGTAGGCGCCTTGGAGAAGAAATACAGGCCGGCCTTGCCGCCACCGCCGCCTGGACGATGCTGGACGATAACCTTTGGATTGCCGGGAATGTGCTTGCCGTAGTGAAGCGCGGCCAGCTGTGCGTAGCCGTCATAGGATCCGCCCGGATTGTGGCCGATCAGAATGGTCAGGGTCTTGCCTTTGTAAAAGTCGGCTGCGGTAGCTGCGCCGGTTAGAGCGCCGGCAACACCGGCGGCTATAAAGCCGAGCCCAACAGCGCTGCGTTTCGTTAGCTTATTCACTTGATTCTCCCTCTGTTCATGCATCACAGCCGCAGCATCGCTGCGTTTAGATGCTTTCGCTCCCTGCTGACGCGCAAAATGGGCGCACCAGAGCCTGCTCCGGATGATCGCGAAGCCGCTCCGAAAGAGCTTCGGGGCAAATTCGCATTTCGTCCCGGCAACTGTCAACAGAGCTGCAAGCGGCGCAAGAAACCCTTAAAATCACCCTTTACACGCGCGATTAGCGCTGTAATGGTCCGCCATCACGGATCTTCCGAAAATTCTCAAGCAATTTGCGAAGATCGGGAGGGGATAAACGGATGATTATCGAGAATGCCATTCAGGCCTTTGTTGTCCTGATGGATCCCATGCGCTTTGCGATTATGTGTCTGGGCGTGTTCATCGGCCTGATGGTCGGTTTGATTCCCGGCGTTGGCGGGCTCGTCGGCCTAGCCCTTGTGTTGCCGTTCACCATCACCATGGATTCCTACACGGCGCTGGCGTTTCTGGTTGGTCTCTCCTCGGTTACGGTTACATCTGACACGATTCCTGCGGTGCTCTTCGGCGTGCCGGGAACCGTTGGCTCAGCCGCAACCACGCTGGATGGCCACCCTATGGCCAAGCGAGGCGAAGCCGGGCGCGCGTTCGGTGCGGCTTTCAGCGCCTCTGTGCTGGGCGGGCTTTTCGGTGCGCTTCTGCTTGGCGTATCGATCCCGGTGCTGCGTCCTTTCATGCTTTCCATTGGTTCGCCCGAATTGCTGGCGGTCTGCGCACTCGGCTTGACGTTGGTTGCATCCCTGAGCGGCCGGAACATCCTCAAAGGTCTGGTTGCGGCCTGCATCGGGATGATTCTGGCGCAAATCGGCGATGAGGGACAAACCGGAACTATTCGCTGGTCCGGCGATTCGCTCTACCTGATCGAAGGCTTTCCGCTGGTTCCCGTGGCACTTGCCATCTTTGCGGTCCCTGAACTGATCGACCTGGCCATATCAAAGAGAAGCGTCGCGACCGAGGTGACCGGCAAGCAGCGCGGCCAGCAATTGGTGGGCGTGATGGATTCGCTGCGGAACTGGTGGCTGATTATCCGCTGCTCGGCGATTGGCAGTTTTCTCGGCTCGATTCCGGGAATCGGTGCTTCGATCATCGACTGGATAGCCTATGGTTATGCCGCCCGCTCATTGAAAGGCGCCTCCGACAGCTTTGGGACCGGCGACGTGCGCGGCGTCATTGCATCCGAGAGTTCCAATAATGCGAAGGAGGGTGGCGCCCTTGTTCCCACGCTGGCATTCGGCGTCCCCGGCTCAGCATCCATGGCGCTGTTGCTCGGCGCGTTTTTGATCCACGGCATTGATCCGGGACCGAAGATGCTGACCGAAAAGCTGGACGTGACCTACACGATGGTGTGGAGCGTCGCGCTTGCCAACATTATCGGCGCCGGCTTCTGTTTTACCTTTGCCGATCAGTTCGCGAAGATTGCTCTGGTGAGGGCTGGCATTCTGGTGCCGATAATCATGGCGATTACCTTCATCGGCGCCTACCAGGGGTCGCGTGATTTGAACGACTTTATCGTTCTTGCTGGCTTTGGTGTGGTCGCCTGGCTGATGAAACGGCAGGGATGGCCGCGTCCCCCGATCATTCTGGGTTTCGTATTGGGCGACCTTATTGAAGACTATATGTTCATATCCTACAGCGCCTATAAATTCAGTTTCCTTCTGCATCCCGGTGTCATCGTCATCGGTTTGATCCTTATACTGGTGCTCTTGCGCCCGTTGATCATGTCTGCGCTGGGTAAGGGCGATCCGGTATTTGTGCCGCCAAAGAAGCAGAGTACCGATGTGCTGGCCCTGAATTTCGCGATGTGGGCCGTGATCACTTTTGCAATGGCCTATGTCGTTTATTCGAGTTGGGCATGGCCGTTCGCGGCAAAGTTGCTGCCGCAAACAGTTGCTTTCTTCGGGCTGCTTATTGTCGCTATCCGTATCGCAATGACAGTCTTTGAGCGGAGATTGGCAGCCGCCGCAGTGGATGGCCCCCAGGCAGAAGCGCCGCGTGACCACATGCAGGAGGAGAACACGCTCGCTGATTTACCAAAAGCGGAGTTGCTCAAGCGGTCGGCAATTCAATTATTTTGGCTTGGGCTGCTTCTCGCTCTTGTTTTGACAATCGGCATGTTGCCGGCGACAGCGATATACGTGCCCCTGTTCATGATCATCGAAGGCAAGGTGTCTGTGCTGAAATCCCTGCTGATCACGATCGTGCTCGTTGCGGCGATGTATATATTGTTTGACATGTTGTTGAACATGCCGTGGCCGGACGCGCTTCTGGGCGACTTGTTCCCTGAATGGCGAAATTACAAGAGCCTGCGGTTGTTCTGAGGGTGAAGGGGATTTCGAGTTACGCGGCTGCCGGTTCACGTCAATAAAACGACTACAATCGAGAGGCCAAAGCCGATCGACGTGTCCATGAAGCGTTGATCGGCTCTAAACATGTTCGCATCTGAAAAGTAGGATACGCATTGACCGAAAGCGGCGATGCGTTTATTCAAATCAGCTTTTCCAGCCCCGCTGTATCAAAGGCAGCCTTGTGTTCCGGCCGCGCCAGGAATTCCAACAAGGCAGTTGCTTCATCGCGATTTGAGCTGCAGGCAAATATCCCGGCTTTGGTAACAATACCGCGCTGCAGTTCATCCGGAATGCGTCCGATTACGGAAAGTCCCGGCACGGCCAACAGCTCGCACACCTGCTGAAAAGCCAGCTCCGCCTCACCGTTGACGACGACGCCTCCTATATATCCTCCTGATCGCGTGACAGTTTTGGGAAGCATCTGTTCAGCAACCCCCATTTGCTCGACCATCTCGGGGAAATACCTTCCGCTTGGACCGAATTGGGTGTGGGCAATCGTTCGGCATTGAAGCAGGACCTGCTTGAAGCGTTCCGGCGTGCTGATATCGGGCTTGTCGACGCCCTCCAGGCAACCCAGCCCGATCAGCGAATTGGCGAAATTAATTGATGCGCCGCCGTCAAGAATTCCGGCACTCGCCAGTTTGTCGATTGCACTGTCCTGCAGGATGGCCAAATCAGCGCGTTCGCCGTTCTCGATTGTCTCAAGGGCAATACGAGACGACAATACGATCAAATCGACTTCTGTCCCGGTGTCGCTTTCGAACAGCGGCAACAGGTGTTCCAGCACGGACCTTGTGCTGTTGCTGGTGCGAAGGGTTAAACGCTTTGGCATTGCCGACCCGGGCTGGCTAAGGAAACACGCCGATGCTGCGGCCCCAAAGGTAATGCAACGGCGCAAGAACAAGCAATCCCGCGCAAGTATGGATGGCTAGAAGTTTCATGACCTGTTTCACAGGTACCTTGAGAAGCGCGATCCCGATAATGATTGGTGGCGCCTGATAGGGAAACAGGAAAAGTACGAACGATGGAATTTGCGCAAGAATCGTGGCGTCCAGCGGCCACCCCGTGGTTTGCGAGACCGCTGCGGCCATTGGTGTGAAAATTGACGGCGCGGCCGGCAGCGTTGCCAGTATCGCCAGCACTATCGTCGTTATGACGATCACCATGTATTGCAATGGCGCGACGAGGCCCGCGAGCGGCAACGTCTCGGAGAGCACATGCCAGAAACTGGTGACCAGGCCGCTCTCGCGCACCATTGCACCAAGACCAATGGCGCCGGCTACGAAGAACCAGGGACCGAAATTCAGGGTTCCAAATATTTTTGGCGGGATCACGCCAATGCCCGGTGTCATGCAGATCACGGCCGCAGCCAGCCCAATCCATGCTGCCGATATGCCGTGCAGGCTGTCGGTTGCCCAAAGCGCCAGGGTGAGCAGCAGCAGCAGGACCAGCCGCTTCTGTTCTCGGGTCCAGGCGTCTATTCCCGTGTCATCTTCCAGCGGCGCCACCTCGCTTCGGAACAAAAACACAACCAGCGCAGTCATCAGCAGGAAGGCGCCGGCGCCGAGGACCGGGAAATTCAGAATGAAATAGTCCGCGTATGTAATTCCGCGTCCATAGGCAGCCTCCATGGCTCCCAGCATCACCACATTGGGAACATTGGACGGTAGAATCGACATTGCCGGGAAAACCGTCCCCGCCAGCAGGGCAAGGCAAACGCCGTACTGCCCGCGCGATCCCTCCGCCAGTTTGAACCGCTTGCAGACGGCCAGAACCAGCGGCGCCATCATAACGACCCGTCCCATGGCGGATGGAACCACAAACGACAAAAGCAAGCCCGCCGAAGCAACAGACCAGACCAGCGCTGCATAGGAATTGATACGGCGGAGCAGGCGATTGAACAGGATACCGCCGAGCTTGTGGGTCTGTATCGCCGCCCCGATTATTATCCCGGAGAAGGCAAGCCAAACCGCCTTCGACTGAAACCCCGCAAGTGCGATCGGTTCCGATACGACGCCGGAAACCAGGACGATCGCGAAGAACAATAGCGAGGCAAAGAACTCCGGCACGATTGCGGTCGCCCACAAGAAAACAATCAGCACGGTGAGCAGCGACACCTGCACCATGGAATGGGCGCCGGACAGGTTGGCCGCGGCAAATGCGACAAACAGCAAAAACGCCAGTATCCGAAACGCGGATTGCAATTCGGCAGCTCCCAAGGTTGTGCGCTCGCGCGCAATGTTTTGGTGCGGGCGCCGGTCGCATTTATAAAGACTGGCAAGTCCCGGCTGGGATTTGAGCCGATGCGTTTCCGCGCAGCGCCATCGGCGCGGGGGATTTATCCGCTCAACGACCGTGTCTTAGTCTTTTGATAAATCTCATGCAAACTGGGCGTGATCCGCCATCTTGAGATGCAGCATCCGTATACGCCGGCATGAGCCATGTGGTAGGATTATGGCATCCTGTCGTCGGCGCGGCTTGTTCAGGTGAGGTGGCGATGCAGGTATTGATTTTGGCCTTCGGAACCCTCTTCGCGGTGGTTGGTGGGGCAAACGCCGATGACGGTGAAAAACGAGCGCCGGTCCCTGAGAACCTTGCAAAGATTGTCCCTGCGAAGCACCGTGCGGCAGCCTGTTTTCGCTTGAAGGAAGGAAACTTCGCGGTCCCGGCAAGATTGCAAGGCTCGGAACAGAAAGCAAAAATCAGAAAGATCGAAGCCGCAACCTTGATGTTGCGGGTAAATCGCCGACCGCCCAAGGGCGGGGACGATCCGAATTTTCTTTATATTTTCTATCTTGAAACACGTTTCCAAAAATTGAAGGGCCGCTTTATTGTCGAAGGATATTGCAACAATCAAACATCATTGCGCGCCTTGAAACATCCAAAAGTGCCTCATTGCGTGGTCGAGTGTGATGGCGGTGGCATGCAGGTTTCCGGAGATCAAAACAAGGTCTATGTTAGTTGGGCTACTGGTGCTGGCATGCGCATCAGGTCGTGCTCGGCCACCACAAGCACTATCTTTGTCGGACCGGTCAAACCCGAACGCGCGCTACGCCTTGACGCGGCGCCGTTGAAAGAATGCCTGCACATGGAAAAATATTTCGCGGATCAGCGAGCGAAAATCGACTGATTGAATCCCGGGCTCAATGGCCCGGGTTAAACCCGGTTGCGAATTTCCGGTGAATCTCCTGCGTATCGTTTGGCTCGAAATACCCAGTTGATTTCACTGTCCGGCAGGGAAGGGTGCGCGCCGAAGAACGGATTTATATATTCCCACACGACCTCGCCGTCCGGGGTAATTTCGAAAATACACCCCTGGCCGCCCTCGCAAATCAACGTGTTCCCACTGGACAGCCGCTGACATCCGCTAATGTGCGGGCTCCAGAAAGTCAGCGGATTCTTCTTGGGAAAGTAGCGCCAGACGATTTCCTTGCTTTGCGGTTCGATTTCCCAGACCTGGCTGAAATTTGGATTTCCCCCGGCGCTGTTGTGCCCGTTGGCGAAGACCAGGATATTGCCATTGTCGAGCATCTGGCAATCATGCTGGCCGCCGAGCGCGGTGTTCTGATATTCCCATTTCAGCTGTCCGGTCTGGCGGTCGATGATCACCAGCAGGTCGAAGACCCGGTAGCTGACCAGGTAATCCCCGTTCGGCAACACAGAAACCGTGTTCGCATGGCCGTATTCCTCGCGCTTGGCCAGGGGATTGATGGAATACTTTTCCAGAAATTCGGGTCCGTTGTTTGCGAATTCCCAAACAACATTACCCTGCGCGTCCACTTCGCGAATGACTTCGCCGTAGATCTTGCCGTCAAGCTCTGTCCCTGGAATTCCGCCACGCACCTGTTTTGCCTCCGCGTCGTTGAACAATTTCCAGGCGATGTAAACGATGCCGCCGTTGCTCAGGCGCCGGGCGTCGTGGTGCTGGTGGTCATCAACATGCACGCTGATCAACTTGCCGTCCCAGTCGTACTCGCACATGCGCCCGCTCTTGCCTGAGACGACCTTCGGACCCTCATCGACACGTTCACAGACAAACAGGTTTCCGTTCGGCAAGAGGTAGTGGAAGTGCGTGGCGCCGCCGCGGGTTTTCCATTCGTGGACCACATTGCCTTCCATATCAATTAGCCAGATTTGGTCGGCAAAATTGCGCGAAAACAACGTAAAGCCGGGCGTGGCTTTGGCCCTGTTGTAAAACGTCAACCCGTGTTTTTGTATGAGCATGATGCCTCGTATACTGAGTGGACCGCCTGTTCGCCTGATCCGGTCCTTGGGTGACAGGCGATTACGCAGACTATGCTAAAACAATATCCCGGGCAGCCACAACGCAATCTGCGGGAACAACAGCAGCAGAACGATAAGCACGAGATCGGCGACTAGAAACGGCACGATACCCTTGAATATCGTCGTCAGCTCGATGTCCGGCAATTGCGCGCGAATGACAAAGATGTTCAATCCGACCGGTGGCGTTATCAACCCGATTTCGACGACGACAACCATCAGGATGCCATACCAAACCGGATCGTACCCCATCGATGTGACCACGGGCAAAAATACCGGCACCGTCACCAGAATGATCGCGACCGCGTCGAGAACGCAACCGAGGATGATATAGAAGACCAGTATCATCGCGATCACCGCCCACGGGGCAAGGTTAAAGTACTTGATCAGGTCGATGAGCCCGGTCGGTAATTGCGTTTGCACCACGAAGTAGGCGAACACCCATGCCCCGACGATGATGAACATCAGCATCGCCGTGGTGTGGAGCGTTTCCATGATGCAATCGTACAGGACGCGCCATGTCAGCTGGCGCGTGGCAAATCCGATAATGATGGCGGTGAACGCAGCGATGCCCGCAGCTTCCGTGGGGCTGAACCATCCGCCGTAAATGCCGCCTACGGCAAGGCCAAACAGGAGCGCCAATTTCCACAGTGCGCCAATTGCGCGAATGCGTTCGCTCCAAGGCATGACGGGGCCGACCGGAGCCCATTCGGGTTTTATCCGGGAAACCACGAAGACGGTGATGAGGAACAGCAGCGCGAGCAGCAGGCCGGGTATCATGCCCGCGGCAAACAGCATCGGAACCGATTCTTCCGCCGCCAGCGCGTAGATAACCATGATCACCGATGGCGGGATAAGAATTCCGAGGGTTCCTGCTGCCGCTACGGACCCGGTTGCCAGTTGCTCGTGGTAGCCGTAACGGCGCATTTCGGGAACGGCGATCTGGCTGAAAGTCGCGGCCGTTGCCAGGGACGACCCGCTGATCGCCGAAAAACCGGCACAAGCCCCGATAGTCGCCATTGGCAGCGCGCCGCGGCGGCCGGCAAAAACCGCGTTCGCGGCAACGAATAATTCCTGGGACATGTTGGAGCGCGTCGCCACTGTTCCCATCAGGATGAATAGCGGCAGCACTGAGAACGAATAGTGGGTCAGCGAGAATGGCGTCGTGCCGAAAACGATGAACGCCTTGTCCCAGCCGTCGATCGCAGCGTAGCCGGCCAAACCGACCAGCCCCATGGCCGCGCCAAGCGGCACGCGCAGCAGCGTGAGAACAACGAGGATGATGACGCCCAGAGAGCCTATTGCCTGCACGCTCATGCCGGTTCTCCAGCTGCGGAGCTTCCGAACGCCTTGCCGAGGTCGCGCACGAACATAACCAGCGCGGCAAGCACTGCCACGCCGATGCCGGTTATGATCAGTCCCGCTTTCCAGATTAGCGGCAGTTGCAGGTCCATCGTAATTTCGTTGAACTCGATATAATCCATTGCCGGCCGTATCATGTGCCAGGTGAGCAGGGCGACAAACACCATCGAACACAGCGCGCCGATTGCCCGCAGAAAATCAATCACCCGTTCCGGCAGGACCTGATCGATCAATTCAATGGTAATGTGCTGATCGCGTAGAAACGCCTCGGGAATGGCGAGAAATGCCACCGCCGCCAGCATGAATTCGACAATTTCATAGGTGCCAAATATCGGCGCATTGATCGTCGTGCGCAGACCGACGTCCACCACGTTAATCAGCATCATTGCAATCAGGAAGATTGCGGCCACACGCGTCAGGAATCGCGCCACTGCGGCGACGAACGGTATCATCGGCTGTCAATGCCCCCGAAAAATGAACCGGATATTTTACCCGAGTTGCCCGCTGGAATTTGCGTTGTCACAACAGGACCAGCGGGCCTGAGGGAGATGGCGAGCCGCGCCCCACTTAATGGTATGCTCGGCCCGCCGTTCGCATTATTTCTTGGAGTACTTTGCAGCCAGCGCCTTGATTTCCGAGTAAACCTTGCGTGCCGGCAGGCCCTTCTTTTCGGATGCGGCGATTCGGCTATCAACGACTTTCTGTGCGATGGACCGCATCGCCTTGTCGGCAGCTGCCGTCATCTTCACGTTGGTGATTTTTTGCTTGGCCATGAATCCGTCGAGGACAGCGTTTTTGCCCCAGGATTTTGTCGCCATATCCACCGCAGACGCCTTGGTGCCCAGGGAATCTATGAGCTTCTTGTGTGCTGGCGAAAGTTTGGCATAGGACTTGGAATTGATCACCAGCCCAAAGCTGATCACCGAGTTGAACATGTTGGTGTAGTGCTTCACCAGCGTCCCGAGTTTGAAGGAGAATATGCCGCCCGGATCGGTGACTACCCCGTCGATCGTGCCCTTTTGCAAGGACTCGGCCATGTGGGTTGCAGGCATGCCGATCGGCAGAGCGCCCAACGCTTTCATCACCGCAACATCTGTCGGAGTTGGAGCACGGTAGCGGCGACCTTTCAGGTCCTCCAGTTTGGTGATCGCCTTGTTGGTGTCATAGACGCCGGACGGCCGATTGTAGACGATCCAGATAAGCCGCGTGCCCTTGTGCTCCTTGGCGAAATATTTGCCCTTGAGATCGGCCGCGATTGATGTCGCCATGATTGAGCCTTCGGGGCCAGGCGGCACGATGTACGGCGCGTGGGTGAGCTCCACCAGTGGGAAGCGACCGCGGGTCACACCGTGTTGAAAGAACGCCATGTCGGCGACACCGGTGCGCGCCAGGTCGTAATGCCGTGGCATTGGTCCCATGGAAGAGCCGAAAAACAATTCCAGAACCAGTGTTCCGCCAGACTTCTTCTCCAGCATCGCCTTCGCGGCTTTGAACCAAGGTGACGTGGATGACTTTTCAGGCGTGAACAGTGCTACTTTGAGCTTAACCGTTTTTCCCTGGGCCGATACAGTTGATACCAGCGCGGGCTGCGCCAGCGCACCAGCGGCGAAGAGCGTTGAAATTGCCAAGGTCTTCAGCTTCATGACCAAACCTCCCGTTTGTGGTCTATTCACAAGCGGGCATTCCGGCAGAATAAGCTGCTAGTCCCGCTTTGAGGGCAGTCTGTGCCAACTCTCGTGCGATTGCAACCGGCGCATCTGCCGGTTCAGGGGTGGTTGGCCAGACGGATCAGTTTGCGGCACGCATCCCGCGTCTCCGGGACGCTTTCGGGAAATTGGATATGACCTTACTTATACGCCGGCGCGATTGTTGATTTCCGGTCCACCCGGCTGATAGTGCCGGGCCCGGAAAAGCCAATTGATGCTGCCGAACATCGCCTGGTTGTTGAAATAGGGACTTACATATTCCCAGACCACATCGCCCTCCGAGGTGACTTCGAACTGCCTGGCAGTGGCGCCGACACGGTCCGATACAATATTGAATTGCCGGATGGTTTGGATGCTTCGAAATTGGTGGTCAGCGCAACTTTGTACTACCAGTCAATTCCGCCATCCTGGCTGCGCCAGCGGTTCACAACTGCGCCCCACATGGCCGCCACGCAACGGTTGCAGCATATCGTCGGCCGTCTCGACCTGAAGGGAACGGCACTGGAGAATTGGAAATTCAGACTGGTGTCGGTCGAACGTCCCGTTGCATCAACCAGATAGCTGAACTTGTGCGATTGGCGGGTGACACATCGAATTGCTGCACGCGGGCTACATGTCAAGTTAGTGTGAGACTGTACAAGTCGAACTGAAAAAATAAGCTTAAAAAGTAGAATATTATAAGAAATGACTTGACGAAATCAGCATGTGGCAGGTGGGTTCTTGCATTGCAATAATTCACCTCATGGTCAGATTCGGCCTTAACCCTAAGCCCTTGCCATGTCAGCATTCAGTGGAGGAGGGGAAGTGCCTGACGGCACTCTACCTTTCGTCATTATGGTTGCCTGGTTGGTAAGCGCGCGATTATCCGATATTTACAGGCCTATCGTTTGATTTCCCTTGAAGACGATAATGCTAAGCTAAGAAGTAAAATTTTGAAAAAACAGGTTAAAATCGCACCCATGATGGATTGGACCGACCGGCACTGCAGGGCGTTCCACCGGCTGTTCTCGCCCCACATTCGCCTTTACACGGAGATGGTGACGACCGGGGCGATTATTTTCGGGCCGCGTGAACGTTTGCTTGCCTATGGTGAGACAGAGCATCCGGTCGCCCTGCAACTCGGCGGCAGCGATCCGGTGGCGCTGGCACAATGCGCCAAAATTGCCGACGATCTTGGATATGACGAAATCAACCTCAACTGCGGCTGTCCATCGGGCCGGGTTCAGAACGGAGCGTTTGGCGCCTGCTTGATGCGCGAGCCTGATCTCGTCGCCGATTGCGTTGCCGCAATGAAAGCCGTTGTGCACGTTCCGGTCACCGTCAAGTGCCGGATCGGCGTAGATGAACAGGAGCCGCGGCAGGCGCTTTGGACAGTGGCGGAGAAAGTTGCGGCCGCAGGCGTCGACGAACTTATCGTTCATGCGCGCAAGGCCTGGCTGCAGGGCCTGTCGCCAAAGGAAAATCGCGATGTGCCGCCGCTGGACTACGAACTTGTGTATCAATTGAAGCAGGATTTTCCTCGTCTTTCGATCCACATCAACGGCGGAATTACGTCGCTCGAGGCCTGCGCCGAACATGTACGCCACGTCGATGGGGTGATGCTTGGACGCGCTGCTTATCAGAACCCCATGCTTTTGCTTGACGTTGATCGCGTGCTTTTCGCGAGCGAACCGCAATTTACCAGTGGCTTCGAGATTGTAGCTGCCTACGAGGCATATATCGCTGGCCAGCTGGAGGCTGGTGCGCGCCTGTCGGACATGACCCGCCACATGCTTGGCTTGTTCAACGGCCTGCGTGGCGCGCGCGCGTGGCGGCGTCATCTTGCTACCCGTGCTGTGAAACCGGGTGCGGATTTGACGGTGCTGCGCGAAGCTTTGGCCAATGTGCGCGAAGCAGCGGCCGAAGTCGCCGCCGCGTGAAATGGATCCATCGGGCCATTTCGCCCCGTAGATGAACTCCTGCAGCCAGCGTCAGGCTCATCGCCGTGCGCGGGTGCTCTTGATATGATTGCGCTGGACTTGCGCATTATTACTCAATCCCGCAAAGCTGAATTGCTGCTCGGCGCGCGGATTCGCTGCGGGCAGGCAGACGGCGGTTTTGGTCAATTCGCGCACCACCGGGGTAGATTATGGCGGTACTGGGAATACCCCTGCATGAACTGTTTTATCTGGCGCTCGCCCTCGCCCTGGCTGGCGCCGTCACTGGCATTCTGGCCGGCATATTCGGCGTTGGCGGCGGCGCGATAATCGTTCCGGTTCTGTATGAGATGTTCCGGTTCATGCAGGTGCCTGAAGATGTGCGCATGCCGCTTTGCGTGGGAACGTCGCTAGCGGTAATTATCCCTACGTCGATTGCCTCCTATCGTGCGCACAAGGCCAAGGGCACAGTCGACATGGATGTTCTGCGGGCCTGGGCCGTGCCACTAATTCTGGGAGTGCTGCTGGGCAGCTTGCTGGCACGCTGGGCTGCGCCGGAGGTGTTCAAGGCCGTGTTCGTTCTGGTCGCCGGGGTCAACGCTGTGCGCCTGATTGGTGATTTCAACTGGCGTATCAGCGATGAGATGCCGGTCGGGCTCTGGAATCGTGCCTACGGTTTCGTCACCGGATTGCTGTCGGCGCTTATGGGCATCGGCGGCGGCCAGATCTCCAATACCATCATGACATTTCACGGCAGGCCAATTCATCAAGCAGTGTCCACTTCCGCCGGGCTGGGAGTGCTGATTGCCATTCCCGGCGCGATCGGGTACATGGCAGCCGGTTTCGGCAAGGCCGGTCTTCCGCCGTTGTCGATCGGATTCGTGTCCTTGCTTGGATTTATCCTTTTTGCTCCCGTGAGCATTTTGACTGCGCCGGTTGGTGTTCGGATAGCCCATGCCATGTCAAAGCGCACACTCGGGCTTTCGTTCGGCATATTTCTCGCCATTGCAGCGTTGCGTTTCGCATACGATCTTGTCCTATAGCCGCCGCTTCGTTTCGAAAAATGTTCAGCGGCTCAGCACCAGCCTGTTGCCGCGTACTGTATAGCTGGACAAGCGGCCAAGATACGACATGCCCAGAAGATTGCTGCGCAGAGCGCCGGGCGCCGCAACCAGCGCACGCACGTCGCGCAAAGTGATTTTTCCAAATGTAAGCGCGTCGATTGTGAGCGGTGCTGCGAGCGCCGTGCCGTTCGCCGTGGAGACTTTGCGTGTGTAACTCAGCGATCCGGCCGGAATGCCAATCTTGCTGGCCGATGCGGCGGTTAGTACAACCGTCGAGGCTCCAGTATCAAACAGGTATTGTAAAGCCTTGCCGTTGGTGATTCCGGTCAAGACAAAATGGCCGTTGCTTGCACGGACGGCCACCGCCTCACCGGGGCCGGAGGGCACAGCACGGCCCGGCACCACCTCATCCATGACCCGGTTCGCAACAACCTGCAAATCGTTACGGTAAGTGTAACCGACGATGATCACGGCGAATATCGCCACCCAGGCGAGCGCCGACAGTACCGCCGTGCTCACCCGTCCCCGGTAATGCAATAGCATTGAAGCCGCCAGCGTTACGGCCAGCGTGCCGTACATCAGCGATTGCAGCGCGCGGCCAAATTCGATACCGCCCGGCAGCTTTGTATCGCCAAATGTCAATACGATAACGATCGCAATTGCGACCGCTACGATCCATAGCAAGTGCTTCATCACTGCCTGTCTCAATCAGTTTGCTGCAAGAAATATAGTGCTCGCAGTGCCCGATTCCAGCAGCGTGGTCTCCAGTCATTTCAATGTCTTGAAATCCGGATCGAGCTTTTCCGCGAGCCGGAAATACATTTCCCAATCGAGCCTTCCGAACGGCTTGCCATCGCGGCGCTTGTTCATTTGCGATTTTGTGAACTTTTGGATGTCTTCAGAAACAGTGCGTACCGGCGTGCCGGACATCATCAGTTTCGCCTGTACGTCGCAGGAATCTACGAGCCGGCGCATGAAATAAAACGCCTCGCCGATTGTGGCGCCTACCGTAAGAGCGCCGTGATTGCGCATCATCAACGCGTGCCGCGGGCCAAGATCAGCGATAATCCGAGGAGCTTCTTCCTCTTCCTGGGCGAGGCCTTCAAAGTCATGGTACCCCAGATCGTCGTAAAGCGCGCAAGCGCCCTGGTCGAAGAATTTGAAACCCTCTTCCATGGCGGAAACGACAACCAGCGGCGTGGCATGGACATGCAACGTGCAATTCACGTGATCCAGCTCCCGCAAAATCGCACTGTGAAAATTGAAGCCCGCCGGCGCTAGCCGGTGCGGCGTTTCGTGCTGGTAATTGCCGTCGAAGTCGGACTTGATCAGATCGCAGGCTCGTACTTCGTGCCAACCCAAACCGACCGGGTTCATCAGGAACACACCGGGCTCGCCAGGAATCTTGGCTGCGATATGGTTGTTGATCGTATCGTTCCAGCCAAGATGGTGGGCGACACGAAAGGCGGCGGCCAGCGTAACGCGGGTCTTGGTTTCAGCGTCGGAAATTGAATTCCTGAGCAGGGCAGGGGCGGCTGTCATGGCGATCCTCTTGTGAATTGGCTTGGGCCGGTGTCTCGGCGCCGGATAATATGGTCCGCCCGGGATTACCGCAATGGAATAACAAATCCGCCTCCCTGCCGGTTTTTTAACCGGATTTGGCCAGGCATTTGGCCCTTGGCGGTTGCCATGTTAGCGTGGCGGATCGGCATACCCCCATGCCGCAAACGTCATCAGAACGTACATCAGGGAGGGTACGGACATGAAAAACACCGCGAAAACACTCACAGCCGCTGCGCTGCTGGCGATGGCCTGGCCCAGCGCTGTGCTCGCAGCCGATTACTTCGCAGGCAAGACCATTACGGTAGAAGTTCCGTCTGGGTCCGGCGGCACGTATCACGTCTATTGCCAGATCGTGCAGAACAATCTCGGACGCCATATCCCCGGCAACCCGACCATGATCATCAAGAACCGGCCGGGCGCCGGTGGCGTCGTCTCGGCCAGCTACATGGCCAATGTTGCGCCGAAGGACGGCACGCACATAGCCATGATTTCGCCCGGCGTCATCACTTTGCCGATGGTGAGAAATGTCAAACTCGACGCCCGCAAGTTCAATTTTCTGGGATCGGTAGCCGCCCGTTCGTCCGCCGTCTGGGTCTGGCATACCAAAGGTGTGAAAAACCTCGCTGACCTGAAGAAGACGCCCGTCAAGCTGGCCTCGTCGGGATACGGCGCAGCCGGTTCGGTCTTCCCGCGCCTGATAAACAAGATCTTGGGCACGAAGATCAAGCTGATATATGGATACAAGGGCGGCGGCGCCATGAACGTCTCGATTGAGCGGGGCGAGACGGAAGGTCGCTGGAACTATCGTTCCGGTTTCACCGGCGTGCGCCCGGGCTGGATCAAGGACAAGAAAATCGTTCCCGTGCTGGCGACGGGTCCGCGCGACCCCGAATTGAAAGGCATCCCGCATATGCGTGACATGCTGAAGGACGGGACGCTTCATGCCAAGATGTATGACGTTATCGGGATGAACTTCGAAATTGGCCAGGCGTTCTACGCACCTCCCGGGCTTGATCCCAAGGTCGTGGCAATTCTTCGTACCGCATTCGATAAGATGATCGCCGATCCCAAAACGAAGGCGATGATCGAGAAGCGCCGGATCGAACTGTCACCGAAGACGGCCAAGGAAATCGAGGCCGAAATGAAGAAGGGGTTTGCCGCCGCTACCCCCGATGTCGTGGCCGGACTGAAGGACATTTACATCAAGCCCAAGAAATAATCTGTCCGCACATGGTACGAATCGAGCCGCCGGGGCAAGCTCCGGCGGTTTTTCTTTGTCTCCGCGATTGCGGCCCCCGGGGCCGTGTTGTTGAGCTGCAATTGAATTGTTGCCCGCCGGGTTCCACGTGCTACGCTGTATCGCTGCGGCGGTGGCAAGCTGGATGGCTGGATGGTCGCCATCGCCAGAATGCGCAGACAGGAAATCATGCGCAATCAGGGAGGTGTACCATGAGAAAACGGGACATGTATTTTGCGGCTGGTATCGCCACTGTTTGTTTGATCGCCATGCCGGCGACCGCCAAGGACTATTTTGCCGGCAAGACAATAGCCGTCGAAGTTCCGGTCGGTTCCGGCGGCAGCTACCATATCTATTGTCAGATGGTGCAGCATAACCTTGCGCGCCACATACCAGGCAATCCGACGATGATCATTCGTAACCGGCCTGGGGCCGGCGGTGTGGTGTCAGCGAGCTATATGGCCAATGTGGCCAGAAAAGACGGCACTGAGATAGCAATGATTGCGCCGGGTACGCTTACCGTTCCGCTGATCCGCAAGGCGAAATTTGATGGCCGCAAGTTCAATTTTCTTGGATCTGCCGCGGCACGCTCTGCGGCTATTTGGGTCTGGCACACCAAAGGCATCAAAACCCTCGATGACCTCAAGAAAATACCGGTGAAGCTGGCATCGTCGTCTTACACATCGTCTGCATCTGTTTTCCCGCGCATGATCAACAAGGCGCTGGGCACAAAGATGGAGGTGATCTACGGCTACAAGGGCGGGGGCGCGATGAATCTCGCCATTGAACGCAAGGAAGTTGAAGGTCGCTGGAACTACCGTTCAGGCTTCATTGCCGCCAAGCCTGGCTGGATCAAGGGCAACAAGATTTATCCAATTATCGCCACCGGTCCGCGCGATCCGTTGATGAAAGGTGTCCCGCATTTGCGGGACTTCTACAAGGACGGATCGGTCGAGCAAAAACTCTACGACGTTTACGAAATGAACTTTCTGATCGGCCAGGCGTTCTATGCTCCGCCGGGCGTAAATCCGGAAGCTCTGAAAATATTGCGCGTGGCATTCGCCAAAATGGTCGCCGATCCAAAAACGCTGGAAATAGTAAAACAGCGTCGTCTGGAGTGGGCGCCAAAATCTGCCGACTATGTCCACGAGCAATTGAAGAAAGGCTTCGGCGCGGTAACGCCCGAGGTGGTGACCGCGTTCAAGGCGGTGTTTGTGAAGAAAAAGAAATAGGCCGCGTTTGGCAATTCCGGTGACTCGAGGTCCGGAATTTCCTGGCCGGTTGCGATTGGCGCGCGCCCTGATGTGAATTTCAGTGCACGCGCCGATTGAACGTCGGCAGGTCGCCCTTGTGTTGGCCGGCTATTCGCCCCATACCCGGGGTTTTCTGCCGCTATTTTATGCGTAGGGCTCAATGACCAATTCCGCGCTGCCGTTCGACGATATCCGAAATCTCGTTGCAGACCTTCCTGAAGGTGGGAAACAGTCAAGAGTTCAAGCCGCTGCTCGAAATCGACAGCTCGTGAAACCGGAAGGGGGTCTGGGACGCCTGGAGGAAATTGCGTTGTGGCTGGCGCAATGGCAAGGGCGTGAGCGTCCAAGTGTCGACAGGCCGTTTGCCGTGATATTTACAGCCAGCCACGGGTTCGAAGACCGACGTTTCCCGCTTTATACCGCGGGCCACGCGCGGCAAATGATGGAGACATACGCGGCCGGCGGCGGGGCCTCGAACCAGATTGCCGCGACATCCGGTATCGGCTTGAAAGTATTTGAACTGGCGCTGGACATCCCAACGGAAGACACAAGGGTTGCAGCGGCGCTGGATGAGAGATCGGCAGCGGCGACATTTGCATTTGGTATGGAGGCGATCGCCGGTGAACCGGATCTGTTGTCCCTCGGAGATCTGGGTGGCGGCAGCAGCATTGTCGCTTCAGCGATTTGTTGCGCACTGTACGGCGGAGATCCAGGTGATTGGTGCGAGCATGACAGCGCCATCCCGGATGCTCACGAGCAATGGCCGCACGATATCGTCCGTCGCACACTTGACCATCATGCAAACCATCTGCGCGATCCGCTTGAAATCATGCGGCGGGTCGGCGGCCGCGAGACCTGTGCGATCGCTGGTGCGATAATAGCCTCTCGATTGCAGGGCATCCCGGTTGTCCTGGACGGGTTTTCGGTATGCGCTGCTGCTGCATTGTTGCAGGCGCTCAATCCGCGTGCGCTCGACCATTGTGTGGCCGGACACGTATCGCCAGGCCATCCACACCGAAACGTGTTGCAGAAACTTTCGAAACGCCCACTATTGGACCTGGATATCGCGCTTGCGGAGGGAGCTGGCGCAACATTGGCGGCGGGGATAATCAAGGCCGCCGCAGCTACGCACAACGATATGGCGACACGGGCGCAGGCGGGCGTTACCGGATTTGGCGAATGAGTGATCCGCTTGACACTGTTGTGACGATAGACCGGCTGGTCAGTCACATATCAACTGTCCCGGCAATTGCGGGCGAGCGGGTAAACCTGTTTCTGCGGGAAAAAATGTCCGGGCGAATGTTTGATGGGACTTCTGATACCGGTTTCGCGGGTAAGATTGTCCTGTTCGTCCATGGCGGATATTGCCCATCGACGCTCGCGTTTGACGTAGCTTATCGTGATTATTCGTGGATGAATTTTCTGGCGCGCGCGGGTTACGACGTGTTCGCGATGGATATGACGGGTTATGGCCGTTCCAGCCGGCCGATGATGGACAACCCGGGCAATCTCGATCCCTCGTTTCAATCGTGCGTCATTCCCGGCCTGCTTCGCGAAACACAGCCGCCGGACTATCCATTCGAATTGGTAAACAGCGACAGCGAGACCGACGATATTGCGCGCATCGTTGAATTCATCTGTGACCTGCGTGGCATCTCCTCGCTCGCGCTGATCGGCTGGTCCGGCGGCGGCATCCGGACCGGGACCTTCGCCAGCCGGTTCCCCTCCAGGGTCGAAAAGCTGGTCATTCATGCGTCGTCGAACTACAGCCGCGCAAATCCCGATGACCGGCCGGCAGAACTACCTCGCCCCGGCGCGCCGATGACGATACAGACCCGTGAATTCGGGATTGATCAACGTTGGCTTGGGACCTGTGCCGATCCTTCGATGATTGAACCTGGCATGCCTGAACACATCTGGATGTTGAATGTCGAACACGATCCGATTGGAGCAACATGGGGCGGTGGCGGCCTGCGCGCGCCTACCCGGACGTATTGGGGCTGGAATGCCAACGCCGCGAAGGCGCTTACGATGCCCGTTCTGATGCTGACCGGAGAGCAGGACCGTTTGCTCAAGTCGAATTTGGAGTTGATGGATGACCTGGGAGCCAATGTGAAGGCGTTTGTGACGATGGAATCGGCAACCCATTTTGCAGTTTGGGAGCGTCAGCGCCATGTATTGCACGAGGCCTCGCTGCAATGGCTGGCGCGGACGCAACTGGACGTTGGTGAGGGCCGCTATTTCCGCGCTGGTCCGGATGGTGTGATAACTGCCGATTAATTGCTCTTGGCCATTCCGATCAGTTTTTGTGCGTCGTCGCGGAAAGATTGGCGGGATTTCGCGCGGGAGTAAAACATGTGTCCGCCCATGTAGACTTTGAAGGTAATCCGGTTGCCCCCAGTGATCATCGGCATGTCGTCGAGAACCAGGCGGGTCTCGAAATACGGGGTCGCGAGGTCGGTCAATCCGTGCACCACCAATATCCGCATGTTAGGGTCGAGCGCCAGGGTGCTGGCAAGTTCTGAAACGGATTCGGGTGGCCGCCGCCCCCATTTCCAATTTCTGCCAGCCCGCTTGTTTTGAAACTGGTAGCGGCCGTCGGGGTATACCCATTTGAGTTTTTCACGATAGAGCCCCACCATGGCCTGAATGATAGGAGCGTGCAGGCCCAGCCGCATCTGGTCTTCGCTCTGGTTGCGCGACGCGTGGCGGTCCGGGTCCAGCCCGGTAACAAGTCCATCGTAGATGGCAGCGACGCGCCCGCTTTTGCGGTAATATTCCCGCGCAAAAACGCTCGTGGAAATGCGCCCGGCGCGGCGGGCGACAAACGCCTGGTCGAGGCCCGTCAACGCCACAATTTTCTCATTAAGACGTTTGACCGCCGACGCGTCGCTCCGCCCGCGTACCAGGTCCGTCAAAAACCTCCCTCGCGCGTATGATTCGACTGAAGCAAGGTCGGAGTGGCTGGCGCCCTTGGCGCCAGCCTTCGCGCTCATAGCAGTTGCCGCGATGGAAGGCAGAGCCGCCACATACGACATTGCGCTGCGATGTCGGCGGCGTGCGAAATCCAGTACCGGAGAGATCAGTATCTGGCCGTTGATACCGATGCCCTGATCGGTTTGCAGCTCATGGGTCACCAGCGGCACGCGAAATCCGCCGTAGCTTTCTCCGGCCAGGAATTTCGGTGACTTCGTGCGCCCATTGGCTTCCACCCAACGCCGGATAACTGTCGCTAGCGCATCTATGTCTCCCGATACGCTCCACAACGATCCTGTCGCTCCGCTGCCGTGAATGCGCCCGTATCCGGTCCCCGCAGGATCGATAAATACCATATCGGTAAACGGTAGCCAGCTCTCCTGATTGACAGTCAATTCGGGACGGGCAGACGGAAACACACCCTTGCCTGCCATGCTGATCCGCCAGGGCCCCAATGCGCCGATATTCAGCCACGCGGATGCGTAACCCGGCCCGCCGTTGAAGGCAAATGTCAGCGGCCGGGTTGCAATGTCGTCGCCGACGCGGGTGAATGCAATAAAGGCAACATCGGCAATCGCCTTGCGGGTCCCGCTATTGCGAAGTGTTACATATCCTGCGGTTGCGTCGAAAGTAAGTGATTTGCCCCCGATCGTGACTGTGTGGCGGGTCGTTACTTTTCCTGGCCATGCCTGACGGATTGATTGCGCGGCGCCAGTTACGGCTTTTGAAGAAGCAGATTGCGCAAATGCCAGCAGTGGAGACGCAACAAAGGCGATAACCGTGCCCGCTGCAGCCGGTGCAAGTGCAAGAAGTATCCGCGCGCCGGCGACAAGGCAGTTCGCGGCTAGGTGGCGATGCAAACCCATTGACATTGTCCCGTTCAACATCGCGGTTGGAAGCGACAGGCGCCGCCCCGGATGATTTTTGGTTTGGTAGGTGCGCGAATTATTCCGCGCAATTATGTCCAAAGGCGGGCGGCATATTGTGCGAAGGGCACGCGGTTTTCATTCGAGCTTGTAGCCGGGATGGTTTTCAGCTGCAGTGAAATGTTTATGCTGCTTTTCGGCGGTTTGCCTTTGCGGTCTGGGAAGACCCGGGGGCGAGTTCCGTGTCCTGCTTTACGTGAGGCAGCACGGACATGACCCTCTGTGGTGGGAATATAACGATTGCCTCTGTACCTACCCGCACTTTCGATTTCAGCATGAAAGTACCACCATGCAACTCGACCAGGCCCTTTACAATTGGCAATCCGAGGCCGGATCCCTCGTCAGCGTTTTTCTGGGCCATAGAGCCACGGCCAAACGATGAAAGTACGGTTTGAATTTCATCTTCGGGAATCCCCGGTCCGGTATCCCGGATGGAAACGTATTGTCCGCCTGAGGCCGTCCATCCTGCCTTGACGGTAACCTTGCCGCCCTGGGGCGTAAACTTGATTGCGTTGGTGACCAGGTTCAGCGCCACCTGGCGTATCGCGCGTTCATCAGCCCAGATTTTCGGCAAACTGTCTTCTATGATAGGTATCAGTGTGATGTCGCGTTTGCCAGCACGCATTTTCAGTAGATGCAGACAATCCTCAACGATAGCTGGGACGGAAACCGGTTCTTCGTTCAGCTGATATCGCCCGGCCTCGACGCGTGACAGGTCAAGAATCTCGTTTATCAGTTCGAGTAAGTGGTGCCCGCTCGAATAGATATCGTTGGAATAGTCCTTGTAGGATGGAACCGTATGCGGCCCGAACAATTCATTTTTCATGACCTCTGAGAAACCGAGAATTGCGTTGAGCGGTGTGCGCAATTCATGGCTCATCGTGGCGAGGAATTTGGATTTTGCGATATTGGCTTCTTCAGCGCGCTTGCGGGCGTGATCGGAATTCAGCTTCGCTTCCTCCAGTTCGCCAATGAGCGCGTCCTTGTCCCGCTGCAACAACAACGAGCTGATGTAGCCATGATACAGGCGTTTGGCGAGGACTACGAAAAAGACCTGCGCAACGACGGCCATGCCGATCATTGGCAGCGCATGGAAATCTCCCGATACCAGGATGAAGATGACTATAGCCAGCGTAATTGGCAGCATCCCCGAATAAACCGCGTGCGGCACCGCTGCCGACATCATCGCACTCATGGCGGCCGCAAGGAGAAGGATGAACAGCACGAAAGTCCGCGCATCGGCTTCCTGCACGTTCAAGAGCAGCACGATGATCAGCGACCAGGCAAGACTCTGCACCAGCTCGCATGGGACAAACCGCCGTTGCCAAAAATGTACATTGATCTGGGAGGGCTCGGTACTCAGGTAGCGGGTTGCCATGCCAAATGAATAGAGCGCCGCAGATGCAATGAACGTAATCCAGAACAGGGCGTAAAGGGTGTCGACCCAGATTGTCGAGATCGCTGCGACGATCAGGCCAAGGCCCAGCGAAGCGGGAGCGGCGATCTTGCGCGTCAAGGCATATTGCTTGAGCAGTTCGATGTCGCAGCCGCGAAGCCCCGAGCCTGACGAGGTCAATTGTTCCCGGGTGTCTCGAACCTTGCTGGCCACGGCACGGCGCCGGCCGGCTGTGCGCGGGTCGGGACCGCGGCCGCGAGCAATCATTTCCGCTGTTAATTCACTCATACGCTACGCTACCGGCATCGCTATCCGGCAAACGCTGTCGAAGGGACGCCGGAAACGAACAAATTCGATACATCCGAGCTACCTGTGATTGTTCCGGATCTTTTTCGAACAGTGCCAGGACTGCTTTGCACAGCTTGAAAATCGCGGAATCCGTGGGTAGCCGATTTTTAACTATCCCCCGCAATTGTTAATGTTCGCCTGACGGGCCCCGGAAAAATCGCGCTTTTGACGCCAATTCGGCTTGCATTTCCGTTCGCTGGGTGCATTGCCGAGCCCAAAAATGTGCGATAACGCACATCACGGATGCCGAATTCGGTTAATTTGTGCGTTTGCCCACGTTGGCGTCAGATCTGTCGGCGTTTTGCAGTTCAGGAGAGATGGATGAAACTTTATGACGCCGCGATTGCCCCAAACCCGCGCAGGGTCAGGATTTATTTGGCGGAAAAGCAGATCGAAGTCCCAATGGTGGCGGTGGACATGGGTAGCCTGGAACACAAGGGCGAAGCGTTTACCGCGAAAAATCCGTTTCAAATGGTGCCGATACTGGAACTTGATGACGGGACCGTCATTACCGAAAGCATAGCTATTTGCCGGTATTTCGAAGAATTGCACCCCGAGCCCGCATTGTTCGGCAAGGGGGCTGTGGGCAAGGCCCAGGTCGAGATGTGGAACCGGATACTCGAACTGGAGCTCTATCGCCACGTTGCCCATGCATTCAGGCACGGCCATCCACGCATGGCGGAACGCGAAGTTCCGCAAATCGCCCAGCTCGCAGAAGTGGCCAAGACACGCGCCCTGGAAACAATGAACAAGCTTGACAGGGAGCTCCAGAATCGGCCGTTCATCGCGGGCGATGATTTTTCCGTCGCCGACATTACCGGTATGGCCACGCTTGGGTTTCTCAAGCTGGCGAGAATCGAAATTCCCGCCGAACTGGCAGCCGTTCAGCGCTGGAATGATGCCCTGAATGCGCGGCCGAGCGCATCGGCTTAGGCGGTCCACCGCAGCACAATCCCGGAGGCAGTCAAACGCAGGATGGACGGAAAGTTGTACGAACGGAATCGGAAATGAAGGTCACATTTGTAGGCTGCGGCGATGCCTTTGGATCGGGGGGGCGCGGCAACACTTGCATCCGGTTGGATACGCAGGGCCGGACCATCGTGGTGGATTTCGGTGCAACGGCGTTACTGAGCTGGCACCGGCTTGGGTTTTCGACCGATGACATTGACGCGATTGTGGTCAGCCATTTGCATGGCGATCATTTTGGCGGATTGCCGTTCCTTTTGCTGGAGGCGCAATTCGTGGCCGAACGGCGCAAGCCGCTTACAATTGTCGGGCCGCCTGGAACACGAAATCGAATTGAAATGGCGTGCGAGGTTTTCTTTCCGGGCATGACCGCAAACCGTTGGAACTACACCTGGAATGTCGAGGAATTGCCACCCGGTTCGAACTTCGAGCTTGAAGGCGTGGACGTGCATACGATGGAAATGCGTCATCCATCCGGGGCGCCGGCAACCGGTCTTCAACTCGGCGATGGCCGCAAGACATTTGCCTACACCGGCGACACCGGTTGGAATGACAATATCATCCCGCTTGCCGGGCGATCTGATCTGTTCGTTACCGAATGCTATTCCGGAGAGCGCTCGATCCCCAATCATGTCGATTGGCACACACTGCGGCGCAATTTGCCTGATATAGGTGCAAAGAAGATTGCGGTAACGCATTTGGGACGGTCGGCGCTCGCATGCACCCGGGAAATGGAAGCCGAGGGGCTGATAGTGGCAGAAGATGGCAAAGTCATCGATCTCTGATTCTCGTGCGCAGGCTGATCCTGTTGAAGCTGAAATCCTGCGGGAACGCCGCGAGTCGGACAAACGCCTGCCTACCGCGCTGAACAGGCTGGCCAGAAACATTGCAGCCTGCCGAATTTGCCGTGACAATCCATTGAAGGCGCCGCTTCCCCACGAGCCGCGCCCCGTGGTTACTCTCTCCGGTACGGCGCGTGTTCTGGTTGTTGGCCAGGCGCCCGGCGCCCGGGTCCACAATTCCGGACTTCCTTTCAACGACCCCTCTGGTGATCGCTTGCGCGAGTGGATGGCGATCGACCGGCAGACTTTCTATGACGCAGGCCGCGTTGCCATCGTGCCGATGGGTTTTTGTTTTCCTGGCTACGACAAGCACAAGGCGGACTTGCCGCCGCGCCCGGAGTGCAGCGCCAACTGGCACGATCAAGTTTTCGCCGCGCTGCCAGAGTTTGACGTCATGCTGTGCATCGGCGCTTATGCGCAAAACTACCATCTGCCGCGTCTCGGTTATTCGCACCGCCGCAGCGCGTCCATGACGGACACGGTTTCGGGCTGGCGTGAATTCCTCGGCGCCCGCACGAAAGTGTTTGTTTTGCCACATCCATCCTGGCGTAACACCGGATGGCTGAAGAAACACGCATGGTTTGAAGCCGATCTACTGCCAGTACTGCGTTCGGAGATTGCAGCGGCATTGAAGTGACCTGTATTGCATTGATCGTCCGTCACATTAGAATGTCCATTCGCCTTCCTTGGAAGCTGGATAATGATTTGTTGCCTCCTGGTCGGACACATAAAATGACGGCAAACGGTGGACGTATGGCAAGCGAGCACAAACACCATGCGGCCGCGGGAAATTCTGTCGCTGGCAACCGCAACCTTGCATCGATGATCCGGCTGTTGGCGCAGTCTGCCGTAATCGCTTTTGCATTGCTGTTTGCGCCGCCACTCAGTGCGCAACAGGCCGGTAGTAAATCTGCGGCAGACGGTAAAGCAGTTCTGAAATTGGACAAGGCGCTAAGTTTGGACATGGTATCGAGCGCGCCGGCCGGTAGTCTGCCGTTCAAACTCCTGGGCACGTCGTTTCGCACCGATTTGGAAAAGCGCTTGCGTCACACAGGTGATGCTACAAAATTGGAATTGACGGTTAGGCCGGTGCTGCCGTCCGGCTCGGGCGCCGCGAAAAAAGTTCCGCCTTCAGCCTTTCAGCAAGTTCGCAGCGCGAGCGCTGATGGCGGATTGATTGATATTGCCAAACAGCAATCCGCACTGCCGCTTTTGCAGGGCCCATGGCATGCGCCTTTTGCAACGTCGGATTCATTGGCATTGGCCCGCGCGCTTCAACGATCCATTGAACAGACACCGGAAATTCGCCAGTCGTTCTTGTCGAAGAACAACGTTTTGCTCGCAATATTGGGAAGCGGTGAATTTGTGCTGGTGACCGCCTTTGAACTAAAAGAGATTGCCGCGCTAAGGGGAAAGAAAATCGGAATGCCGGTTCCTGCCATGGGTTGGTTTGACTTTACCGGTGCTTTGTCTATGGCGGTGGACGAAGCATCGTTCAGGGCCGGTTTGGAGACGGGAAACCTCGATGGTGTATTGGTGCCGCTGACGGATATCGCACGCCTTCGGCTGATTGAAGTAGCCCCATATGTGACGCGGGTCGGTTTTGGGTCTGTGCCCCGATACGCATTGACGATCAACAAGGACCTGTGGGACGACCTGCGTACGCTCGAGCGGGACGCGTTGCTCAGCGCCGGGTGGCAATATCAGCGCGCGCTGGCGCGCGCAAACAGCGCGAGCAACGCGGCGGTGATTGCAAGCCTGAAGGGTCTGGGCGCCAAAATATCGCTACTTGTCCCTGCAGAGCGTCAAGCCTGGGGCAGGGCGCTCGAAGCGTTGCCAAAGGCCTGGCCCAAAAAAATGAAAAAGGCCGAGAACGTCGCGGCGATGTTTATGAACGTGTTCCTGCGTCAAGCGGGCGCGGCGGTGAAACCGGATCGGGACAAGTGATCCTGAATGCGCAAGTACATTTCCATTGCCATTCGTGCGGCAACTTGGCGGACCAGCACGGAAAACAGGACCCGTATTTTTTCGCAGGATGCGTCAATCGTCCAGGCGTGACAGCAAACTGGATGTATCCCAGCGGCCGCCACCGCGTTTTTGCACGTCGCCGTAGAACTGATCTACCAGGGCGGTCACTGGCAGGCGGGCGCCGTTGCGCCGGGCTTCAGCGAGGCATATGCCCAGATCCTTGCGCATCCAGTCTACTGCAAATCCAAAATCGAATTGACCGGCAACCATTGTTTCGTGGCGGTTTTCCATTTGCCACGACTGGGCGGCTCCCTTGGATATCACCTCGACTACCGCCCTGGTATCGAGTCCTGCCTTTTTGGCGAAGGCCAGTCCTTCGGCGAGCCCTTGCACCAGGCCCGCGATACAAATCTGGTTGACCATCTTGGCAAGCTGTCCTGCTCCGGCCGGCCCCAACAGGGAGCACATTTTTGCGTAGGCGGTGATTACGGGTTCCGCACGCTCGTAGTCTGGCTGATCTCCGCCGCACATGACGGTCAACGCCCCGGCCTCAGCACCCGCTTGTCCGCCGGATACGGGGGCATCCACGAAGCTGATGGAATTTGTCAGGGCCAGGGCGTGCAATTCGCGCGCGACATTCGCAGAAGCGGTCGTGTGGTCGATGAAAAGGGATCCGGGCTGCATGCCTGCGAAAGCTCCCTCCGGACCAATGGTCACCTGGCGCAGGTCGTCATCGTTGCCGACACAGGCCAGCACAACGTCCTGTCCCTCAGCTGCGGCCTTCGGGGTGGGCGCATGACGCCCGCCATGTTTTTCTACCCAGTTTTGCGCCTTTTTGGCGGTTCGATTGTATACGGTCACTTCGTGTCCGCCGCGGCCGGCCAGATGCCCGGCCATGGGATACCCCATAACCCCGAGCCCTATAAACGCTACTTTTGCCATGATTTTCCCCTGTAAATCCCGTTACTGGCCCCGGTTGCGCAGCTTTTGCGTGATCCCTTTGGCAACCCGCCCTTGCCTGGTCACGGACGTTCGGGACCGCCAACCATACCGGATCGGACGGCCAAGTGAACGTTGCGGGACCGGTGCCACTAGAGCTATAAGCGAATCCAGCGCGCTGGCTCCATAAAATAGACAGGGCCCGGCTGCAATGAACTTTCGGGCTGGGCTTGCTGCAATAGCCATTTGGACAGGAGAGCAAGGATGACAATGAAGCGTCGTGAATTTTTGAAGACGGCAGCGATAGGCGCTGCCGGCGCCGGCGCAATTGCCGCCCCGGCCATCGCCCAGAGCGCTCCGTCTATCAAATGGCGCCTGACTTCCAGCTTTCCGAAGTCCCTCGACACGATCTATGGAGCAGCCGAGACGTTCTCGAAAATTGTTGCCGAAGCGACGGACAACAAGTTTCAGATCCAGGTTTTTGCGGGCGGGGAAATCGCTCCGGCCTTGCAGGCGCTGGATGTCGTTCAAAACGGCACCGTCGAGATGTTCCATACCGCCATGTACTACAATTGGGGCAAGGATCCGACGTTTGCCTTCGGAACCGCGGTTCCATTCGGCCTCAACTCCCGGCAGGGCAACGCCTGGATGTACCAGGGTGGCGGCCTTGACCTCTACAATAAATTCCTGACGGACTACAAGGTTATCGCCTTCCCTGGCGGCAATACGGGCGCGCAAATGGGCGGCTGGTACCGGAAGGAAATCAAGTCGCCGGCAGACCTGAAGGGCCTGAAGATGCGGCTCGGCGGCTTTGCCGGGGTGGTTCTGCAAAAACTCGGCCTGGTGCCGACCATGGTGCCCGGCGCGGATATTTATCCGTCGCTGGAAAAGGGTACGATCGACGCGGCCGAGTGGGTCGGCCCCTACGACGATCAAAAGCTCGGATTCAACAAGGTCGCGCCGTATTACTATTTCCCCGGTTGGTGGGAAGGCGGCGCCATGTTGCATTTCGGCATCAACCTGGAAAAATACAATGCCTTGCCGAAGGGCTATCAGGCGATCATCAGGGCAGCGGCCGCATTCGCAAACATCGACATGCAGGCGAAATACGATGCCAACAACCCGGCTGCCTTGAAGAAGCTGGTGGCGGCGGGCACCAAGTTGAAGCCTTTCCCGCAAAGCGTCCTGGAGGCCTGTTACACCGCTGCTACACAAACCTATGCGGAGATCGGCGCAAAGAACGCAAAATTCAAGGCAATGCACGACGCCTACATGAGCTTCCGCAACGATCAATATCTGTGGTGGCAGGTTGCCGAATATAATTTCGACAATTTCATGATCCGCCAGCGCGCGAAGCGCTAAGGCACATCCGGTAAAAGCAGCCACTGGAGTCAAGAAACGAAAACCGCCGCTCCGGCTGTCGGGGCGGCGGTTTTTTGCGCCGCCTTTCCGGTTCAGAATTTCAGTGGCGGCGGCGCTTGCAGCGCTGACGGCGGAGCCAGGTTCTTGAATTGCTGCTCGATCTGTTTCTTGTCGAGTTTCACTTCACCGGACTTGTAGATCATCACCATCGACGGGAATGAAATCACCAGGACAACCATTAGTATCTGGATGAACACGTAAGGTATCGCGCCCAGGTAGATTTGTCCGGTTGTTACCGGCGCGATGCTGCGGCCCGATATTCTGTCGATGTAACTTTCCCTTGGAGCAACCGAGCGCAGATAAAAGAGCGCAAACCCGAATGGCGGGTGCATGAACGAGGTTTGCATGTTCACGGACATGATTACGCCGAACCAGATGAGGTCGATGCCCAGCTTGTCCGCCACTGGCGCCAGGAGCGGGATAATAATGAACGCCAGTTCGAAAAAGTCGAGAAAGAAGGCCAGGAAAAATACCAGCACGTTGACAAAAATGAGGAAACCCGTTTGCCCGCCGGGCAGCGACGTCAACAGATGTTCAACCCATATCTGTCCATTGACGCCGTAAAATGTAAGCGAAAACACCCTTGCGCCAATCAGGATGAACACTACAAAACACGACAGTTTTGCGGTCGTGTCCATGGCCTGTTTCATCAGGTCGAAGGTCAATCTGCGTTTTCCGATTGCCAGCAACAATGCGCCGACGGCCCCCATCGCCCCGGCTTCAGTCGGGGTGGCGACGCCTATAAATATTGTCCCAAGCACCAGAAAAATAAGCGCTAGCGGTGGAGTGAGGACAATGATTACCCGCTCGGTTATATGCGCCATTATGTGCAGGCGCGCATAGCGATTGATGAGTGCTGAAAAGTACAGGACGCCGACGGCGGTCAAGGATGACCAGACGACAGCATTGTCCGTCGCCATTTTCGGAAACGATGTCCGGAACAGCTTGAAGGCAATATAACCTGTGATCACCGCCAGTCCGATTGCGGCCCCGGTGTTCATGCGAGGTGTGGCTATCGAGCGCCAGCGCTCGCCCGTTGTCAGGCGTAGCGCCAACAGTGCTGCCGAACCGGCCAGTGCCAGGCCAATATGAACATTGGGCGAAAGCTCGCCGGTCTTGGCGCCGGCTGATCCGGCGGCCAGCATAACCAGCCAGAGAATGAAATAGAGCAGTGCTGTGAAGAAAACCGCGTAACCTATGATCGAAAACACGCCCTGGCAGACGGCCTTGGTTTCATCTTCGGGCAGCGTGCGCGCTTCCAACGGCAGGGCGGGGGCCGCTTCCGGTTTGAAGATACTCGTCAGTGCGACCCAGCCGGCATAAAGCATTGTCAGGATGAAACCGGGTATGAAGGCGCCTTTGTACATGTCTCCGACCGAGCGGCCGAGCTGGTCCGCCATTACAATCAGGACCAGGGAGGGTGGAATGATTTGCGCCAGCGTTCCCGATGCGGCAATCACACCCGTTGCAAGTTTTCTGTCGTACCCGTAGCGCAGCATGATCGGCAGCGAGATAA
>CAZTMN010000027.1:0-5210 GCA_964615275.1 uncultured Beijerinckia sp. | reverse complement strand
ACCGAGCCAGCCACAACCCCGTTCGTGGCGGCCAGCACCGCACCGACGAAGATCACCGCGAAGGCCAAACCGCCGCGCATTGACCCGAACAACTGCCCGATCGTGTCGAGCAGGTCTTCCGCCATCCCGGTTCGCTCCAATATGAGCCCCATGAAAGTAAAGAACGGAATGGCGAGCAATGTCTCGTTGTTCATCACGCCGTAAATGCGTTCCGGCATGACGCCGAGCAGGGGCCAATCAAGGTTGATCGAACCCTTCGACAGCGGCGCAAGTTCGACGCCGATAAAGAAGAACAGAAGTCCGACAGCCGAAAGCGAAAAGGCAACCGGGTAGCCAAGCAGCATGAAAACCACCAGCGACGCAAACATGATTGGGGCCAGGTTTTCTGCAATAAAGGCGATCATCGATACGCCTCCCGGTCCCCCTCCGCCGACGGAGCCGTGGCTGGTGGCCTATCCGGAGCACTGTGCCCGACCTTGGCGACATAGGGATCTTCGATCCGGCCCTGCATGACGGCGATGCGTTTGACCAGTTCGGAAAGCGCCTGCGCAAGCAACAGGCCAAATCCCGCCGGGATCAAAATCTTTGCCGGCCAGATGATAAGCCCGCCGGCGCTCGCCGAAATCTCGCCGGATACGAATGAACGGATGAAAAACGGAACCCCAAGCCAGACGATGAGAATGCAAATTGGCAAGAGGAACAGGGCGTGTCCGATAATATCAATGATATGGCGTGTTCTCGGCCTGAGCCGTGAATTCAATATATCGATACGGATATGCTCGTTCTGCTGCAGGGTGTAGGCGGCGCCGAGCAAAACGACAGCGCCGAACAAATACCATTGTAGTTCGAGCCACGCGTTCGAACTGAGATTGAACAAGTAGCGGGAGGCCGCGTTCAACGACGATACGAGCACTGCTGTCAGTACCAGCCAGCCCATCAATTTGCCGATCCGGTATGTGATCCAGTCAACGGATCGGCTGAATTTCAACAATGAATCCATAGGCTGCCACCATCTTCGCCCGCTGATCCGCCGCCGGGATACCTGTTGTCTGCTACCGATCGCTGTGGCTCAGATAAAGAGCGGTGAACGCACTGGTGCTTGAATATCCCCGGACTTGCTCAATTGTGAGATGATCTAGCACTGCCGGCGCTGGCTTGCCAATTTGGTCGACCCTCAGACTGGCCCACCATCCGTGGCGATTCGCGATTGCTTTTGCGCCAGCCGCTCACGATGCATCATGTAAAGGCCGCATCCGACTATCAGGCCGATGCCAATCAGCGCGAGATTATCCGGAACCTGCCCCCAAACCAGCCAGCCGATCAGGATGGCGAAGGCAACGCTGGCATAGCGGAACGGCGAAATCGCTGACGTTTCAGCTGTCCGGTAGGCGAATATGATCAAATAGCAGCCTATTGCCACGCTGAAACCCGCGATCGCCAGCACCAGCCAGACGTGTGGCTGTGGCATGACCCAGGTCTCCATCGGCGCCAGGAAAAGGCCGCCCACACCCATCCCTGCGAGCGAAGCAAAAGTAACCGCCTGCCCGGGAACCCGCGGCGGGATAACCCGGCTTGTCAGATCCCGGCCTGCCACCATCAGCGCCGCCAGCAGCGCCAGGGCCATCGGCGGCTCCAATCCTTGTGGTGATGGTTTGATCACCAGCGCGACGCCGGCAAACCCTATGAATGCGGCGCTCCAGCGCCGCCAGCCTACCTTGTCCCGCCAGATTAGTGCCGCGAATGCCGTGATCATGATCGGGGCTGATTGCAACACGCTGAATACCAGCGCGAAGGGAGCAAGGCTGAGCGCTATGACGTAGCTGATTATGAATATTGCCTCAAAAATCGTGCGCTGGAACACCCGCGGATGGGCAATCGCGCCAACGGAAGCCAGCGGCCCCTGGATACGCAGAATCGCGGCCAGAAATACGGCTCCGAACAGGCTGCGAAACACGATAATTTCTGAAGGCGGCAGCGTGTCGGTGGCAACTTTCATCAGAGCGTCGGTCGCTGTGAAGCCGACCATGGCGCCGATCATCGCCAGAATACCGCGGGTGTTTGCGCTGCCTGCGCCATCCTGGACAACCGTCATCGATTTTGCACTACGCTGGAGGTGACGCGGCGTTTGTGGACAGGAACCGCACCGAGCTGCCTTCCAGCACAACGCAAGACAGTTTACCGCTCATGTAGGCGCCTGTATCGACATTGATCCGGTTGCGCCTGATTTCGGGCTTTTTCACCGGCGTGTGGCCATGCACGATTTTTTTGTCGTGGATGGTTTGATCCTCAAGGAACTCGCGCCGGATCCATAACAAATCCTTTGCGCTCTGGCGTGCGAGATCGCGCCTGGGATCAATCCCGGCATGACAAAAGTAGTAATCACCGGCTTCGTGACAGGGAACTGTGGCTTCCAGAAATTCAAGATGGGCGCGCGGCAGGCGCTGGCGCAAGACTGTTTGCGCTTCCTCAAACCCGAATCCCTGTTTGATCTTGTGGGTTGGCACCGCGTAGGATTCAAGTGTCTCAACGGCGCCGTAATGGCGCCAGTTTCGCATCGTCGAAGCATCCGCCAGGAAGTCGAGCATCACCTGTTCGTGATTGCCCCGCAAAAACACCGCGCTGTCATCGCGCATCAGTTTAAGCAGACAGTCGATCACCTCTTTGGATGCAGGACCACGGTCGATGTAGTCCCCCAGAAAGACCAATTGTGTCCTTTCGGAAGGCCGCGCCTGCACATCCGAAATGATGCTGTTCAAAAGGCCCTGCAGCAGATCCAGGTGGCCATGAATGTCGCCGATGGCGTAGATGCGCGTATTTTGGGGCACACGGAATACCGGTGGCTCATTTGGAGCATGCGCTTCAGATTGAGCGGCGCGGCCGAACATTCGCTTTAGGGAAACTACCAAGATTCCTGTTATCCGCTATTGCCGTTGCCCTGGGAGCCAGTCTTTGCAATCTGCATTGCCATGGTTGAACGCACTCAAACCGAATGCACCTGTCCGGGCAATGCCTGATTCTCGCGATCGCCTGAGCCGCCTACTGCATTGCATGAAAAATTGATCGCGCGCAATTGTGAAAGGCCGATAGGCCTTCGCCGCGGAAGATGCAGGCTCTAGCCGCCGGTTGTGCTCATGTGCCGGCTGACGGCTGGAGCATTGGCGGACCTCTCCAACACAAAATCGTGCCCCTTTGGTTTGCGGGCTATGGCTTCGCGGATCGCCTGTTCGAGTGGGCCGTTGGATTCCGACGCGCGTAACGATGCGCGAAGGTCGGCAGCGTCTTCCTGCCCGAGGCACATGTACAGCGTACCCGTGCAGGTGATGCGAACACGATTGCAGCTCTCGCAAAAGTTGTGCGTCATCGGCGTGATAAATCCGACCCTGCCGCCGGTTTCGGCCACGGTCACGTATCGGGCCGGGCCACCGGTCTGGTAGTCGCTATCCAGAAGAGTAAATTCCCGGGACAGCGTCTGGCGCACCTCGGTAAGCGGCATGTATTGATCGGTCCGTTCGGCTTCGATTTCGCCCAGCGGCATGACCTCGATGAACGTCATGTCGATGCCGCGGCCGTGCGCCCACCGAACCATGGCCGTAATTTCGTCGTCGTTGACCCCCTTGAGGGCAACGGCATTGATTTTGACGGCCAATCCGGCATTTTGCGCGGCATCGATACCATCCATGACCTTGCGGAAATTGCCCCAGCGGGTAATGGCCCGGAAGCGCTCCTCGTTCAACGTGTCTAGCGACACATTGATCCGCCGCACGCCAGCGGCGTGCAGGTCCCGGGCATGTTTTTCCAGCTGGGAGCCATTGGTGGTTACGGTAATTTCGTTCAGCGCGCCGCTGTCCAGATGCCGGGACAGGGAGCGGAACAGGGTCAGGATGTTGCGCCTGACAAGCGGTTCGCCACCCGTTATGCGAATTTTGCGTGTGCCAAGGCCGACGAAGGCGCTGCACAGCCGGTCAAGCTCCTCCAGGGAGAGCAGGTCGCGCTTGGGAAGGAAAGTCATGTTCTCCGACATGCAATAGACGCAGCGGAAGTCGCATCTGTCGGTCACAGAGACCCGGATATAGGTAACGGCGCGCCCGAAAGGGTCGACCAGATCGGGAGTTTTACTTTCAGAATCATACGCTTGAATAGACACTGGCGTAAACGTTCTCCGGCGGAAAAATTTGCTCGGTCGACCGTGATAAAGTCCAGAATTGTTTCACGCGGGCCGACCGTTATAACCATCCATATATAACGGTTTCTGCCTGCCGGCAAATGCAGCCGGTACAAAATCCCGGAAATAAAAAGAGGACCGCCGCTTGGCAGTCCTCATTTGTCAGCTGTCCGGCGATTTAGCGCGTTACAACAACCCACGCGCCGACGCGGACGCGGTTGTACAGGTGAATGACGTCCGCATTGGTCATCCGGATGCAACCGGAAGAAACCGCTTGCCCGATTGTTCCCGGCTCATTGGAACCGTGAATGCGGTAGAGCGAGGAACCGAGGTACAGCGCGCGGGCGCCCAAAGGATTGTTTATGCCGCCCTTCATGTGTCGCGGCAGGTCGGGGCGCCGGCGGCGCATCGCAGCCGGCGGTGTCCATCCGGGCCATTCAGCCTTGCGGCTGACATGCTTGATCCCACCCCACTGAAAACCCGGGCGTCCAACTCCGACCCCGTATTTGATCGCCTTTCCGCCCGATTGCACAAAGTAAAGCCGGCGCTCCTTGGTGTTGATAATAATCGTTCCAGGCCGGTAGCGGCCGGAATAATTCACCACCCGCCGTGGAATGGCGCTGAATCCGCCGCCGCCGGTGGAAATAAATCCAGGCTTGTTCCAGGGTGCGCTGAAAAACTCAGCCGCTGTTTCTGCGGTTGCGGTTGTTTGCGCAGCTGTAAGAACCGTTCCACAAACCGCAATCGCCATCGAAAAATGTTTCAGTGAAGCGTTTGTCAAGGCCGTCCACCCTCAGATCGTCGGAAGACTGTTTAATGTGCATGTGCCCGATGGCAACCGGGCTGGATATTCACCATCTCGCCACGCATTGCAAGGGCATCACGGCGGTTGTGATCAAGTGTAACCACAAGCGGTTAACAGGACTTCGCGCCCCATTCGACCTGCATTCCGAACAACGGCCGCAGGTACATTCCGATCCAGTTACCGGGGATGGCGCAAACGATCCATAGCCAGCCGTGCAGGCTACCGGACGCAAGACCGCTGAAG
>CAZTMN010000026.1:0-43638 GCA_964615275.1 uncultured Beijerinckia sp. | reverse complement strand
TTGGCGTCGAGCCCGTTGAACCCGTGATGGGCGCGCGCACCGCACAGCCGACCACGGCTGCGGCCACCAGAGAGCCACACGATCCGGGCCCGGCCGCGCGCCCAGCGAATAAACGGCGCAACGCCGGCAGGCAAAGTCACCCGGCAGGCATCGTTGCGATGGTGGATGACCAGCGTCGGCGGCAGTTTCGAGGCTGAGCCGACAATGGAGGCCACGTTTTCGTAACCGCCGGATTGGCGGGTCAGGAATCCCGCGCTCAACACCAGCCTGTCCGGCCGGGCGCCGGCGCGAAGGCCGTAAGCTGCACGGAGCGTCCCGCGACTGGTTGCCACGACCGTCACCGGGCGTTTGACCCTGCGCATGTAGGTTACCGCGGCAGGCAGGGACGAGGACGAATCCAGTACCAGCACCGCCCGTCCGCGCCGGACATAGGCCATGCGTGTCCTGGTCAACTGGTTACCCCGCAAGCCGGTGATTGCTCCATCGGGCGTGGCCCCGATATAACCGTTTCCGCCGGGCATCAGGATGATGCTGCCTCGCGGCTTGCGCGGCGTGATGAGGACCGATGTGCCGCCGCCTATGGATAAGGCTTGATGCTTTTGTGCGATGGCTGCGCCCGGTTCGCAACAAACAGCCGCCGCAATGGCGAACGCCAGCGCACCGGCGCGTATTGCATGGTAAACAGACGCCGCCATCGTAAATTTCCATTGATTGTACAACGGTCTCAATCCGGATTCGGATGAATACGCTGCCCGCCCCGATTGTAGTCTTTCGCCTGGATTGAATCTTCCTGTGCGAAGCGCTGCAGATATTCCAGGCTGCGCAGTTTTTCCACTTCGTAGCGTTCGCGGTGCACCATTTCGACAAGCGGGCGGCGGCTCTTTGGAGTGGCCGCAACCTCCGTGTAACCGACGGGAATAATGTGATAGACGCGCAATTCCTGCGGAATACCCAAGAGGTGTTTGAGCATCAGGCTGAAATAGGGCGAAGCGGAATCGCTGACATATTGTGTCGACAATCCCATGCTTTCGGCCATCAGCATCAATTGCAGCGTTGCATTTGCCAGCCCGGTGAAGAAATGCGATTCCGCCTTGTCCTCGGCGGTGCGCACCGGAAAACACAACGCGGTTCGCGGGTCGCCAAGCACGACAATTTGCACCGGCGCATTGCGCCAGCCGACGCCGCTTACGCTGGTTGTGCCGCGTATCGTGCGTTCCAGTTCCAGCTTGTCGCGCAATTGGTGCTTGTAGATGTCGGCAATCCGGTTGCGCATTACGGCATCGCGGATGACGATAAACTCCCACGGTTGCGCATTGCCTCCGGATGGCGCGGCCCGCGCTGCTTCCAGCAGCAACTCCAATTGCTCGTCCGGCACCGGCCTGCCGGCAAGAAATCCGGTCCGTGAAGACCGGCGCGATCGCATCATCTCCAGAAGTTGAAGTGGCCCCGTCAGAGTGGCCGCCTTATCGTCATTAGTCGTGCCGCTCACTCCGACCCCCTTTTTGATCCGCAATAGACACTATCCGCGCGCCAAGGGACGTGGCAAGATTTTCCGCAAGCCCGATCGTCCATACCGTTTACGGGTATTGGAGCCGTCATTGAGGCCATCATTGGGGCCATGTGTCTTCCGCCGGAGATTTAAATGCAGGATTCAATAGATGCCGGACCGGGTGTGAAAACCGGCGCACAATATCTCGCCAGCTTGAACGACGGGCGCGAGATCTGGTTCAAGGGACAGAAAATCGCCGATGTCACCGGATTTGATGCGTTCAAAGGCGTCGCCCGTACCCTGGCCGGGCTGTACGATTTGCAACACGCGCCCGAGACCAGCGATCTGATGACATTTGAAACCGGCGGTGGCTGGCGTGCGTCGCGATCCTATCTTTTGCCGCAAACCCGCGAGCAACTGACGCAACGGCGCGAGAACCACGAAATCTGGGCGTCGGAATCGTTCGGCATGATGGGCCGCAATCCGGACTTTTGCGGTGGCATCCTGTGCGGCCTGTGGCATTTGCGCGATCAACTCGGTGCAATCAACCCGGCGTTCAAGACAAATGTCGAGAATTATCTCGCTTTGTGCCAGCGCCAGGACTTGTGTCTGACCCACGGGTTGCACGATCCGAACATGGACAAGACCAAGCGCCCCAAGGAAGATCCAGATCGGTGTCTACGCATCATTCGCGAGACGGACGAAGGCTATGTTGTGCGTGGCGCCAGGTATGCAACCCTCGCCCCCTTCGCCAATGAAATCCTTGTCTATCCCTCGTTCATGTTGCAACCGGACGAGGATGAATTTGCGATCTGGTTCGCCCTGCCGATGAATGCGCCGGGCGTCAAAACGATTTGCCGCGATTCCTATTCCCAACATCGCAGCGAAGCGGATGTCCCTCTGTCAGTGCGCTTCGATGAACAGGATGCGCTGGTCGTGTTTGATGATGTTCTGATACCCCATGACCGGGTGTTTTTGGCGGGAAACGCGAAGGAGGCAGTGCGCCTGTACCGCGCAGGCCTGATGCGCTGGGCAGGCTATGCGAGTGCGATCCACGTGATGAAGCGCTACGAATTGTTTATCGATGTTGCCCATCTGCTGGCCGAGACTGGGGGAACGTCGAACCGTCCGCGGGTTTAGGAAGAACTGGGTGAGTTGATCACCTGGGCCGACGTTCACAGGCAATTGTTCGCCGCCGCTGACAATGCAGCCTCGCCTCTGCCGTCGGGCTTGTGGGCTGCAGGCGGCAACATGACCAGCCGGAATTTCGCCATCATGGTTTCCGAGCGCATGGTGTCGCTGTTGGAGCATCTGGGTACGGGCGCGATGATCTTCAACAATTCGGCCGAGGACTTCGAGACCGACGAAATCCGCCCGTTCGTCGAAATGTATGGTGCTGGCCGCGATGTATCGGCCAGGGACCGCCAGCGGCTCGTACGGCTGGCCTTTGAATTGACCGGTGAGGCTTTCGGTTCGCGCCAGCAATTGTACGAGCGATTGCATTCCGGCGATCCCTACGTCTGGGCCGCCAATGCCTGGCGCAACTACGACAAAAGCGAGGGCGTGGCAGCGGTCAACAAGTTGCTTGGCACGTCATTCAAACCTGGCTGAAAACACCCCCGGGGGCTTCGCAAACCAATTGTCATGCGTCCGGTTCTGGCTGTAGGAAGGATCCGGGGAAGCGCCGCTGGATGAACGACAGAAAATCAGAAACCAAGTCGCAAGAGGGCCGGGAGGTGCCGTGGCGCGTGCAGCTCGCGGTCTACGGCATCGGACTGTTTTCGACGTCGATTTTTTACATCACCGCTGTTGTCGTTCCGTTGCACGCCTACAGCATGAATCCGTCGCCCTTCACATTCGGCCTTGTATTCAGCGCCGCACATGTCCTGCCGCTGTTTTTCTCGATTCACACCGGCGCCTTGATAGACCGCCTGGGTGCGCGCCGGGTGTTGTTGTTTTGCACGGCTCTTGGAGCCTCGGTACCTTTGCTTTACCCGCTGGCGCCGAACATCTGGGCCCTCATCATCCTGCAAATGCTGCTCGGGTTTGCCGAAAGCATGGGATGGTTGGGCGCCCAGACGATGATCGGCCAGTACATGCAGGGAAAAACGCGCTACGCCGGGCGTTTAAGCGTCGTTGTGCGCTTCGGCCAACTTGTGGCCCCGCCAATGGCCGGTCTCGCCTGGGATCTGACGGGACCCTGGGGCGCATTTATCCTGATGTCTGTTTGGGGCTCCGGTGCCGTCGTTTGCACCCTGATCCTGCCGCCGCTTGCCGTTGAAGCGACAGCGAGCCACCGGTTGACCGGTTCCTATTCCGGTCTGCGCGGCCTGATGCCGAAACTGTCGGACTATATAACCGCTTTCAGCCTGCTGGCGCGGCCAGCGGTGGTGATTATCGTTCTCTTGAGCGCGATGTTGCACCTGGGCAATACGGTGCAGACCTCGTTCTATGTCGCCTGGCTCAACGAGATAGGGCTGACCGGGACCGCGATTGGTTTGCTGAGCCCGGCCGGCGCTATCGGCGCCGCCCTGTTCTCGCTGCTTGCCGCACCCTTGTCCCGGTACATTCCAGGTCTGTGGATTGTACTGATCTCGCTTTGGATCGGTATCGTCCTGATCTGCATCACGCCGCTGCTTGGCTCCTATCTTGTCTTGATGACGGCCATGTTCTTGCGTTCGGGAACAAGCGGGCTCGCCCAGCCGTTGATCATTACACTGGTGCTCGGCGGGGCCGGCCGCTCCAACATGGGCAAGGCGACCGGTCTGCGCGGCACCGGCAACCGGATAGCCTCGGTCCTGGGACCGCTTGGCATGGGTGTTGTCGCGCAATCCTTCGGTCTGGAAGCCGCGTTTTACGTGGCGGGCGTTGTGATTTCCTTGATGATGGCAGGCATCGCCATATATTTGTGGCGCAACCCCGGGATTGCGAAATCGGGTGAAATGTGACCGGGCCATTCTTGAACAGCATCAATGCAGCGAAGCGCGATAAGTCGCGCGCCACAAAATTCCGCGCACCGGCTGTAGCAGGGATGATGCGGTAAATTTCGGTGCATGCCATCGCTTTGGTTTGCGCGGCCGCCGTGCTGACCGGCTGCTCAGTGGCGCCGCCTTCGGCGCGCGGCGGAGCAACCGCTGGCCTGCAAGCTGAAATGGCGACCGGCGGAGCAGCGCGCCAACGAATCCGTATCGCTGCCTTGCCGCGGCTGCGGCATCCGCGCGCCGAGGCTATGCTGGGCGAGATTGTCGGCGAATTGCTCGGCGCTTCGGGCAACGGACTTTTCCAGCGCGCGCCGGTGTCGTCACGTGTTGCAATCATCGACGCCGCCAGCCCCAACGCCATTTTGCAGGGCAACCGGCTGTATGTGACGCGCGGCATCCTGACGCTGGTCAACGACAAGGCGGAGCTGGCGGCAATTCTGGCCCATGAGATCGGCCATGTCCTGGCCGGTCATGCCCGCCGCAGGGTCGAGGCGAGGCGCGAGGCCATCGCCAGCGCCGTCGATGTCGCCCGCACCTTTCGCGACCCGGATTTGGTGCGCCAGGAAATTGCCGTGCAGCAACGGTCCCTGGCGGCGTTTTCCCGTGATCAGGAATATGAGGCCGACAGGATTGGCCTGCAATTGCTGGTCAAGGCGGGATACGACCCGTCCGCGGCTGTCCGCAGCCTGATTGCCCATGACCGTATTACTTCGCTGGCGTACCGGTTGACCGGCTTGCGCCGTCAGACCGGGCAATCGCTGCTGGCGACGCATCCGCCGACGCCGGAGCGTATTGCCCGGGTTCGCAATCTGGTCGCGGCGCTCGGCACCATGCCCGACAAGACATCCGGCAAGACGTCCCGCGAACGAATATCTGTCGGCGATCGCGGGCATGCGTTACAGCGGCAGCGGCCGGCCCGGATTTGTCCGCGGCCGTCATTTTATCGCCGCGCCATCGAATATCGCGATCACCATGCCGCCCGGCTTCGTGACATTGCAAAGCGGGCAGAGCGTTCTGGTTGCACGCCGTGGCGCTTCGGCGATTTTGGTATTTGCGCCGGTGAAAGGCGAATTTGCTGCCGATCCGCGTGCAACTATCGCCAGGATGATGGCGCGCCTGTCCAAACCGGGCCGTGTGGAGACATTCGCCGGCGGCCGCGGTGCGCTGGCCATCGGCACAAGCGCCGCCGGCAAGAAATTGCGCCTGGCCGTGCTTCGTTCGCAGGCGGCCGCCTTTGTCGTTCTCATGTTGGAACAGCGCAGCTACCACGGCATCGACCGGGATTTCCGCATGGCGGCGCGCAGTATTCGTACGCTGCGCCCTTTCGATCGGGAACTGGCTCGCCCCTGGCGAATCTCGATCGTGCGCGCCGATGGTCCGGCGGCGTTCAGCCGTTATGTCCGCGAAAGCGGCGGCGGGGCGGTCGCCCGGGAGATCATGCTGGCGATCAACGGCCTGCAATCCCCGGCGCAGGTGCGCCCGGGCATGCGCTTGAAGGTGCTGGCGTTTGGGCGCTGATCGATCGCTATTGCGTCGGGTGTGGTGAAGGCCGGCAGGTTCGTTTACTCGCCGAGCATTCGGATCGCCGCCGCTGCGCCAACCGAGCCAACCACCATTGCGAACAATGTCAGCGCCGCCAGGATCATGAACGGCGTGGCGAAGGGCACCGTGCCGCCGGTCGCTGCCGCGCTTGCCGCGACGCCGAAAATCAGCACCGGGATACACAGCGGCAGAACGAGAATGGCGGATAGCAGGCTGCCTCGCCGTAGCGTCGCGGTAAGCGCAGCGCCTATCGCGCCGATGAAGGTCAGCGCCGGTGTGCCTGCGGCGAGCGTTGCCGTTGCCGCTGCCAGCGCCATCGGCTCCATCGCCAGCATCAGGCCGAACAGCGGCGCGGCGATGACCAGCGGCAGGCATGCCACCGTCCAGTGCGCCAGGCACTTGATCGCAACACTTGCTTCCAGCGGCACGTCTGACATGCGCAAGATGTCCAGCGATCCATCCTCCGCATCGGCCTGGAACAACCGGTCGAGGCCCATCAGCGTCGACAGCAGCGCGGCAATCCAGAGCACCGCCGGCCCGATCCGCGACAGCAGGTTGAGGTCCGGTCCAATGGCGAACGGAACGATGGTCACGACCGCGAGGAAGAATACGAGCCCGATCAAGGCTCCGCCGCCGGCCCGCAGGCCAAGCCTCACGTCCCGTATGAATAACGCCATCATGGCTCAGCCGTCCCCGAATGAGTGCCGCCGCCGATCTGCAGCGTTTGAACGTTTGCAAGTCCAAGCGGCACATGGGTCGCCGCGACCAGCATGCCGCCGCCATCGAGATGGGCCCGCATCATCTGCGCGAATGAACCGGACGAGGCCGCATCGAGCCCTGCGGTGGGTTCATCGAGTATCCAGACCGGCCTGTAGTTGAGCAGCAATTTGGCGATCGCTATGCGCCGCTTCTGGCCGGTCGAAAGCCAGGCGAACGGGGTGTCGAACGTGTGCGAAAGGCCCGTTTGTGCCAGTGCCGTCTCGATAGTCTGCCAGGCGGGTCCGGTGAACGATTGCCAGAATGCGAGGTTTTCCGCCACCGACAATGCCGGTTTCATCGCGTTTTGGTGGCCGAGATAATGGCTGGCCGCGGCCACATCGGGATAGGTATCGCCGCCGCCAAGGAGCGTGATGGCGCCGTCCGAAGCTGGCAAGAGGCCGGCAATGACACGCAGAAGCGTCGATTTGCCGGACCCGTTTGCACCCGTTACGATCAGCGCAGAGCCGCCTTCAAGCGCAAACGACAACTCGCCGGCCAGGGTGATCCCGCCACGGGAAATCGCCAGATTGGCTGCTTCGAGACGCAGTGCTCCGCTCATAGTATGAGAGTCCAGTCCATTGGCCCGGTTCGCATGTATGTCCTGTATTTGCTGGCCGGAGTGTTAGACTTTCGGCATCTAGCCATAAGCTGGAAGATTATCTATAAGCAGCGCGATTTCATAAAGCCACTCCACCGGAGCGCTTGCGGATCAGGCGGAACAAGTCCTCCAACCGGTAGCGCTCATTGACAGAAATCGCAAACGTCCGCGGCGCGGCAGACGCCATCGCTGGACGGGACGAAACAAAACCGGGAACTCGCTCATGGCCTCGCTTGACAGCTTCAAATGCCGCAAGACCCTCACGGTCGGCACCAGAAAATATCATTATTATTCTCTTGCCCAGGCGGAGAAAAACGGCCTGAAGAATATTTCAAAACTGCCGTTCTCCATGAAGGTTCTGCTGGAAAATCTGCTGCGGCATGAGGACGGGCGCACCGTAACCAAGGCCGATATTGAAGCATGCGCCAAATGGGTCAGTAACAAGGGCAAGCGCGAGAAGGAAATCGCTTTCCGCCCGGCGCGCGTGTTGATGCAGGATTTTACCGGCGTTCCGGCCGTGGTTGACCTGGCCGCCATGCGTGACGCCATGAACAATCTTGGTGGCGACCCCCGCAAGATCAACCCGCTCGTCCCCGTCGATCTGGTGATCGACCATTCGGTGATCGTTGATGAATTTGGCAATGCGCGCGCATTCAAGAAAAACGTACAGCTCGAATACCAGCGTAACGCGGAACGCTACAACTTCCTGAAATGGGGCCAGGGTGCGTTCGACAATTTCCGCGTCGTGCCGCCCGGCACCGGAATCTGCCACCAGGTCAATCTGGAATATCTGTCGCAGACCGTCTGGACCCGGAAGGAAAAATATCAGCCCAAGCGCGGCAAGGCCTCAACCGTGGAAGTTGCCTATCCGGATTCGCTGGTTGGCACAGATTCCCACACCACCATGGTCAACGGGCTGTCGGTCCTCGGCTGGGGCGTCGGCGGCATCGAGGCGGAAGCCTGCATGCTTGGCCAGCCGCTGTCCATGCTGTTGCCGGAAGTCGTCGGCTTCAAGCTCACCGGCAAGATGAAAGAGGGTATCACCGCCACCGACCTGGTGCTGACCGTCACCCAGATGCTGCGCAAGAAGGGCGTCGTCGGCAAGTTTGTCGAATTCTTTGGCCCGGGAATTGAATCCCTGACCCTGGCGGACCAGGCGACCATCGGCAATATGGCGCCTGAATACGGCGCAACCTGTGGCTTCTTCCCGGTCGATGGCGAGACCATCGACTATTTGAAGACATCCGGCCGCGCCCCCGCGCGCATCGCGCTGGTTGAAAAATACGCCAAGACGCAAGGCCTGTTCCGTACCTCCAAGACGCCCGATCCGGTGTTCACCGAAACCATGGAATTGAACCTCGGCGATGTTGTCCCCTCGATGGCCGGACCCAAGCGTCCCGAAGGCCGCATCCCGCTGGAGGGCGTCGGCAGCGGTTTTGCCGATGCTATGGAAAACGACTATCGCAAGGCCAGCGACATCGACACCCGCTACAAGGTGCCGAACAAGAACTACGAGATCGGCCACGGCGATGTCGTCATTGCCGCGATTACTTCCTGCACCAACACCTCGAACCCCAGCGTGCTGATCGGCGCGGGCCTGCTTGCGCGCAACGCGGTCAAGGCGGGCCTGACGGTCAAACCATGGGTGAAGACGTCGCTGGCGCCCGGTTCGCAAGTGGTCGGTGAATATCTCGCCAATTCCGGCTTGCAAAAGGATCTCGACAAGCTCGGGTTCAATCTCATTGGCTATGGCTGCACAACCTGTATCGGCAATTCCGGCCCGCTGGATGAGGATATTTCCGATACGATCAACCAGAATGGCATTGTCGCGGCGGCGGTGCTTTCCGGCAACCGCAACTTCGAAGGCCGCGTCAGCCAGGACGTGCAGGCGAATTACCTGGCGTCCCCGCCGCTGGTCGTCGCCCACGCGCTCGCCGGCACCGTGCGCAAGGATTTGTCCGTCGAACCGATCGGCGAAGACAAGAAGGGCAATCCGGTCTACCTGCGCGATATCTGGCCGACCAACAAGGAAATCGACCAGTTCATCCGCAAGAACGTCACCAAGAAGATTTTCAAGGAGCGTTATGCCGATGTCTTCAATGGCGACGCCAACTGGCGCAAGGTGAAAGCGCCGACCGGACTGACCTATACGTGGGACATGCTGTCGACCTACGTCCAGAACCCGCCCTATTTCGAGGGCATGACCATGACCCCCGACAAGGTCGAGGATATCAAGGACGCGCGCATCCTGGCGATGTTCGGTGACAAGATAACTACCGACCACATCTCGCCCGCGGGCGCGATCAAGTTTGCATCCCCTGCCGGCGGCTGGCTGTCCGAACGTCAGGTCCGCGAACAGGACTTCAACCAGTACGGCACCCGGCGCGGCAACCATGAAGTGATGATGCGCGGCACGTTCGCCAACATTCGCATCAAGAACTTCATGAACAAGGGCAAGGACGGCAACGTACTCGAGGGCGGCAACACCACCCATTATCCGTCCGGCGACCGCACATCGATCTACGATGCGGCAATGCGCTACAAGGAAGCTGGTATCCCGCTGGTGATCTTCGCCGGCGCTGAATACGGCAATGGCTCGTCGCGCGACTGGGCCGCCAAGGGCACCAAGCTGCTCGGCGCCCGGGCCGTGATTGCCGAGAGCTTTGAGCGTATCCACCGTTCCAACCTGGTTGGCATGGGCGTGCTGCCGCTGACCTTCGAGGAAGGCACGACCTGGAACTCGCTGAAGCTGACCGGTGATGAGACGGTGACCATCGAAGGACTTGATAACATCAAGCCGCGCCAGAAGATGGATGCGACCATCACCTATGCTGACGGCAAGAAGAAGAAGATCACGCTGGACTGCCGCATCAATACCCAGGACGAACTGGAGTATTACAACAACGGCGGCATTCTGCACTACGTTCTGCGCCAGCTTGCAGCGTAACCGCAGTTCTTGATACAGACGAAAAGGCCCCGCATCGCGGGGCCTTTTTTCAGAGCAGGTGAATTGATCACAACCGGCAGATCGGAATTTCAGGTAGACAAATCCCGCGGCCGGCCAGCGCATTGTAGCAGACCGGGAACCGGATGCCCGTCTTGCGCAGGGCCGTGATTGAGGATGCCGGATTCACCCGATCCGAACGTTTGCCTTTGTCTTGCCACGCGAATACCGTTACAGCGTTCGGCATTCACGGCTCCGGGATGTTCGATTGCAAAATCTCCTGCCAATATCCGCGTTGATCGCAGGCTCCGCCTTCCTGATGTTTGCCGGCGGCATCAACGGCCTGTTGCTGCCGTTGCGCGGTGAACTGGAAGGTTTATCCGATTTCGGCCTTGGCCTGGTTGGTTCGGCCTGGGCGATCGGCTATGTGGCCGGCTGCGCCCTTGCGCCCGCTCTCGTCAAGCGCGTGGGTCACATTCGCTCTTTCAGCGTAATGGCCGCGCTTGCCGCCATATCTGTGCTGGGATCGTTGCTGTTGATCAATGTCTCGGCCTGGATCGCGATGCGGCTGGTTTGCGGCTTCTGCTTCTCGGGCGCGGCGATGATCGTTGAAAGCTGGTTGAACGAGGATACCAGCGAAGCCCAGCGCGGCCGAGTGTTCGGCTTTTACATGATGGTCAATCTGGCCGCGACGACAGCCGGAAATCTCGTGATCATGGCCGGCGACGGTCGCGGCCATATGTTCTTCGTAATCGCGGCAATTTTCTATTGTCTGGCACTGCTGCCGACTGCGCTGACCTCATCGCGCGCGCCCGCGCCGTTGTTCCAGGCGAAGTTGAACCTGCCAATGCTGTGGCGCAATTCGCCGTTCGCGGTTGCTGCAATTTTCCTCATCGGCATTTCGAACGGCGCGTTCGGAACCCTGGGAGCGGTGTACGCCGGGCGCATCGATTTACCGGTCTCGACGATCACGCTGTTCATGGCGGTCGCGCTGCTGGCCGGCGCGCTGCTGCAATTGCCCGTCGGCTACGCTTCCGACCGCTTCGACCGCCGGCTTGTGCTTTTGGCCCTGGCGCTGCTCGCCATGTGCGCCGAATTGTTCTGGATAGTCATGCGTCCAGCTGGCGGAATTGAAAATCTTGCAGCGGCTGCCGTTTTCGGCGGGGCGGTTTACGCCATGTATCCGGTCGTCGTCGCCCACGCCAATGATCGCGCGGAACCGGGCGTCTTTTTGCAGATCTCGGGTGGCTTGCTGTTGTTGTTCGGCGCCGGCGCAATTCTTGGCCCGGCCATCGGCGGCACGGTCATGAGTTATGCCGGGCCTTACGGCCTGTTCATGACCACTTTGGCGACGCATGCGGTTTTATTGCTGTTTGGGGTCAGCCGGTTGCGCTCGCGGTCTGATGTTGCACACGAATTGAAAGTGGATTTTGTCCGGACAGCGTCCGGCCGGCTGGCGACACCGGAGACCGCCGTGCTCGATCCGCGCACCAGCGTGGAAGAAATTCCGCATGCAGAGGGCGTCCGGCCTCCGGCGCCCGCACATTGAGTAACGTCTTTGGCGTTTCCGGGAAAAGCGGAGCTCACAGCCCGGCCGATTTGGCCGCAGCGAGAATTTCGCCCGGCCGCTCCGCACTTCCGCTCTGCAGGAGTAATATCCAGCCTTCGCTCTTGCCTTTGTCGAGCACCGACTTTGCTATCGCGACTGTCTTGGCTTTGCCGTTCCAGGCAGCAATCTTTTCCATCGAGCGGACGATGTTGACGTATCGCACCGCCCGCCCCCGGTTCTCACCACGCCCGATTTTTACCTGCCGGGATTTCAATACGCGGAAGAGCCAGAGGTTGGCCTTGTTCGGAGCATTGCCGGCGCGAGCGCCCAGATCGCAGATCAGTTTGCCGGCATTCAGCCTCGTCTTCAATGTTACCTGCAGGGCGCCCCCATGCCCGAGCGTCCCGCGCGCAAGCGCCTTGATAGCAGAATAATTGCTGCCAACGCCGTGTTGCAGTCCGTTCACGACGACTTGCGGCGTATAAACGTGCCTGTCGCGCCGCGCCAGGGCGTAGCCCTTCTGCCGCGCCGTGAACGCCGGCGAGGCAAACGTATCCTTCCAGCCGATATAGTCCCAATAGTCGACCGGCAGCGACAGTGCGATGACATGCGGCTTACGTGCCAGCTTTTCCAAGAGCCGGTCGGCAGGCGGGCACGACGAGCATCCCTGGCTGGTGAACAATTCGATCACAACGGGTGTCTTGAGATCGCTTTGGGCGTGCGCCGCGCCGGTTGCAAGGGCTATGAGAGCGCCGATACGCCGCAATGGCGCCGGAATGCAGATAATATCTATCATGGCCCGACAATAGGCTGGATTGACCTTCACGCGCTATTCAAATCGCGGTGAGAAATGCTGATTTGAATTCAGACTGACAGTGCAGCGTTCAACGCCCGGCGCGCAGCGCGTCGAGCACCTTGCCGCTCGGGCGGCCGTTCGGTTTCATCCCCAGGCGGCGCTGATAGGCGGCAATCGACCGCTTGGTGATGGTCCCGATAGCGCCGTCGATCTCGCCCTTGTAGAAACCGTTGCGCGCCAGCAGAACCTGCACCTCCCGCCGTTCGCGCCGGGACAGGCCGCGATCGTTGGTTGGCCAGCGTCCCCTGATTCCGGCTTTGCCGCGGAGCCTGTCGGACAAAATGGAAATGGCCAATGCATAGGAATTGGCGCCGTTATAGGAATAAATCGCCGAGTAATTGCGAAATACCAGAAAGGCTGGTCCGTTCCTGCCTGCCGGCAGCAGCAACCCGGCCGTGCCGCTGCCGCCAAGCCGTCCGCCATTGATCCGGCGGACGCCCAGCTTGGCCCAATAGGACAGGGGTTTGCGGCGCTTGCGCCCGGTTGGGCCGCGATAACCACGTGGAATCGTCACTTCGTAGCCCCAGTTACCGCCATTGCGCCAACCGGCCCGGCGCAGGAAATTGGCGGTCGAATGCAAGGCGTCGGCGGTCGAGGAAACAAGATCGCGGCGCCCGTCACCGTCACCGTCCACCGCCAGCCTCAGGTAGGTGGAGGGCATGAATTGGGTTTGTCCGAAAGCGCCGGCCCACGAGCCGCGCAATTTGCCGGGCGGCAGGTCGCCGCGCTGGACAATACGCAGCGTGGACAACAATTCGCCGCGGAAATAACGGGATCGTCGGTTGGGAACGCAAGCCAGCGTACCCAGCGCCTGCGGCAAGGACCAGCGTCCGGCGAGTTTGCCATAGTCCGATTCAACGCCCCACACGGCGGCGATGGTGTACTTGTCGACGCCAAATCTCCTTTGCGCTGCATTTAGTGTTCGGGCATGCTTGGACATCATCGATTGGCCTTCGCTGATTTTCTGGGCGTCAACCAGAAAGGCCAGGTAATCCCAGATCGGTGTGCGGAATTCCGGCTGCGAATTCAGCGATTTGATCACTTTCATGTCGGGCGTGACGCCAGCCATCACCCGGTCGAAGGTCGTCCGCGAAATTCCCGCCTTGCCGAAACTTGCGCGCAGACCGTTAATGCAGGAGCGGAAATCGGCGAGCGCCGGACCGGCCGCTACAAGCATCGCCAGCGTCAGGAACGAGATCGCCCGGTGTTTTTGCGTCATGGGGGAACGCTTCGCCAGCTCATTCATATGCATGCTTTCTCCCGGATTTGTCCCAGCGCCCATGCGCATCCGTTGGTGGACGTGCCGGCCCTGTGATTCGGTCGCCATTCCGCATGATAGGCGGTTTCGTGGCATAATTCTGCGTGGCGCAGTGCGGCTCTATGTGCATTTTCAGCGGGACATCCGGGCGCAGCGTAATGCGGTGCAACGGTTTCGGCGTCGGCCCGGAATACCGCAGCCGCAACCGCCTGAGAATACAGGCCAACACGATCACCGCTTCCTGCATGGCGAACAATTGGCCGATACAGATCCTCGGACCGGCGCCGAACGGCAGATAGGCGAACCGGCCAATACTGTCGCGGTTTCCCGGTAGGAATCGTGAAGGTACAAAGGCATCCGGCTCCCGCCACAACTTACGGTGCCGGTGCAGGACCCACGGCGCGATGATCATCAGCGTTCCCGCTCTTATCTCGGTTCCCGCCACGATATCGTCCGCGCCGGCGATCCGGCTGAGTTGTGGCGCAGGTGGAAACAGCCGCATGGCTTCCTCGAAAGCGGCACGTATCACGGGCAGGGTTTCAAGCCATTGCCCGGGATCGTCCGGCGCCTGCTTCGCTTCCTCGATGCAGCGGCCCTCCCATTCCGGATCTTGCGACAACAGGTATAGCGTCCACGTCAGCGCACGCGCAGTGGTTTCATGTCCGGCCGCGATAAACGTAAACAGATGGGCGATGATTTCATCATGTTCCAGGCCCATGCCGGTTTCCGGATCGCTGGCCCTGATCAGGGCGCTGAGCAAATCATCCGGCAGCGAACGGCCGTTTCGCGCTTCCGTCAGCCGGCTGTCGAGCAAAGCTTTCATGGCTTTCTCGAAGAATTTGCGGGCGCGGGCCCCTCTTCCGGAGCCGACGCGCGGGACCCAATCGGGAAATGCAAACACGTCAAACGGATGCAATCTCCCGATTGCGTTCAGCAATATCGACAATTGCCGTTCCACGTCGGCGCCACTGCCGGCAAGGGCATTTGAAAACATCGTTGCCGACAGGATGTCGTAGGTCAGTGCCGACATTTCGCGGTCGATAGCAAGGGCAGGCGCCCCCTTGTCGGAACCGTTGCCTGGCCGCTCCTCCATCAGCCAGGCGTCGACGCGGGCCTCGGCGGTTGTCCGCATGGTTCGCGCCATCGATTCAACCCGGCGCGGTGTAAACAATGGCGCCAGTGTGCGCCTGGCGCGCCGCCAGGTTTCGCCGCTGGCGATCAGCAGCCCCGGAGCAACGCTTTTCGGCGTACCCGCTGCCAGCACCCGTAGTTGTAGCGGGTCTTTCTCGTAATTGGCCGCGTTGTCGACCAGAATACGCTTGATACCGGCAGGGTCATTGACCAGTGCCACCGTGCCGATAAGACCGGGCCCCACTGCTATCATCGCCTCGAAGTCGTGATGCTGGACCCAGATGTCGATCGGGTTCCGGCTCAGGTGCCACAATTGCGCCAGCCAGCCATGCGGCCTGTCACGCAGCGTGAGCCGGTGCGGAACGAAAGCCGGATTAGATATCCGCGCTTGTTCATATGGTGTTTCAGTCGACATGACCTTCAAACAACTTCTGGCTTTATCACCTTCCGAACGGTTGAACGAACTGCTGATGTTTCGAATTTGGCTGGCGAAATATCGCTGACCAAAACCTGCAGATGCCGCGCGATCACGCCGGGTTCAAGTGTGCCGGCCGCAATTCGGAATGCCGAGGCAACAACGAGGCAACCATTCCCGGTAGCGCGGACATATCCCGGGCAACGAAAACCGGAAAATTGCCTTGCACCCGGTTAGCGCCGCCGCTTTGCGGCTCGCCGCCGGTTTTGCCCTCGCTTCTTCGACAATCTTGCCTTGCGCGATGCGCTGGCTTTGCGCGATATCCTCGCGTTGCGCCTGCCGCGCGCCCGGGTGCGCCTGGCTGACCTGCTTTTCCTTGCCCGCTTTTTGCGCAAGGCTGCCTTATTTGACTTCTTGGCCTTCGCGCGTTTGGCCTTGTGCCTTGCACCGGGAAGCCCCAGCGGTTTGCCGGCCTTCTCGTCGCTGTTCGCCGCGGTCGTGGTATTGCCGGTCTTGCTTGCGTCGTCAGAATTGGGGGCCGTATCCACCGGTGTAGGACCGGCGGCTTTTCCCGTCCAGCCGGGTGCGCGACCGGTATAGACCCGAATTGGGACGAACGATGCCCTCGGTGGCAGGCGTGGCCAGCCACTTGGGCTGACGTCGCCGCTCGCCGGACCGCTTGTCGATGTAAAACTCTTGTTGCGGTCGGCCGCAAAAAAGGCTGCTGCGCTATTGTTGTCGGTATCCGCATACGAGTGGTAGGTGGAACTGGAACTTGCGGCAGCTGTTGGTGCGATGGAACTCATGTATTGGCGTATCAACTGACGCCGCCGCCCGCGATTGCAGATTTCCGGCCGCATGTTCGGTGGCGTGCCGTAGCCAGATCTTGGCAGACTTTGCACCTGGCCAGCGCCATAGGATGAACTTGCAAATCCCTTGTCGAGCAGGGCCATCGCCTGAAATGTTCTGACCACGCCGCTGGGTGAACCGAGAACGACAGCGATGATAGTCCGGCCGTAGCGCGTGGCGCTGGCGACAACGTTGTAGCCCGAGGCGCAGACATATCCGGTCTTCATGCCATTCGCGCCGGGGTACCGGCCTATGAGCCCGTTGTGATTGCGCATGACACGACGGCCGTACCGGATGGCTCCTATGCCATACAATTCGTGATGGTTGGGGAAATGAAGAAACAGCGCCCGCGCCAGGATCGCCATGTCGCGCGCAGACGATACATGCGCCGCGTGATGCAGACCGTTGGGATTTACGAAATGCGACTCACGCATCCCGAGCGCCTTGGCGGTGGCGTTCATTTCGGCGGCGAAGCCTTCCACGGACCCCGAAATACCCTCGGCTATGGTGACCGAAACATCATTGGCTGATTTGACCATGATGATCTTGAGAGCATTTTCGAGAGTAACTTCAACGCCGGGCCGGAAAGCCATTTTTGAAGGCGCCATGCGGTATGCCCGGTAGCTGACCCGCATAGGCGTTTGCAGCGTGATTTTCCCGCGCCGAACTGCGTCCAGCGCGACGTAGGCGGTCATCAGCTTGGTTAAAGAGGCCGGATACCAGGGACGCGTTGCCTGCTCAGCGTGCAGCACCTGCCCGCTCGACAGGTCCACTACGAGCGTAGGACCTGCTGTGGCGGGTGTCGAACAGATAGCAAGACCAGCGGCGACAAGCGCGGCCGCTGCCGATTTGAGCGCCGCCACCGGTCCTTTGAGCGAGGCCCGGGCGGGATTATCGGCGCCGGGTGCGTAAAAACCATCGGAGGAACTTCGGCGGCTTCCGGCGACTTTAAAAAATGCTAGGACTGGAAACGCCATGGATGCCCCTGCGGCTGGATTTGCGCGAGTCGCGGACTTGGAATGTCGCGGACCTGAAATTAAGGCAGAACAAATCGTTGGTGTTGCAATTTGTGAACCTGGATTTTGAGACGGCCGCCAATTCAAAAGTGTTTGCGGGTCGCCAGCGACGCGCACTAGCGAGCCGGATTGACCAGTTTGATTCTACTGGACAAACATTAGCGGTTCACGCCATCGTTAAAAAGGCGGCGAATTCGTCGCCGTCTGGACTGAGGATTTGAGGTAGCAAACGGGCGAAATCGTGACAGGAATCGCGGTCAAATGGCCGCAGCTCAAGCCGGCTGCGCAAACCTGACCTGTTGGTCCGTCGAATGACTGGAAACATGACCATGGACGCAAACATAATTGGTTGGGCGCATTCGCCGTTCGCTAAAATGGACGCTGAGACGGTGGAGTCTCTGATTGCCCGATCCGCCGCGGATGGCCTGGCGCATTCCGGTGTTGCGCCCGGCGACGTCGACGAAATCTTTCTCGGTCATTTCAATGCCGGCTTCAGCGCCCAGGATTTCACCGCCGCGCTGGTACTGCAGGCCGATCCCGCGCTACGCTTCAAACCGGCGACGAGGCTAGAAAATGCCTGCGCCACCGGCTCAGCTGCTGTTCACACGGCGATCCGGGCTATCGAATCCGGCCGCGCCCGCTGCACCCTTGTGGTTGGTGTCGAACAAATGAGCACAACGCCGCCGGTCGAGATCGGCCGGAACCTGCTGAAGGCTTCCTACCTCGCGGAGGATGGTGCCACCGAGGGTGGATTTGCCGGTATTTTTGGCAATATTGCCAGCCGCTATTTCCAGGCCTACGGCGATCAATCCGATGCCTTGGCCATGATTGCGGCGAAGAACCACAAGAACGGCGTCGAAAATCCATATGCGCAAATGCGCAAGGACCTGGGTTATGAATTTTGCCGTGAAGAAAGCCCGAAGAACCCCATTGTCGCAGGCCCGCTGAAACGAACGGATTGCTCGCTGGTCTCCGATGGCGCCGCCGCGCTGGTTATCGCAAACGACGACATGGCCGGTGAAGCTGAACGCGCTGTGCGGTTTCGCGCTATCCATCACGCGCAGGATTTTCTGCCGGCAAGCAATCGGGATCTGACTGCATTTGAGGGGTGCGCAATCGCCTGGCAGAACGCGTTGGCCAAGGCGCGCTTGCAGCTGAGCGATCTGTCCTTTGTCGAAACCCACGATTGTTTCACCATTGCCGAACTCATTGAGTACGAGGCGATGGGCCTTGCGCCGCGGGGCCGCGGTGCAGACGTGATCAAGTCGGGTATGACGGCAAAAAACGGAGCGCTGCCGGTAAATCCATCCGGTGGTCTGAAATCGAAGGGCCATCCGATCGGGGCGACCGGCGTGTCGATGCACGTGTTGTCGGCGATGCAATTGTGCGACGAGGCCGGCGGCATGCAGGTGAGGAATGGTGGCCTCGGCGGTATATTCAACATGGGCGGGGCCGCCGTCGCCAACTACGTCAGTATTCTGGAACGCAGGGACTGAACAGCCGCTATCCAACAACCAGGGTGTCTTCAGGAAATCTCCGCCGCCTTTTCCAGCCGGAAAACCGGTTTCCGCTTTTCCTGGAAACCCTACAAAGCAAAACCGGGCGTTGGACGCCCGGTTCGCACTTTCTTCCCGTAATGTGGTTGGGCTTACGCAGCTTCGCCGATCGCCTCGCTGGAATTGTCCTCTCCGGAGGAAGCATCGGCATCCGCCTTTGCACCGCGCCTTGGGCCGCGCTTGAGATATTCTTCAATCACGCTGACGGCCTCGCTCGCTTCGAGCTTCTTGACCACCGCGACTTCACGGGCCATCCGGTCCAGCGCGGCTTCATACAGCTGGCGCTCGGAATAGGATTGCTCCGGTTGCGTTTCAGACCGGTACAGGTCGCGAACAACCTCGGCAATCGTAACCAGATCACCCGAGTTGATCTTCGCTTCGTATTCCTGCGCCCGGCGGGACCACATGGTGCGCTTGATTCGCGCCCGGCCGGTCAGTGTTTCCAGCGCCTTGTCGACCCGGGCCGGATCCGAAAGCTTGCGGATTGCGCCTTCTTGAACCTTCGGCATCGGCACCTTCAATGTCATCTTGTCCTGCAAGAAATTGATGACAAAAAGTTCAAGTGTGAACCCGGCAACTTCCTGCTTTTCGATTGCCAGGATCTGGCCAACCCCATGCGCCGGATAGACGATATAGTCGCCAGCCTTGAAATCGGCGCTGGTCGCGCTGCCCTTGATTTGCTGGCGGGCCGGCGCTCCCGGTGCGGTGGATTGTGGCTTGGCTGGCGGCGGTGGCGGAACAGCCAGGGGGGCCAGCGTGTCGCCGCTGCTACCCAGCGCGAGCCTCGGCCTCGGTCGTGCCGGAGCTTCGCTCACGGCCGGTTTGCCGGCGGCCTTGCCCTTAGCCGGCGCGGTCTTGGCTGCAGATTCGACCGGTGTGGCGGATTGATCATTCGCCGCGGGCTTCCCGGTTACTGTTGTCTTGGTGGCTGGCTTCTTGGTTTCACTTTTCGCCGTTGTCTTGGTGGATTTCACATTTGTCGTTGTGGCCCCGGTTTTTGCTTTCACGTCAGTAGTTTTTTCTTTTGTCGCCGTTTTCTTGGTCATGCTGCTCGCTTCTGGAACCTTTGCGGTTCCCGATTTCGCGTTGACGGGACCAGACTTCCGGGCCGTGGTTGCGGGTTTTGCCGTGGCCGCGGGTCTGGTTGATTTGGCCTCCTTCGCCGCAACAGCCTTCGCTGGTTGCGCCTTACTCGCCGACCCCTTACTCGCGGATCCCCTACTCACAGTCTTGGTCTTGACAGCCTGTTTGCCGGTAACTTTGCCTGTACTTGCAGCGCTGGCCGCCGTCCTGGCGGTGGGCGCTGATTTTGCGGCAGTCGCCGGCCCGGAAGCCTTTGTTTTCGAGGCTGCCTCCTGTTTTTTCGTTGTTTTTGCAGCCGTGCTTGAGCCGGCTTTATTTCCAGCCGTGCTTGAGCCGGCTTTATTTCCGGCTTTGGCCTGCGATTTCCCGGCGGTCGGCGCCTTCACGCGGGTCGTTATGACAACCGTAGATTTCGCCGTTGCAGCCTTTGCCACCGTTGACTTGCCCCCGGATGGCGCAGTTTTGCCCGTGGATTTAGTTGCTGTGCCCTTTGCCGCCTTTGTTCCCGAAGACTTTTTCGCATTCGAAGCGGTTGCCGCAGAACGCACAGCTGCCCTGGTGTTTGCAGATTTCGCAACTACCTTGCCGGCCGATTTTGTCTCTTTTCCGGCTGCGGAGCCCTTGGTCGCGGGTTTTGCAGCGGATTTCCTGTTTGAATTTGCCTTCGGCGACGCTTTTGAACTCGGCATGCTTACGCTCTCCTAACTAGTCCGTACCCTGCTGCGCCATCAGGGAATCAATTCCCGATGCCGGTGCATTTGCAGGAGCCGGATACGTTGCGCACTTGGGCTGAACTGAATTTCGGGAATCATATCCAGTTAAGGGACTGAAAGAACATCCCCGAGATTGATTCAATTCGTAACGGTCCCGAAACTCAACAATATATTCAGCTGCTCAAATTCCCGTTCGAATCTGGGCCGCAAAAAAACAGCCCCGGGGCTGTACCGGAGTGGCCATTATCCTGCCTTGTCGATCGGATCTTTGATAAGCGCTTTAACGACTCTTAAGAAACCTTCTACCACAAAAAACCGCGGAAATCAAAGGATTCGGAGAGTTCTCGCGACTGGTGCGGAACTAACGGTTAATTTTTGGACGCGATCGCGCGCCCAGAGCGGGGGCTGAACCGGCCTTGGATGATCGCTCCCAGGTAATTTCCGGAATCCAATCAACGCGCTACCAATTGCCAGCCAGCCCGACTTCCGTGTTTCAATGGTTACCGGCGCTTGAGCCGGAAAACCTGAAACGCGGCGGGAATTCCGGGAAAAGTCTCAACTGATTCGTATGCCGGCAGGAGCCGCTGCGCCAAAATTGATCAGTCGCCCTCACCTGGATTGGACGAGAAATATTCCTCGAACTTGCCAGGCTTGCCGTCGAAATCCTTGCCGTCCTCCGGGCCGTCGCGCTTGATCGTGATATTGGGCCATGTCTTGGACATCTCGGCGTTCAATTCGAGCCATTTCTCGAGTCCGTCGTCGGTATCGGCCTTGATCGCTTCAGCCGGGCATTCCGGTTCGCAAACACCGCAATCAATGCATTCATCGGGATGGATCACGAGCATGTTCTCGCCTTCGTAGAAACAATCCACGGGGCATACTTCAACGCAGTCCATATATTTGCATTTGATGCAGTTCTCGACGACGACATAGGTCATAGTGACGATCGCCTCCTCAGCGCGATAGAAAGCCGTTAATTCTGCCGGTTTCGCGTGGTTTGAAATCCATTCAACCGGGATTTACGCCCGATCTGATCAGACATCAAACGATAGAACCGCAAAAAGCATGTTGAAGCTAGCTAGCCGCTTTATCGTTGTTGCGCAAGCCGTTGAGCGGATTTCCGGTCGCCTGCCGGCAAGCTGCGTGTTTGCTGCTCGCCGCTCATTCCTGCCGCTTCAACAATGCAGCGGCCCGGCGCGCACGCTTGTCTGGCCGGGGCGCAGGTCCGGGCTTCGAATCCGGACGCGTATCGTGGGCCATGCCGTGCTTGGCTGGCGTCGCGGTCTCGCCGATTTCCTCGTATAATTGCTTCGCTTCAACAAAAGGCCCGCGTCGAACGCCCGGTGCATTGATTTTCAACACACGCACCGTGCGTTGCACAGCGATGGTCAGAACATCTCCGGGCGCAACCAGTTTCGACGGGCTGGTGATCCGTTCCGTGTTCACCCGGACATTCCCGCCAGAGATGAGTTTGGCAGCCAACGTACGGGTTTTGACGACCCGGGCGAACCAGAGGTACTTGTCCAGCCGCTGGCGCTGGTCTTCACTCATGTTTCGGCTGCTGAAACTGACGCGGTCAATCGTTGCCGTTCCCGCCCTTGTCCTGCAATTGCTGTTTCAGGGCGGCCAACTTGGCGAAAGGCGAATCCGGATCCGGCTGCCGGTCGCGGCCGGCTGGGCGTCCGGTTGAAGCGAAGTTCCTGTTACCGTCTTTGCCACCGCCATGTCTTTTTGGACCGCCCCGGCCTTTTCCGCCATGTTTGTGCGCGGCAAAATCCTTTCCGCCATTATCCCGGTTCTTCCGGTTGCGGCCTGCTGTGTTCCCACCGGGTCGCCGGTCTGCCTGGTTCTGCGACTTGTCTTGTTGTTCGCCGGAACCTGGCTCTGCGTTCTCGCGGTTATCGCCTCTGCCCTGAAAATTTCTTCCGCGCTGTCCGCCCCTTTGCTGCTGACGGCGTGGCCCGCTGCGTTTCGGACGCCAGACTTCGATAAGATCGCTTTCGGCTTCAGCATTGCCGGCATCCTGCACCGGTTGGCTGGCAGGGCCCGCATCCGCCGCCTCCGCCGCGGCTGGCGGTACCGCAGTGTCGTCGGCCGGCGCTTGTGCGCCTTCCCCGGCTGGTTCGCCTTCAGGCGGAGCTTCAGAAGAAGGCCCAACAGGGTTCTCACCGCCCTCGCTACCGGCAACTTCTTCGGATGCTTTCTCCTCCTGCACAAGCGGGTCTGGCGATGCCGGTTCGTCGGTTGCAGCCGCAGGATCAATACCCGGTTGCGGCGACGCGGACGATATTTCGGATGCGTGCTCCGCCTGTGCTGCGCCGGGAATTTCCACCGTCTCCGCAGTGGCGGTTGGAACCGCAGGTTCGGAACCAGCGCTACCGCTGTCGGCAGCTTCAGGTTCGGGTGTTGCGCCTGTGGCGCTGTCGTCCGGCGGCGAAGCCGCCGCATCTGCCGTCGAGGATTCTGGTATCGCTGCCGGACTGTCCGCGCTTGCGGGAACAGCGTTGTCAGCTGCCGCTTCGCCGGATTCCGCCGCCGGCTTCTCGTCTGCGGCAGCCGGCTGTGTGGGGGCGGCCTCGATCAGCGGTACGGTGATCGCCGGACCCTTGCGCTTTTCGTGAACATAACCGAGTGCTTCGAGAATGGCGTTGAAATCTTCTCCCGCACAGCCGGCGAGGGAAGTCATCGCGACGGTGACGACAAATCCATCGCGGTCGGCAGTACCGGCGGGCGGTTCGCCAACGCTCTGTCCCGGCCGGTACGCCACTGCCGGTCGTATCAGGTCCGCAAGCCGCTCAAGAATGTCGACGCGCACGGCGCGTGAACCGCATTTCTTGAAACCGGCCGCCAAAAACAACTCGCCGGGTATGTCCTGATTTGCAGGAAACGAAGTCCTGCCGGAGCCGGCCAGATGCGATACCTCGTCGAGCGCAGACGCAATATCGCCCCGGTCGTTCTTCAGCGCCCACAATTGTGCCGCCAGGGTTCGCGGCGCCGGTTTCAGGGTTTGCGGCAGATAGACGTGATAAGCGCCAAACCGCACACCCATCTTGCGCAGACTGCCACGCGCTGTCTGATCCAGCTCGCGTAATTCGCGGGCGATGCGCGCGCGGTCAAGGACGCCAAGTGTTTCAGCAATCTGAAATGCCACACCGCGCGCCAGTCCATCGAGACCTTCTCCGGCTTCCAGTTCCAGCACTTGCCCCAGCAGTGACTTGACGTGGGTCTCGACCCACAGGTCCAGCCGTTTTTGTACGAGTTCCAGGGCCGCGCCGCTGAGTTGCTCATCAGCCAGAATCCGGATGCGCGGCCTTAGGATATGCTCGCCTGCGATCAGCGTGCCGACCACTTCGCCGAGCCAGCGCACTGCGCCATCGCGTGCCAGAACGAACGCGTCATCCACCGCGTTGCCCACGCGGTTTGCGCGCCCTTCGATTTCCGTTGCAAGAGCCTTTTGCGCGGCGGCGTTGAAAGTCTTTTGCGCTTCGCCGTCCACCTGCGGGTCCGTTGTAAACCGGAAACCCTGAAGTACCCCGACGTGTTGGCCTTCCACCATCACGTCGCCGGCAGGCGTAATCTCCGCTTCCAACATGGCATTCTCTCTTAGCCGCCGCATCAGCACGCTGGTGCGGCGGTCCACAAATCGTTGCGCCAGGCGCTCATGCAACGCGTCCGATAAATTGTCCTCTACCTGACGCGTGACGTTCTGCCAATGCTCCGGATCGGCGAGCCAGTCCGGTCTGTTGGCGATGTAATTGAAAGTGCGGACCTGTGCAATGCGCGCCGACAATGTGTCGATATCGCCGTCGGTCCGGTCAAACATCGATAGCTGGCGCTGAAACCATTGGCCTGGAATGTGGCCGGCGCGCACGATGTAGCGGAACAGCGTCAGCACGAGTTCGGCGTGACCCGCCGGTGAAACCTTCCGGTAATCGGGTACCTGGCAGGCGTCCCATAACCGGCCTATGTCGGCCCGGGTCTTGGCATTGCGTTGAACGTCCTCGGACTTGGACAGAATATCCAGAACGATCACATCTTCTGCCAGCGGCGCGCGGGTCAATCCAGGTTCGCCCGGCTCTCGGTCAAGCGAACGCTGAAGCGCGGCGATCGAAGAAAAATCCAGGTCGCTGCTGCGCCATTGCAGGATCGGGATCGAATCGAAGCGGTGATTTTCGATCGCTTCGGCAATTTCCGGTTCGAAAGGCGCGCAGCGGCCGGTTGAGCCGAACGTGCCGTCCCGGATGTGACGTCCTGCGCGCCCGGCGATTTGCCCCAGCTCGGCCGGGTTGAGCCTGCGGTATTGCCACCCGTCGAACTTCATGTCGCCGGCAAACGCAACGTGATCGACATCGAGATTGAGACCCATGCCGATTGCATCGGTCGCGACAATGTAGTCGACGTCACCGCATTGATACATGTCGACCTGCGCGTTGCGCGTTCGCGGGCTTAGCGCACCCATGACGACAGCGGCTCCGCCGCGCTGGCGGCGTATGAACTCGGCGATGGCGTAAACTTCTTCCGCTGAAAAGGCGACCACGGCCGTACGGCGCGGCAGCCGCGAAAGCTTGCGGTCTCCGGCGAAAGCGAGGTCGGACAGGCGCGGCCGGGAGATTGTTTTTACACCCGGCAGCAGCTTTTCGATTACCGTTCGCATGGTTTCTGCGCCGATAATCATGGTCTCTTCGCGCCCGCGCCGGTTGAGCAGCCTGTCGGTGAACACGTGACCGCGATCAAGGTCGGAGGCCAGCTGGATTTCGTCGATGGCGACAAAGGCCACGTCCAGGTCGCGCGGCATGGCCTCGACCGTCGCAATCCAGTATTTCGGCCGGGGCGGTTTGATCTTCTCCTCGCCGGTTATCAGGGCGACATGTTGGGCGCCTGCTTTCTCCACCACCCGCCCGTAGACTTCGCGCGCCAGCAGGCGCAGCGGCAGGCCGATGATCCCGCTGGAATGCCCGAGCATTCGCTCGATTGCCAGATGAGTCTTGCCCGTATTGGTTGGACCAAGCACGGCGGTAACGCGCCTGGCCCGTTCACCGGCGGACATTGTTTTGCTGTGCGGGCTGTGCAGGTTCATGTTCTCAGGAGCCGGGCTGAATCGGCTTGCGTGTCATCGGGGAAACCAAATCGTGCAGGTTACGATCGGTTCCAAAGATCGAGGAGTGGCTTTGCGCGAATATCTCGTGTCCATGTTCACAGACTGCCCAGTTGGAGCGTTTTGGCAATGTGGCCTGTTCCGCCCAATGGTGCAAATTCACGCGGCTGTACCTTGGGGAGCAGGGCTCTTATCCTTTTTCGCTCCAATGCACCGGGCGTCGCTGAAGACGCCTTGTACTTCCTGGTTAACAACAATGCCGCCCTGTACGAATCTGACCCGCCTGCACATGCGAAATACGTGCGAAAAGCGCCGGATCAGGCCCGGGCGCGGCCATAAATTGCAGAAGCGCTATTGGAATCAGTTGCTTTTTGTTCATTCGATTAAGAATGCGAACGCCGCGGGAACGAAACGGGGCCGAATCGCTAATCGCCCGCGAGTCCCGTTTTGTTCTTCCAACATCTAGTGTCTTGCGCCGCCGCCGCTGCTACATTTGGACAAGGCGAGCTATTGCCGCGAATCCAGGGACGTCATGCACAGCACTGCCGGAGGACTCCATTTGCTGCCATTGTCAACTGCGCAAAACAACACCCGCATACGCGACGCGGGTCGATCCGGAAACCGGCCAGGAGGGTCCGGAATGCCGGAAAGTCGCCGGCAGGCGCCTGCGCTGCCGGCCGGGCCGTGCTGCCTAAATCTTGAGGAATATTACCGGGATACCGCCGCGGTGGGCGCGCTGCCGGAAACGTGAAACGCCTTCGCCTTGATCTCGACAACGCCGATCATCGTGTTGACCGCGATTTTGAATGGCGCAAGCACGCGCGAAGCACCCAGCGGCGCCAGCCAGATTTCCATCTGGCGGTTGGCCATCATGAAGCGGACGGCCTTGCGATGTGGCCGGTGGCCGGCGATTGGCCGGTAACGTGCCTTGCAAACGAAGGCTGTTCCCCGGTAGCCCTTGGCGCGAACATTCCTGGCGCCTGCATACCGCAGCACGACGTTGAACCGGGTGTATCCATCGAAAACCGGCAACGTGCGATTGCAGGCGCTGGCTCCGTTGATCGGTCCCCGGCCGGAAACCGGAAAAACCAGCGCGCTCAACGGATCGATGATGTTGCGCTTGTGCTGACCGTTAAGCGGCACGCGGCCAGGCCGATTGGGGATTGGCGGACTGATATCGACGGCGCGAACGGTGCCGCTATGCATTCCCATGCGTACCGTGCGGGTTCGCTTCGAATTTGAGGTGGACGTCGCATATCCCGCCGGCAGCACGCGGCCTGCCCTGATAACACCGGACGAGCGGGCGGCGCCGCGGGCTCGTGACACCGCCTTTGCAATGCCGCTCAATTTCGCGCTGACATCCAATTTATAGGCCGCCGGGCCAAAAACACCGTTGAGGTAGGCCTTGCCGACTGAAAAGCCCAGCATTGTGACAGAATAGCGGGCGTTCAACCCCTGTGCCTGGGCCTGCGCGGTCGGTACCGATGTCAGCAGAAACGGGATTGCGGCCAGGACCACAACCGAAGCTAAACTCTTGCTACACGTGGGCCGGAGCGCCCGGGAAATCGGAATCTGATACATGTGATCCAGCCTGGGTAGGGCGTGCAGTTCAATCTCGAACAAGTCAATCTGAAGTATTTAAGAGTAAATTCTGACTGAATCGTGAACGAAATTAACCATAGTCGACGAATACCCTGCGCCTGCGCCGGGAACAAATGATCATTGCCCGCTGGTATCGGCGCTTGACGTGAGCCGCGCCTGTTCATATACACCCGCGATCGTTTTCTCTCAGGTTAGCGGTTCGGTTTACGCCAGCGCAAAGGCGCCGTTGGCGCTGCTTTTATTCGCTTGGCGCGGCCGGGCGACAACCCGGTAGCTGCAGCCTGACAGGTAGAGTCTGTTGAAAGGAACATGTCATGTCCCGCAAGTGCGAATTGACAGGAAAAGCGGTACAGACCGGAAATCTGGTCAGCCACTCCAACCGCAAGACGCGCACACGTTTCTTGCCAAATTTGGTCAACGTGACGCTGATTTCAGATGCGCTGCAGCGCTCCGTGCGCTTGCGGATTGCAGCGGCGGCGTTGCGTTCTGTCGAGCACCGCGGTGGTCTGGATGCGTTCCTGCTCAAGGCGCGAGATGGCGACCTGTCGCGCAACGCATTGGCGATCAAGCGTGAAATTCTCAAGAAGCAGGCTGCAGCAGCCTGATTTGCGGGCAGTGAAGCATTTCCGTCGAGCCGCCGCCCTCCCCCGGGCCGGCGGTTTTTTGCGTGTTCTTCACCGGGGGTGCTGACAACACATCTGCATCTCGTGTAGAACACGGCCAAAGCGCTGTTTGACGGGCGCGAACACGCACACAGGACCGATATTATGGATAAATTCACGACGCTGACCGGGGTCGCCGCACCTTTGAACCGGGTCAACATCGACACCGATGCGATAATCCCGAAGCAATATCTTAAGACGATCGCCCGGACTGGTTTGGGAAAGGGCCTGTTCTCGGAAATGCGCTACAACGATGATGGCTCGGACAATCCGGACTTTATCCTCAACAAGCCCGCCTACAAGGATGCAAAGATTCTCATCGCCGGCGACAATTTCGGTTGTGGCTCATCCCGCGAACACGCCCCTTGGGCATTGTTGGATTATGGAATTACCTGCGTCATTTCCACCAGCTTCGCTGATATTTTTTACAACAATTGTTTTCAGAACGGCATCTTGCCCGCCAAGGTAGCGCCGGAAGATCTGGACAAGCTGATGGAAGCTGCCGAGCGTGGCGCCAATGCGACGTTCACCGTCGACCTGGAGGTACAGGAGATCACCGGACCGGACGGTGAGAAAGTAAAGTTCGACATCCACGGCCACAACAAGCATCGCTTGCTGAACGGTCTCGATGATATCGGCATCACCATGCAGAAAGACAAGTCGATCGGCGGCTTTGAGGACAAGGTGAAGTCCGCGCGCCCCTGGCTCTGATACGCGCCGGTAATTTCAAGCCGCAGCCTTGTGCGAATGGCTCTTCAGGACAAACTTGATCTGGTAGCTCAGCAAGCGCCAGTTTACCGGCTTGGTAACGAATGACGTCGCGCCTGCGTTGAACGCCGCATCAATCGTCAAGATATCTTCGTGGCTGGTTACCATGATGATCGGCAGTTCCGCATGGGGTGGATCCGAGCGAATAAGCTGGATCACTTCAACGCCGTTCATGCCGAAATCGATCAACACGATATCAAACCGGTCTTCCCTTAGTTTCTTGATGGCGTCGGCGCCATCGGTAGCGGTGAGAACCTCGGCGCTGGGGCTGGACAGGTAGACTGACGCAAATTCCCGCTGGATTGGATCGTCATCGACCACAAGGATCCGCATGTCGGAATCCAGAACGTGGAAGAACTCGGTTTGCGACGGTTCGTTCGCGATCATTAACCAATCCCCTGGCCAGAACCCGTTTTTAGCTGCGATATCCTAACGGCTGGTTGATGGTTGAGGTTAACCGGATACTTAATATTTTCTGTTCTCATCCCTGAATCGGATTGCAGGGATGGAATTGTTGCAGAGCAAAACGGGTTGGGGCATCCGCACCAAGGTCATAATTCTGGTGACGGTCGCCATCGCTGCGGCGCAGTTGATTATTGGCGGCATACTTTTGTGGCGTGAGGCCCAGCGGTACGCTGCAGCAAAGCGCGATACGATGCTGGCGGCCGCACAGATCCTGGCTTCGACCGCTGGTCCGGCGGTCGCGGCTGGCAATGCCCACGGCGTGCGTTAAAGTCTTCGGGCGATCGGGCGTATCCCCGGGCTCGTCTATGCCAGTGTCGAAAGCCGGGGCGGCCGCAATCTTGCCGATATGGGTGCTACCGAACGATTGGCTCGTGACCTACACCTGCCTGCCGGCGCGCAATCGGTTCCGCTAATTGCGCTGCTTCGCAGTCGCAGCCTTGCCTTGACAGTTCCTGTGATTCAGGGTGGCCGCAACGTCGGGCGTCTCCAGGTCGTTGCCGATACCAGAGATCTGCCAGGGCGTCTGTTGTCGTCCATGGGGTTGGCGGCGCTCGGCGCACTCGGCGCCCTTGCGCTTGCGCTGTTGCTCGCCATGCGCATGCAGACGGCCATCACCCGGCCTATCAGCGCATTGAGCATCGCGATGGCGCGGATCAGTTCGCGCCATGACTATACCGTCAGTTTGCCCAACGAGAGCCGGGATGAGGTCGGCGTCCTGGTGTCCGGCTTCAATCAGATGATGAGCGATATTCGCGAACGCGATGAACGGCTGGCCAGGCACCGCGAGCGCCTGGAGGAGGAAGTCGCCGAGCGTACCCGCGATTATCGCATGGCAACCGAGGCTGCGGAGGCGGCAAATACCGCCAAATCGGAATTTCTGGCAACCATGAGCCACGAAATTCGCACGCCTATGAACGGCATTCTGGTGATGGCGGAATTGCTTGCCGCGGGTAATTTGCCGGGGCGCTTGCGCCGTTATGCCGAAGTTATTGCCCGCTCCGGCCAGAGCCTGGTCGCTATCATCAACGACATTCTCGATTTCTCGAAAATTGAGGCTGGCAAACTGGATGTTGAAATGCTTCCGGTAGATCCATCGGCCTGCGCCGAAACCGTGGTCAGCCTGTTTACCGAGCGGGCCAGAACCAAGGAACTGGATCTTGTCGCCCATGTTGACGTCGACGTCCCGCAACAGATTACCGCCGATCCGGTCCGTCTCAACCAGGTGCTAGGCAATCTGGTCAACAATGCCCTGAAATTTACCGAGACCGGTCACGTCAAGTTGCACGTTGGCCTGGATCGCCAAAACCCCGGCTGGATAGGGTTTTCGGTAATCGATACCGGCATCGGAATTGCCGAAGACAAGCTGGCGAACGTGTTCGGTGCATTTTCCCAGGCAGATCAGACGACAACGCGGCATTACGGCGGGACTGGTCTGGGATTGTCGATTGCAAGGCGGCTGGTCGAAGCCATGGGCGGTGAGCTGGCGGTGGAGAGCGAGCTCGGGATCGGGTCGCGGTTCTATTTCTCGCTTCCTGTTTTGACCGCGGAAGCAACCGGACAGCCGGGCGCCGATCGGTCCGGCGCGCCGGTTGACTGGCCGCAGCTTTCCAGCACCGCGAGCGCGATTGTATCCATATCCGGGCAGGCGACCCGTGACGCCCTGATCCATTATCTGCAAAACGCCGGATACCGGGTCGTGACCGCAGTCTCGGGTGAAATTACCGCCAATGCCGCCGCTGACCTCGTTGCAATCGATGCTTGCGACCTGGCAGCGTTTGATTTCCGCCCCGGTGGCGAAGGATCCAATGTCGTGGCGCTGGCTGTAATGGGTGATGAACAATTGGCGGGCGTCCTGGAATCCGGTGCGGCTGACGCCAGCCTTGAGCTTCCGCTGGCCCGCAGCGATGCGCTTGCGGCGCTGGAGACGCTTGCAGCGGGCGGCAGGCTGGAGGCGCGCGAGCAAGATGTCCGGAAGGCTGAGGAGCTTCCCGATTACGGCAGCAAGCGGGTCCTTGTTGCCGATGACAGCGAAGTGAACCTGGAAGTCGCTTATGAAGCGCTGCGCCGCTTCAACATCAGGCCCGATATCGTCAGCGACGGCCAGGAAGCTTGCGACGCGGTCGCGCACGAAGATTATGATCTGGTTCTCATGGACGGATCAATGCCGGTTCTTGACGGTTTCGAAGCAACCAGATGCATACGCGCCCGCGAGGCCGAAACCGGCGCCGGCCGTTTGCCGATTGTAGCCCTTACGGCCCATGTCGTCGGTTCTGCCGCCACGGCCTGGAAGGATGCCGGAATGGACGGTGTTCTGCACAAGCCGTTTACGATTCAATCGCTGGCGGATTGCCTGAAATCGGTTTTCGGCCAAGCCCAATCGACAGCCATAATTGGCGAAGACCCCGAGCCGGCGCCCGAGACCGTCGATGAAGAGGCGGTAATCGATCCATCCTTGCTCGCGCAATTGCGGGAAATGGCGCAGGCCGGGAATCCGGATTTTGTCAGTCGTGTTGCCGGGCTCTATCGGGATCATGCTCCGCCGGCGCTGCAGGAACTGGAACAGGCGTTCGAGAGCCAGGACCTGGAAGCTTTGGGCAAGGCCGCCCATGCGCTCAAGTCGATGAGTTTCAATTCTGGCGCGCGCCTGGTTGCAGCGGCGGCGGCCGCGATCGAGGAGACCGCACGCAACGCCGGGGCATTGCCCGAAAGCGAAGAGATTGCAGCTCTGGCAACCTTGCTGGATCAGGCCTGCGCGGCGCTGTCGGAACTTGCCGCCTGACCCCATTCGAAATGGCGGAAGGGGCGGGTTACGGGGCGTCAATCAGTCCTTTGCGCGTTCCACATACGCTCCATCGTCGGTCTGGATCACGATCCTCGTTCCCGCTGATATATGCGGCGGGACCATTGCGCGCGACCCGTTCGACAACGTGGCCGGTTTGAAGGATGAAGAAGCCGTTTGTCCCTTCACCACCGGTTCGGTCTCGACAACTTCCAGCGTTACCTTGGACGGAAGCTGGATTGAAACCGGTACCTCGTTGAAGATGCTGAGAATGACTTTCATGCCTTCCTGCAAATAGGCCGACTGATCGCCGATAATGTCCTGCGCCACCTGCACCTGGTCATAGGTCTCGGCGTTCATGAAGTGAAAGCCTTCCCCGTCGGAATACAGGTAGTTGAATTCCTGGTCCTCGACATAGGCACGCTCCAGCTGTTCGGTCGTCTTGTAGCGTTCGGCGATTTTTACCCCGTCGGAAATCCGCCGCATGTCGATCTGCGTTGTCGGCGTGCCTTTGCCTGGATGAAAGCTTTCCGCTTTCAGAACGGCGTAAAGCTGGCCGTCGGTGTGTTCGATGATATTACCTTTGCGGATTGAACTGGCGATTACTTTCACGAAACTGTCCTTGTCGGTTGGCTGTCCGTGCGATCCAGCGTCCGGAATGGAGTGTCCTCCTGATATTTCCGGGATGCTGTTCGCGGCCCTTGCGACCTTCCATGCGCTTGTTGCATACACGTCCTTGGGAACCAGTTGCAAGGCTTTACCCGCATGTTCCCGCAAAACGCGTATCGACCCGCAGTCCGTCAGGCGGGCTTCGAGCTGCGTGCCGCGATTTCGCAGCTATCCCCGGAAAAAGGGCCGTATTCCAATGCAGGCGACTGACGATTCTCAATCCCCATCGCCATTTTGGTCGCCGCCCGTGCATTTTGATCGCCGGCCGTTCCTGCTGGCGCGCGCGCGAATAATCTCCGCCTGGCGGCAATGGTTCGCGGACAACGGGTTCACCGAGGTCGAGCCGGCAATGCTACAGGTTTCGCCAGGCAATGAGGCTCACATAGCGGCGTTTTCGACAGAATTGCGCTTGCCTGGGGGCGAAACCCGGCAGCTTTACCTGCATACGTCGCCGGAATATGCGTGCAAGAAGCTGCTGGCGGCTGGTGAGGAGCGGATATTCTCTCTCGGCAAGGTTTTCCGTAACGGCGAAGTCGGACCGTTGCACCAGCCCGAGTTCACGATGCTGGAATGGTACCGGCGCAACGAAGATTATGGCGTACTCATCGACGATTGCTGCGCGTTGGCAAACCTTGCATGCAATGCTGCCGGTACTTCGTCGCTGCAATGGTGCGGGCAAACCTGCGATCCGCAGCTGCCAGCGCGGCGGCTCACCGTATCGGAAGCGTTCCCCACCCTGGCTGGCGTCGATCTGGACGCAACGCTTGGCGAAAAAGGGCCAAGGCGCGATACCTTTGCGGCCGCCGCCAGTGCGGCAGGGATACGCATAACCGGTGACGACAGCTGGAGCGATATTTTCAGCAAGGTGATCAGCGCCAGGATCGAGCCGCAGCTGGGTATTGGGGAACTGGCCATTCTCGATCGCTACCCGGCCAGCGAGGCCGCTTTGGCGCGTCTGTGCGGGGCCGATCCGCGATATTCTGAACGCTTTGAATTCTACGCGTGTGGTGTTGAGCTGGCCAATGCATTTGGAGAGCTGACGGATGCAAAGGAGCAGCGCCGCCGTCTTGAATTCGAGATGGCCGAGCGCCAACGGATCTACGGCGATTCCTATCCGCTGGATGAAGATTTCCTTCAGGCTCTGGAAATAATGCCCGATGCTTGCGGAATTGCCCTCGGCGCAGACCGGCTGATCGCGCTTGCGACAGGTGCGCCATCCATCGCCCATGTCATGTGGGCGCCGATGGCCGCTGCCGCCGGCAGGGAGTTTCGTCGACCATGACCGGGCCCGATTGTACCGAAAACGAAGGCGGTTTCGTCCGCTCCGCCAGGGAACTTGCCTCCTCGGGGCTGGTGACACCGGAGAATGCCAGCCCGCTTGCCGCTGTGGAAGAACGCTACGCCATCGCGATCAGCCCGGACATTGCCGCGCTGATTGATCCAGCCGACCCGGCGGACCCGATCGCCCGGCAATTCGTTCCCGACGTGCGCGAACTGGACACGCACATCCTCGAGCGGCCCGACCCGATAGGGGATCTGGCGCACCAGCCGGTTCCGGGTATCGTTCACCGGTATCCCGACCGGGTGCTGCTGCAAGCGGTGAAAGTGTGCCCGGTCTATTGCCGTTTCTGTTTCCGGCGCGAGACTGTTGGCCCCGGAGCCGGCCAGGTGCTTGGCGAAAGCGAATTGAACGCCGCCTGCGACTATATCGCGGGAAATGCAAATATCTGGGAAGTGATCCTGTCAGGCGGAGATCCGCTTGCCCTGTCGCCCCGCCGCATTCGCGAGTTGATGCTCAGGCTATCGCGAATCCAGCACGTGCGCGTCGTCCGGATTCATACCAGGGTGCCGGTCGTGGAACCCCGCCGGGTAAACCCAGATTTGCTCGCTGCACTCAAGTCTTTCGCAAGGACGGTTTATGTTGCGCTGCATGCCAACCATCCGCGCGAGATTAGCCCTTCAGCGGCTGCGGCCTGCGCCACGCTTGTCGACAATGGCATCCCGATGGTCAGCCAGACCGTTCTGTTGAAGGGCGTCAATGACGATGCAGCGACATTGGCGGAATTGATGAGACTGTTTGTCGAACATCGAATTAAGCCATATTATCTGCATCATCCCGATCTCGCTCCCGGTACCGGCCATTTCAGGGTCAGCATCGAAGCTGGGCAGGAATTGATGCGCCAGTTGCGCGGGCGGCTTTCGGGACTGGCGCATCCGGAATATGTTATTGATATTCCCGGCGGATTCGGAAAGTCGCCGGCGGCGGTTGCATATGTCGTGAACGATGGCTCTCTGGAAGGCGCAGGCGGTTACCGGATAATGGATTGGCAGGGTGTGACGCACGCCTACGACGATCCCGCCATTTCTGCTGGCAGTCGCTCAAAACCGCCGAGGGCCGCCTCTTGATTGGCAAATCACGGGACAAGGTTGTGATCACGAAATTCGCTGCAGCGAAAAACCAGGACAACGCCGGCGCAGCGCGCGCAATTCCATTGCTTGTCTGCCTGTCTGTATTTTTGGCGGTCACCTTCTTGCCCTTCTGCAATGTCGTGCGGGCCCAGGATCTGCCGCTTGCAATTGGCCAAACCACAAAATCGAAAGCTGCCCAGGCGCCTGCCAGCAAGCCGTTCCCCATCCGGCTGACCGAACTCGAAAAAGAAATTGAGACGAAGGTTGCGGCATTCAAGCACAAGGGCATTACGGATCAGCAGCTTCAGGAGTTGCGGCCGAAACTGGAGCCGATGCAGGCCGAAGCGCAGGCTATCCAGGATGCTTTCGATGCCCAGCAGAAGGCTGCAAAGGCCCGGCTGGATCAACTGGGTCCACTACCCAAGGAAGGGGCGCCCGCCGAGGCTGCTTCTGTTGCTGCGCAACGGCAAAAACTGAAATCGGCCTTTGATGAAGCCGACGGTCTGTTCAAGCGCGCCAAAGTGACCCTCGTCCGCATCCGGCAACTTGAGGACGATATCACGAACAAGCGGCGTGCGATCCTGCAATCGATTTTGCTGAAGCGCTCGCGATCGGCTTTGCACCCGGTATTTTGGTTCGACCTGCTTCGCGACATCCCTGTTACTGCGGGCGAAATTGGTCAGGTCCTCGGAACATGGTTTGGCAGCGCCGGGGCGGTGTTAAATAAGGGGAACTGGCTGAGGTTCCTGGTATTCCTTTTCGGTATTGGCGTTCTCGGCCTGGTTCTGTGGAAGGTGTCCCGCCAGATCCTTCCCAGGCGCGAATCGGTAAGGCCCGCCGATTTCGAAAAAGTCGTGGCAGCTGTTTGGGTGGCCGCGGTGGTATTTGCGGTCCCGACCCTGATTGCGTGGGCTCTGTTCGAGGGTCTCAAGTTACTGAAGCTGATTCCGCTCGGCACCGAGGTACTGGCGACATCTCTTCTTTATGCCGTTCAGAAAGTTGCGCTCACTGCCGGGCTTGTCCGGGGAATATTGGCGCCCGCCAAGTCGGAATGGCGGCTGATCAATATTGAGACCATTCGCGCCCGGCGTCTGGCGCAATTGGCGGTTCGCGCCATGGTGATCATAGCGTCAATGCGCGTAATCGATGTGCTCTTCAACATGACCGCGGCCTCGCTCGTCATGTCGCAGGCCTTGATTGTGGTCGGATCCCTGGCCGTCGCGATCCTGATTGCCGTTACCTTGTACGGAACGGCCAGCGTTGCCTCGCAGATGGACGCTGAACTTGGCCCCGTTGTCGATGCCCAACCGACATTTCTCGGGCTCTGGCGTCTGGCCATCTGGCTTGCCGTGTTGACGATCCTTGGCGCCAACATCGTCGGGTATTTTAACGTGGCTGATTTCATGGTCGGGCAGATCGTCCGCGTCGGCTTCATCCTCGTGATGGCGTTTTTGCTGATCCGCCTTGTATCGACGGGCTGTGCCCGGGCGCTGGATCCCAATTCATTTGCCGGCAACCTGGCGCTTGCGACCTTCGGTATGCAGCGTTCGGCGTTGAAACAGATATCCATTATCGTAATCGGCGCGTTCCGGCTGGTTATCTACATTGCTGCCGGTGTTGCGCTTGTCGCTCCGCTCGGCGTTGAGACCGTGACGATTGCGAGCACCCTCAATGTCCTGTTTTTTGGATTCGACATTGGCGGCATTCGGATCTCGTTCACGACCGCACTGATCGCGATCGGATTGCTGGTTGGCGGTTACCTGGTAGCCAAGGCTTTCCAGCAATGGCTGGAACAAAGTTATCTGCCGCACACGAGCCTTGACGGTGGATTGCAAAACTCCATTTCCACCAGCGCAAAATACCTGGGTATTTTTGCGGCGATCGCTTTTTCGCTTGGATATCTTGGGCTCAATTTCGAAAAACTGGCTTTTGTCGCCGGCGCGCTTTCGCTTGGTATCGGATTCGGCTTGCAGGCCATCGTCAGCAACTTCGTCTCCGGACTCATCTTGCTGTGGGAGCGCAGCATCAAGGTGGGTGATTGGGTCGTCGTCGGATCCGATGAAGGATACGTGCGGCGCATCAACGTCCGTTCTACGGAAATTGAAACGTTCGAGCGGCAGATGGTGATTTTGCCCAATTCCAATCTGATGACCGGAGTTGTCAAGAACTGGGTTCGCAACAACCAAACCGGACGGATTGCCGTGCCGGTTGGCGTGAGTTACGATTCCGACCCGGACCAGGTTCGGGAGGTCTTGCTGGCCTGCGCCTCGACCCATGAGCTGGTCATGGAAAATCCCAAGCCCTATGTGGTTTTTCAGGGGTTCGGCGATTCCTCTCTCGATTTCGAATTGCGTGCTTTCATCAGCAATGTCGATTCGTCATTGACCGTGCGCAGCCATTTGCGATTCGAAATTTTCCGCCGCTTCAAGGAAGCCGGTATTGAAATTCCATTCCCGCAGCGCGATCTGAACTTGCGCGATTTCGACAAGCTGGCCCGGCTGATTGGCAAGAATGGTAGTGGCAGTGGAACAAAACCCGATAGCAGCGAATAGCTCGTCAACAATTGGATCAGGATTTTGCCTCTCATCGGTATTCGCAGTCATGGCCGCGGTATCGGGATGTGCATTGCAACCCCCGCGGCAACACGACGCCCGGCCGGATTTTTATGCTTCATTGGCGAAACCGGGCGCACGCGTTTCTCCCACCGCCGCGCGCGATATTATCTCGATCTACCGGCGCAACAAGAGACTTTCGCTGGTACGATTGGATCCGGCCCTGCAACGCGTTGCCGAAATTCAGACCTGGCGCATGGCCGCGCAGAACGGGGCAAGCAAGTAGGTTCGCAGCGGACTTCACGCACTTCTCAGACGTCAGAACATCAGCTTCAAAACCGCTGTCCAGAACGTTTCGTCCGGCTACCATACTTTGCCGGAGGCTTTTGCCGGCTGGCGTCAATCGAAGCCGCACAACGCCAACATGCTGAACCGGCGCGTGACCCGCATGGGCGTTTCGAGCGTTTATGCGCCCGGTTCGAAATACAAGGTCCACTGGGTTTTGGTCATGGCGGATTGATGCCCCGCGCACCGGTGTTGTTGGCATTGTCGCCCGTGACCCAGGTTTCAAGGAATGCCCGCAGCCATGCCGCAACCGGCGGGTCAAAGCGATACCAGCCTTCAAGGTGTAGATGACGCGGTTTGGCGCTTGGCGTTTGCATCCGGTCATGGCCGCGCGTCGTCCAGCGATTCATGATCGCATAGGTTACTTCCGGATGAAATTGAAGGGCCGTGGCGCTGGCATATTGAAACGCCTGTACCGGGAAAATTTCATCGCCGCTGGCCAGGAGCGTCGCCCCGGCCGGCAGATCAAAACCTTCACGATGCCATTGATAAACAAGACCCGGGAACGGTTCGGCGCAGAGTGCGTTCCCGGCATCCGTCGGTTCAACCGGGTAATATCCGATTTCGACCTCCTCGTTCTCCGGCTTGTAGACGCGTTCACCCAGAAACCGGGCCATCATTTGAGCGCCGAGGCAAATACCCAGCGCCGGCTTGTTTTCTTTCAACGGCACGGCAAGCCAGTCGGTCTCCAGGCGCATGTAGTCATCGTCGTCATTGGCGCTCATGGGTCCGCCGAATATGATTACCCCCGCATGGTTATCCATCGTTTCGGGCAGGGGATCGCCGAACCGCGGGCGCCGCATGTCGAGCTGATAGCCCATGGCCATGAGCTGATTGCCGACCCGCGCCGGTGTCGAGTTTTCCTGATGCAAAATTATCAGGACCTTCTTGTCCAATATCTCCGCTCCTGAAATAAGTGTTCCGTTCTTGAAGCCGGCTCCGGTGATGGCGGCACTGTTTCGTCAGTTTTCATCCCGTCGCCGCAGCAATTGTCGCCGCAACTGGATTCGGGCGATGCCGCGCATCGACAGGACGTGCGGTAAAATCCACGATGCCATGCGCACTGTGCGGTTGCTCCATCCCGGAACAATCACCCGCGTCCCCCACATCAGCCCCGCGTATCCAAGCTCTGCGACCGGCAGGGAATCCATCGTATACGACGCCTCGCCCCTTGAAGGAATCCCGGCACGGCGGGCAAAGCCGGATCTTGTCGGTCCCGGGCACAGCGCACTGACCCGCATACCAGCATCCTTCAGTTCAACCGCAAGCGCCTCGCTCAGGGATAGCACGTAGGCTTTACTGGCGTAATACGCAGCCATGCCGGGGCCGGGAAAGAAGGATGCTACCGATGCGACGTTCAATATCGCGCCGCGGGTGCCGACAATGTCCGGCAGGAACAGATGCGACAATTCGGTCAGGGCCCGAACGTTGAGATCGAGTAACTCCAGAACCTGGCCGCGGTCGAGTTCACCGAACGATCCATTCAGTCCGAATCCAGCGTTGTTGACCAGAATACCGGTAGTAAAATGCGCGTCCTCGAGTTGGCGCTTTAGCAGTTCCGGTCCGCCCGGCCGCGCCAGATCGCTAACCGCGGTGATGACATCCATCCCGTGCTCTTCCCTGATTTCGCCAGCCAGCTGATCCAGCCTGCCTCCATCGCGTGCGGTGAGGGCAAGCGGGTGGCCGTTGCGGGCGAAAACCCTGGCAAGGTCGGCGCCGATACCGCTGGATGCGCCAGTTATGAGCGCGGGCAATTGCCGCTCGCCAATCCGTGCGCCTTTGTTCGAAGCCTGGTTCAAGACCCGTCCCCGGACCGTCCGAGTTCGTCGGGAATGCGGCTGCGGCGCAGGATTTCGCGGTCTTCCTGGCGCACTTCCAGCATGCCTGCGATGCGCCAGACAATGGAATCCTCCGCATCGTTGGCGCTGCCGTCGGCATATACGATGTCCCACATCATTGTAACGATCTTGAGGCGTGCATCCTTGTTCAGATGGCGCTTCAACACGCCTACGAAACTGTCGATGCTTGCTTCCTCGTGGTCGCGTTCCAGCGCTTCGCGGATAAGCGTGGCGGCCCTTACCGGATCGAGTTGAAAATATTCTCCCACCAGCGCCTGCGCACGGTTTCGCTCACGCTTGCCGAAATGACAATCGGCGTCGCCGACATGGACCAGCAGGGCTGCCGCCGCGAGCCGGATGTCATTGTCATCGAATTCCCTTACCGGCGACTGGCTGCCGGCGAATTCTGCCAGAAAACCCTTGAGGGCCTCAAACATCCTTGTCTCCGTCTTTTCAGCCAACTTATGGCAGTTTAAACAGGGAGCGCAAATGCCGGCCGCAAGAGACCGCGCAGCCCCCGGGGAGACGACATGGAAACCTATGACTACATTATTGCAGGTGGTGGATCGGCAGGATGTGTCATCGCAACCCGTCTGGTTGAAGCCGGAAAGAGCGTTCTCCTGCTCGAAGCGGGGCCGAAAGACAACACGCCGATGATCCACATCCCGGCCATGTTCTTCCGCCTGATCGGCACCAAACGCTTTTGGATGTACGAAAGCGAACCCGAAGACGGGCTGAAGGACAAGCGGACGTTTTTCATCCCGCAGGGCAAGACGCTGGGTGGCGGCTCGTCGGTCAACGCCATGGTCTATATCCGCGGCCAGAAGGAGGATTACGACGACTGGCGCGCCATGGGTTGCCCCGGCTGGGGCTATGACGATGTCCTGCCGTACTTTCGCAAGGCCGAATCCAATGAGCGGCTATCGGCCCCGTACCACGGCACCGACGGTCACCTGAAAGTCATCGACTGCCGCTACCGCCACCCGCTGGGATATGCCTTCCTGCGCGCTGCCCAGCAGGCCGGCCTGCCCTACAACGACGATTTCAATGGCGAGAAACAGGAAGGCGTCGGCTTCTACCAGAACACGATCTCCGCCGCCCGACGCGGTTCGACGGCGGCGACCTATCTGAAATCTGTCGCTGGCAGTCCGCTCTTGTCGATCAAGACTGAAGCTCCGGTCAGTGAAATCATCATGGAAAATGGCGCCGCTGCAGGCGTGCGTTATGGCGGCAGGGGCGCCAACGGCGTCGAGGCGCGCGCCAAGGAAGAGGTGATCCTAAGTGCAGGCGCGCTCGCCAGCCCGAAATTGCTGATGCTCAATGGCATCGGGCCGGGACAGCACCTGGCGGAAATGAGTATCCAGGTCCGCCGCGATCTGCCCGGCGTCGGCGCAAATTTCCACGACCATGTGGCGGCGCAGGTTTCAGTCGAACTGAGCCAGCCACTCGGGTTCTTCGGACAGGACCGTGGCTTACGCGCTATCCGCCATGGCCTAGAATATATGCTTTTCCGGCGTGGCATACTTGCCTCGAACCTGCTCGAAACCGGCGGCTTTGTTTCAACCGATGGATCGGGGCGTCCCGATGTCCAGTACCACACCATCCCTGTGCTCAGCGGCGATGTCGGCATGTTGCCTCCGCAATTGCATGGCATGATTATCAGTCCGTGCGTGCTGCGGCCCAAGTCGCGCGGATATGTGAAACTTCGCTCGCCCGATCCCGATGATTCTGTGTCGTTCAGCCCGCGCGTGCTGACCGAACGACAGGACGTGGAAACTCTGATCCGTGGCGTTAAACTGAGCCGGAAGATATTTCGCACGCCCGCCATGCGGCCGCTGGTAAAACGGGAGATAGCGCCTGGTGAGGCCGACGAGCTCGATGATGCGCGGCTTGAAGAACATTGCCGGACCGTCGCCAAGACGGTGTATCATCCCGTTGGCAGCTGCAAGATGGGCACCGACGACATGGCTGTCGTTGATCCGCAATTGCGCGTTATCGGGGTGCCGCGGTTACGGGTCGCAGATGCTTCGGTCATGCCGCAGGTTACCAGCGGCAATACCAATGCACCCTCGATCATGATTGGCGAGCGTTGCGCCGATTTTCTTTTGCGGGGCGCTTAGTGCAGACCTGACATTCGGCAGAGCTGCTTCAACTATCCGCCAGGCTTTCGGCGGCTGCTACAAAAAACGGGAGACCATGATGGGTGAATATGCGCTCGGCCAGCCGGTAACGCGGTTTGAGGATCCGCGGCTCTTGCGCGGTGGCGGCCGCTATGTCGACGACATTCAATTGCCGAACATGGCCTATGGCGTTGTCCTGCGGCCACGTCACGCCCATGCAAAAATCACCCGGCTGGACGTGACGCGCGCCCGTTCCGCTCCCGGCGTGCTCGCGGTGCTGACCTGGGAAGATTGGGACAAGTCCGGCTACGATGATTTGCCCCGCCCGGCAGGCAAGAAGAAACGCGACGGTTCGCCCATCTACCGGCCCGCGCTTCCCGGCATGACCAAGGACGAAGTTCGCTGGATCGGCGATTATGTCGCCTTTGTCGTTGCAGAGTCCCGCCATCAGGCGCTGGATGCGCTGGAACTGATCGACGTTGACTACGAGGAACTTCCAGGCGTGTTTACCGCGCCCGACGCGTTGAAGCCGGATGCGGTGGCCGTGTATCCGGACAATCCTGACAACATCTGTTTCGTGCACACCGAAGGCGACAAGGCAAAGACCGATGAGGCGTTTGCAAAAGCTGACCATGTCGTCAAACAGACGTTCAATATTTCGCGCGTGATGGCGGCGACAATGGAGCCGCGCGGCTCCATCGGTGTCTATGACGCCGCTGCCGATCGCTACACCTGTTACACGACGCTGCAGCGCGCGCTGGATTTTCGCGAACGCCTGTCGGAGACATTGCGTGTGCCCGAAAGCCGGATCCGGGTGGTTGCCGGGGACATTGGCGGCAGCTTCGGTATGAAATCGGGCGTGTTCAACGAGGTCGGGCTGGTTCTGCTGGCTGCGAAAATCACCGGCCGTCCCGTCAAATGGACGGCAACGCGCAGTGAAAGCTTTCTCGCCGACGCTGCCGCACGAGACAATATCACCGAGGCGCAATTGGCGCTCGACAAGGATGGAAAATTCCTTGCGATGCGTTTCAGGACGGTGGCCAACCTAGGCGCTTATGTGCAGCCCGGCTCCGATGGCGGCCCCGTCAGCAATCTTGGAACGCTGGCCGGAGTCTATACGACGCCAGCCATCGATATTGATGTCACGGCCACTTTTTCACACACCCATTGGATGCGGCCCTATCGCGGCAATGGCCGGCCTGAGGCGGCCTACGTGCTGGAACGGCTGATCGATTGCGCTGCCCGCGAGCTTGGCATCGATCCGGTGGAAATCCGTCGCAAGAACATTATTCCGCCCTCCGCGCTGCCGTATCAAACCGCTCTGTCGTTCAAGTACGATAGCGGCAAGTTTGAGCAGTGCATGGATAAATGCCTGGAGATGGCGGATTGGGCCGGTTTCGAGACACGCCGCACCGAGGCGCGCAAGCGCGGTAAATTGCGCGGTATCGGGATCTCCAACTCGATCGAGAAAGCCGCGGCGCCTGGCATCGAAGGCGCCGAAATTCGTTTCGATCGCACTGGTACGATGACGCTCATCTCGGGCGCCGTGACCCAGGGCCAGGGGCACGAAACCGTTTTCAAGCAGCTGGTGTGCG